>NZ_JBEYFE010000039.1:0-80829 GCF_040634235.1 Streptomyces sp. NPDC007157
ATGTTGACCGCGTTCACCGACCAGAAGTCGGGGAACTCGACGCCACGCTGCTCGAAATTGACCGAGCCGTCGCGCCAGTTGGTCATGACGACGTCACGGCGCTCCCAGCTCACCTCGTCGTACGGATGCACGCCGGGGGTGGTGTGGATGCGCTCGATACGCAGCCCCTTGGTGGCCTTGGTGCCCTTCGCGCGGGAACTCCGTGCCGGACCGCTCGCCGTCTCTGTCATGCCGCCTCCCTCTACGGGCAAAAACGCCCTGAAATGCCACGATGTTCCCGTGACACGCTGTTCTGTACTGACGCCGCGGGCACCCTCAGCTGCCACCCGCGACAAGTCCTGGATCGCCGTCCGGCAATCGGATCCGGGTCCTCCCCCCGGTTCCGGTCCGCCCGTCAGCCGGCGAGATGGACGGGCTCGGGCGCCCCGGTGGTACCGCCCGGCCCGCGATCGTCCTCCTGGCTCCCCGCTCCCGCGTCTTCGTCGTCCGCGACGGGGTCCTGCGCCACCTGCCTGAGCTCCGCGATCGCGGCCTCGAAGTCCTCGAGCGAGTCGAAAGCCCGGTAGACGGAGGCGAATCGCAGGTAGGCGACGAGGTCGAGCTCCTGCAACGGGCCGAGTATGGCCAGCCCCACGTCATGGGTGGTCAGCTCGGCACTTCCGGTGGCCCGCACCGCCTCCTCGACCCGCTGGCCGAGCTGGGCGAGTGCGTCCTCGGTGACAGGTCGTCCCTGGCACGCCTTGCGCACGCCGTTGATGACCTTGATACGGCTGAATGGCTCGGTGACTCCGGACCGCTTCACCACCATGAGCGAGCACGTCTCCACGGTCGTGAAACGACGGGAGCAGTCAGGGCACTGGCGGCGCCTGCGGATCGACGTGCCGTCATCGGTCGTACGACTGTCGACCACACGGCTGTCGGGGTGCCTGCAGAAGGGGCAGTGCATGATCTCCAACCCTCCTCACAGCAGACTCAATGGCCTCGCTGGACCACCCGGGCCCTACGAAGCAGCCCCAAGCATAGGCGATCTCAGAAGCACCGGAGACCCGGGGGACCACAACTTGTGGGCTGCTGTAGCAATCCAACCACTAGATGTGGTGATTGGCTGATACATCGCCAGGTTGCGCGTGTCGCACACGTACCGCTACGGCGGATACGGAGATACCGTGGGCGCCGCACGGAGGTCACGTGCGACTCCGGCGCAGATGGGGACGGTCGTCCCGGTCGGCGAGGCTCCGGATGGCAGACTGGGCACACCCGCAAGGCCATCAGCCCGGCGGTGAAGAGTACAACAATGGGACCTTTTGTCCGCTGGGTACCGCGTGAGCCATACACCCAGACATGTGATCGCGTACGGTGATCCGCGTTTTTTCACTCGAACGTGTGTTTGGCGCAACCTTTCGAAAGCAACTACCGTTGTCCAGCAGGGAGACCATCGAGAGGGGCCGACGTGACCACGACCGCAGACAGTGCCACCATCACCGCCCAGGACCGCTCCCAGGGCCGACTCGACCCGGTGCATGCCATGAACGAAGCCGTGAATCCCGAGGGGCACAAGCGCTCCCTACCGGGCCGACCTCCAGGCATCCGGGCAGACAGCTCGGGCCTCACCGACCGGCAGCGCCGGGTGATCGAGGTGATCAGGGACTCGGTGCAACGGCGGGGCTATCCGCCGTCGATGCGAGAGATCGGCCAGGCCGTCGGCCTGTCCAGCACGTCCTCGGTGGCGCACCAGCTGATGGCACTGGAGCGCAAGGGCTTCCTGCGCCGCGACCCGCACCGCCCGCGCGCGTACGAGGTACGCGGCTCCGACCAGGCCGTGAGCGTGCAGCCCACGGACACCGCCGGTAAGCCCGCCGCGTCGTACGTCCCGCTGGTCGGCCGGATCGCCGCCGGTGGCCCGATCCTCGCCGAGGAATCGGTCGAGGACGTGTTCCCCCTCCCTCGGCAGCTGGTCGGCGACGGCGAACTGTTCGTGCTCAAGGTCGTCGGTGACTCCATGATCGAGGCCGCGATCTGTGACGGCGACTGGGTCACCGTCCGCCGCCAGCCGGTCGCCGAGAACGGCGACATCGTCGCCGCCATGCTCGACGGCGAAGCCACCGTCAAGCGCTTCAAGCGCGAAGACGGCCATGTGTGGCTCCTCCCTCACAACGCGGCCTACGAGCCGATCCCCGGCGACGACGCGACCATCCTGGGCAAGGTCGTCGCGGTGCTGCGGCGCGTGTGACGCCTGCGGCGGGCGGCCATCCCGCCCGCCCTTCGATCGGGCCCCGGGACCCCTGCGCCGGTTCCGGGGTCTTGTACTGTCCGGACCCCCGGCGGCCGCCTCTTCGGATCGCGGGTTAGCCTGACCCGGCCCCGGGTCAGGCTAACCCGCGATCACTCCGTCTCCGCCTGCCGAGCCACCGCGTCGATGGCCGCCAGCGACTTCCGGACCTGGTTACGGTCCGTGGTGAACCAGAAGTCGGGCAGTGACGACTTCAGATAGCCGCCGTACCGCGCGGTGGCCAGCCGCTGATCGAGTACGGCGACCACTCCCCGGTCCCCCGACGCCCGGACCAGCCGGCCCGCGCCCTGGGCCATCAGGAGCGCGGCGTGAGTGGCGGCGACCGCCATGAAGCCGTTGCCACCGGCGTCCTCGACGGCCTTCTGCCGGGCACTCATCAGCGGGTCGTCCGGGCGCGGGAACGGGATCTTGTCCATGACGACCAGCTGGCAGCTGGGGCCCGGGACGTCGACGCCCTGCCACAGCGACAGCGTGCCGAAGAGACAGGTCCGGGGGTCCGCCGCGAAGTTCTTGATCAGCTCGCCGAGGGTCTCCTCACCCTGCAGCAGTATCGGGAATTCGGGGATCCGGACGCGCAGCTCCTCGGCGGCCTGCTGGGCGGCCCGCATCGAGGAGAAGAGGCCGAGGGTGCGGCCTCCGGCCGCCTGGATCAGCTCGGTCAGTTCGTCGAGCATGTCGGCACGGTCACCGTCCCGCGCGGGGCGCGACAGGTGCTTGGCGACGTAGAGGATGCCCTGCTTCGGGTAGTCGAAGGGGGAACCGACGTCGACGCCCTTCCACTGAGGAAGGTCGTCGCCCTCGGTACCCTCGGGGGCGAGACCCAGGGATGCGCCGACGCCGTTGAAGTCCCCGCCGAGCTTGAGGGTCGCCGAGGTGAGAGTGACCGAACGGTCCGCGAAGAGCTTCTCCCTGAGCAGGCCCGAGACGGACATCGGGGCGACCCGCACAGAGGCGCCGAAGCGGTCGTGGCGTTCGTACCAGACGACGTCCCACTCGGAGCCGTTCACGATCCGCTCCGCCACGTCGTGCACGGTCTCCACCGAGGCCAGGGCCTGCTTGCGGACCGCGTCCTCGTCCTGGACCGACTTGTCGCGGGTCGTGCCGATCGCGGAGATCACGGTACGGGCGGCGTCCCTGAGGGCCGCCAGGGCGTAGCCGAGATCCTCCGGGATCTCCTCCAGACGGCCCGGCAGGGCCAGCTCCATCAGCCGCTCGAAGCCCTCGGCGGCGGTCTGGAGCTGGTCGGCGGCCTTCTCGTCGACCAGCTTGGCGGCGCGCCGGACCGCACGGTTGACCTGGCCCGCGGTGAGTTCGCCGGTGGCGACGCCGGTGACCCGCGAGACCAGCTCGTGCGCCTCGTCCACGATCAGCACCTCGTGCTGCGGGAGCACCGGGGCACCTTCGATGGCGTCGATCGCCAGCAGCGCGTGATTGGTGACGACGACGTCCGCGAGCTTGGCGCGCTCACGGGCCGTCTCGGCGAAGCACTCGGCGCCGTAGGCGCACTTGGACGCACCCAGACACTCCCGGGAGGAGACCGAGACCTGGGCCCAGGCCTTGTCGGAGACGCCCGGGGTGAGGCCGTCACGGTCACCGGTCTCGGTCTCGTCCGCCCAGTCCCGCAGTCGCAACAGGTCCTGACCGAGCTTGCTGGTCGGCGCCGCCGCCTCGAACTGGTCGAAGAGGCCCTCCTCCTCGTCCTGCGGCACGCCCTCGTGCAGGCGGTGCAGACACAGGTAGTTCGACCGGCCCTTGAGCATCGCGAACTCCGGGCGGCGGCGCAGCAGCGGGTGCAGGGCGTCGACGGTGCGCGGCAGGTCCCGCTCCACGAGCTGTCTCTGCAGGGCGAGGGTCGCCGTCGCCACGACGACCCGCTCGCCATGCGCCAGCGCGGGCACCAGATAGCCGAGCGACTTTCCGGTGCCGGTGCCGGCCTGGATCAGCAGATGGGATCCGTCGTCGATCGCTTCGGCGACCGATTCGGCCATGGTCACCTGGCCGGGGCGCTCCGTACCGCCGACAGCTGTGACAGCGGCATGCAGGAGTTCAGGGAGTGAGGGCTTCGTCATAGCGCGACCACCCTACGGCCCGGCACTGACAATCGGGCGATCAAGGCGGGGACGAGGGGCGGGATCACGCGAGGTGCTCCTGGGCAGGTGGGCTGAGGAGGAGTTGCGAAGAGGCTGCCAAGGGAAGGGCAGGCCAGGGGGTTTGCCCGTGTCGTTTCCTTCCGGGTGGCCGGGAAGCGGGTTGTTCCGAATTCTTCCGCGTGACCGGGAACTTGATCGGCGGCCGCTTCGTACTACATGTGTACGCGCCATCACTCAGCGCTACATCAGATGACGTAGGGACCGGTCTCGGATCATGAGGGCGGCCCGTTTGGCAGGCAGGTCGACCTCGGCGGCGTAGCGGAAGCCCGCGCCGAGGAAGGCGGCCACGGAGGGGGTGTTGCGAAGATCGGGCTCCGCGACGACGCGCGCACAGGCGGGGCGGTGATCGAGTACCAGATCGGCCACGGCTCTGAGCAAGGCGGACCCCAGGCCACGCCCCCGGTCGGCGGCATCGCCGATGAGGACGTGGACTCCGGTGTCGTGCGGGCGGGCCGGATAGTGGCGGGCGAGCGGGTCCAGGTCGGCCCGGTAGATCTCCCAGTAGCTCATCGGGGTGCCGTCGAGACTGCCCAGGCAGGGCACGCTGCGTCCGTCTCCCTCGAGCTGGCCACGCAGATGATCCTCCGTCTGCGCCCGTGAGCCGGCCAGCTGCCAGAACGCGGCCACGGCGGGGTCGTTCATCCAGCGGCTGATGATCGGCAGGTCGCGTTCGACGTGGACGGGCACGAGGTGGAAGGCGCCGACGGGGGTCTCGGTGGGGCCCCAGGTGGCCGGCTGATCGAGCAGGTCGAGCGTGTCCAGTGGGCCGAGCGGGTCTTGGTGGAGCGGGGTCGGTCGGGCCTGAGCGTGCGGAGCCGGTCGGACGTCGGCATGCGGGGTCGGTCGGTCAGGAGTGTGCGGGCTCGGTCGGTCGTGGCCCAGCAGGGTCGGTTGTCCATGACCGAGCGGGGTCTGTCGATCGTGACTGAGCGCGGCAGCTCGTTCGTCGTCGACCGCGGCGGCTCGGTCGTGTCCGAGTACGGCAGATCGGTCATGCCCGAGCGCAGCGGCTCGGTCAGGGTCGAGTGCGGGGGCCTGCGACTCGGTGGTCGGGGCGGCGCGAGTGCCGTCCGGGGCGGGCGGTGCGGGCGGCGCGGCCGGTACGGGCAGTCCTCCACCGCCGTTGTCGGGGCCAGGTGTCCCGCCCACGTCGGTGTGGACCGTCGTACCGGGATCGGGGCCGGTCGTCTTCCCGGCGAAGAGGGCGAGGAGATCGCCGGGCAGGCGGAGGTCCAGGGTGTCCTCGCAGTCCCGGGTGTCCTCGGCGGGACCTGAGCGGCCGGGGTGGACGGGGTGGACCGGTACGGGGCCTGCGTCGGCGCTCGCGTCGGTGGGAGGCATGGTGCGCTCCTCTCAGGAGACGAGGTGGGTCATGTTCCTCGGTCGGTGAGGTGAATGGAGGTCGGTGGTTGGAGGGCGGTGGATGAAGGGCGGTGGATGAGGGGCGGTGGATGAGGGGCAGTGGGTGGGGTCAGTGGTCGGAGGCCGGTGAAGGTCGGGCGGTGGGCGGGAGGGCCGGTGATGAAAGTCGGCGTGGACGGGGCGGTCGGACGGTCAGGAGTGGAGGGGGTTGGTGATGGTGACGTAGACGGACTGGGTGTCGACCGGGCCGACGAGTTCGTCGAGGCCGTGCAGGCGGGTCAGCAGGTTGGCCTTGCAGCGCAGGACGGGTGAGTCGAGCAGGCGGCCGGGGAGGGAGGTGCGCAGCCGGGCGGGTCCGGAGGCCGCGTCGGTGAGGAACCGGCGGAAGGCCGCGAGCAGCAGGCGCTCGTCGGCGAGCCGCTGGGAGCCGAACGCGCCGATCAGACCGAGCACGTTGTTGATGCCGAGGTAGTAGGCGAAGCGTTCGTCGGTGACCTCGTCGGAGACGAAGGTGTCGCTGTGCTCGCCGACGCCGGGCAGCCGGGCGTCGAGTTCCGCCCGCCGGGACTCACGGAAGTAGTAGCCCTGGTTGTCACGGTAGCGCCCGCCGGCGGGCCAGCCGTCGGCGTCCAGCAGGAGCAGGGTGTTCTGCTGGTGTGCCTCCAGGGCGATACCGGCCTCGCCGTCGAGCCAGAGCACCGGGCGGACGACCTGCTCCAGGTAGCGCAGGAACCACTCGGCGCTGACGGCGCCGACGGGGCGGCCGGTGCGTTCGGCGAGCCGGGCGACCACCAGGGCGAGCCGGGACCGGTACGGCCGGGGACCGCCGTTCGCCGCCGGGGCGTCGAGGGGGACGGGTGCGACCAGTCCGGCGAGGCAGGACACGTCGGCGGCGGGGGTGAACGGGTTGTGCCTGATCATCACGTCGAGTCCGGGCACGGGTCGGCCGTCCTGGCCGTCCACGGCCAGCCAGGCGGGGTCGCGCACGATGTCGAAGCCGGGGTGGGCGGCCTGCCACTGCTTGGCGAGGCCGGAGCGCAGCAGGCGGTGCATCTCGACGCCGCGGTGGAGTTCCTTGCGGAGGTTCTCCCGGCGGGAGTTGGTGATGCGCAGGCCCAGCGACAGCTTGAGCATGGCGGGAGCGCCGGTGCGGTGCACGGTTCGTACGGAGGAGGTGGGATGCCAGGGGACGCCGAGGGGGCCCAGGTCGCGCAGGAGTCCGGCGTCGAGCAGGGCGGCGGTCGTCTCGCGGTGGCGGGCCTCACGGGCCTGCCAGGGGTGCAGGGGCAGGGCGGCGGCAAAGCCGTCGGGCAGGGGCAGAGCCGTGCCGGCCAGGCTTTCCATGAGGTGCGGCGCGGGGACGGGGCGGCCACGCTCCGTCCAGGCGGAGTCGGTGGCGAGGAGGGAGGAGGCCACCGCCATCCAGTGCAGGGGGAAGGAGCCGCGCAACTCCGGTGAGTAGAGCCGGGCTTCGGAGTCGGTCAGGCCCTCGCGGCTCTTCGGGGTCGGGTGCAGTGGATGCCCGAGGAGGAGGGCCTGCTCGGCGCCGAGAAAGCGGTCGGGGCCGTCGGCGGGGTGGGCACGCCGATCCGCGATGAAGGTGACCGTGCGGCGCAGGGAGTCGGCGACCCGGGCCACGAGGTCGCCGGCGTAGGGGACGGCCTGGGTGCGGGGGGCGCCTTCGGCGAGGCGGGGTTGGCCGTCGGGTTGGAGAGGGCCGCCGTTGAGGCGGAGGGGACTGCCGTTGGCTTGGTCGACGACACCCCCGCCCGGACCGGGGCTGCCGTCGACCTGAACGTGGCTGCCGTCGACCTGAACGGGGCCGCCCGACGGCCGACCCACCGTGCCCCCAGCCGCTCCCGCCGTCTCCCGGCTGAGCAGGGCCGCAAGGGTGAGCGCGTCGACGGGCGGGGCGGTATCGGGGGTGCCGGCCAGGCGGGGTGGGCCGAAGCGGTGCCAGCCGGTCGGGGACCAGTGGCGGACCGGAGTGATCAGGGCCGTACCGCTGGCCGGCAGCGGGATGCGGAGGGTGCCGGTGCCGGGCGCGGGGAGGTTCGTCTCACGTGTCCAGCAGCGCAGCAGGTTCTCCACGGCGGCGGCCTGGGCGGCGATGTGCGGGTCGGGGTGTTCCAGAAGGTCCCCGGTGTCGTCCCGGGACCGCTCGGGCGGGAATGTGCGGCCGCGTTGCTGGGGAACCGACTCGGCGAGCGGAACGGGGCGTCCCTGTGGGCCTTGGTCTCCGTGGTCGTCGGGGGCGGGGGTGGCGTTCAAGGGGGTTCCTCAGGGGCTCGGGCGGTGCGGGGTCGGCCGGTGGCCGTCGGCCGTCGGGTGCGGCGAACTCGGCTGTCCAGGGGGTGAGTCGGGTGCCGGCTGTCCTTACGAGAGAGGTGTGGACGATGTGGGGTGTCATGCGCGGCCCGGTCGGGCCGGGTGATTCGGTTCGGGCCCACCGGGCGACTGCTTCGGTGCGGCGGCGCCGGGCCGGCGGCCTGCTCACGGCGGTCCGACAGCGCCCCGGGGGCCGGCCTGCCGACCGCGGTCCGGTGGGCGGGCGCCTTCCGGTTGGTCCGGCGGGTGGGTTCGCTGCGGGCGTTGTGTTCGCCTCGGTCGCCTCGGTCGCCTCGGGCACGGTGGCCGGTCGGTCCGTTCCGAATGGGTGGGCTAGCCGGCCGGCTCCTTGCCGCCGCTCGGTCGGCGGGGCGGCCGTACGCCGTGGGCGGCCGGGTCACGGGCCACCGCCGCCACGGCGTCGGCGAGGCGGTCCAGGACGGCGGCGGCCTGTTCGTCGGTGATGGTCAGCGGCGGCAGGAGTCGGACGACACCGGCGTGGCGGCCGCCGAGTTCGACGATCAGCCCGCGTTCCAGGCATGCGCGCTGCACGGCGGAGGCCAGTTCGGGAGCGGCCGGGTGCGGACGGCGACGGCCCGCGCCACCGTTCCACCTGCTCACCGCGCCACCGTCCCACCCGCTCACGGCACCGCCGTCCCGCCCGCTCACCGCGCCACCGTCCCACCCGCCGCCGGGTACGGCACCGCCACCCCACCCGCCGCCGAGTACGGCACCGCCGCCCCTGCCCTCTTCGCCCATGGCACTGCCGCGCCCGCCGCCCTCGCCCACAGCACCGCCACGCCCACCGCGCCCACCGCCCCAGCCGTCCGTGCCCACAGCACCTTCGCGCCGGCCGACCCCGCTCACAGCACCGCCGTCCGAGTCGCCTCCGTCCACGGCACCGCCCCGCATGTCCACCGCCCTGCCCCTACCGGAGCCCCGGACCTCACCGTCGTGCGGGGCCTGCGCATATCCCTCGCCCTCCCACGCGGCCTGCGCGTACCCGTCCTGCGCGGCTCCCGGGCCCTGCTCCCCCTCCGGATCCACCAGTTCCACCCCGATCATCAGCCCCCGCCCCCGCACGTCGCCCACGCACGCGAACTCCTCCTGGAGGCCTCGCAGCTGGGAGAGCATGCGGGAGCCGAGCAGACCCGCGCGTTCGGCGAGGCCGTTCTCCCGGACGTGGGCGAGGGTGGCCGTGCCGGCGGCCATGGCGAGTTGGTTGCCACGGAACGTGCCGGCGTGGGCGCCGGGTTCCCAGACGTCGAGGTCGTCGCGGTAGACGACGACGGCGAGAGGGAGGCTGCCGCCGATGGCCTTGGACAGGACCATCACGTCGGGGGTGACCCCGCTGTGCTCGACGGCCCAGAAGGCTCCGGTCCTGCCCACCCCGGTCTGGATCTCGTCCGCGATGAGGGGGATGGAGCGGTCGGCGGTGAGCTGCCGCATCCGCCGGAGCCAGTCGTCGGGCGCCGGGATCACCCCACCCTCGCCCTGGACGGGTTCGAGGATCATCCCGGCGGGCAGCGGGACGCCGGACTTGGGGTCGTCGAGGACGGACTCGGTCCAGCGGGCGGCGAGTTCGGCGCCGCCCGGGCCGCCGACGCCGAAGGGGCAGCGATAGTCCTGGGGGTAGGGCAGCCGGGCGACCCGTACATCGCAGGCCCCGCCGGAGGCGGCCAGCGCGCCGCTGGTCATGCCGTGGTACGCGCCGGTGAAGGCGAGGATGCCGGTGCGGCCGGTCGCGGCCCGGACGAGTTTGAAGGCGGCTTCGACGGCGTCCGTCCCGGCGGGTCCGCAGAACTGGACGCGGGCGCGGTCGGCGAGGCCGGGCGGCAGGGTGCGGAACAGCTCGGTGATGAAGGCGTCCTTGACGGGGGTCGCCAGGTCGAGGACGGAGAGCGGGGCGCCGGAGTCGAGGACTTTGCGGATCGCCTCCAGTACGACCGGGTGGTTGTGGCCGAGCGCGAGGGTGCCGGCGCCGGAGAGGCAGTCCAGGTAGCGGCGGCCGTCGGCGCCCTCGATGGTCAGGCCACGGGCCCGCACCGGCACGATGGGGAGGGCGCGCGCGTAGGTCCGCGCCCGCGACTCGCGCGCCGACTGGCGTCTCAGGATCCCCTCGTGCGCGGCGCGCGCTCCTCCGAACGTGTCCCCGGTCACCGACTCCGTCACGGCCACGGCTCGCTGTCCTCCCCGCTGTCCAGAGGCGAGTTGATCGGCGGGCACCGGGCACAGGCAGCGGGACCCCCACCGCTACCAACCCCGGACCGGCCGGTGGGTTACGGGTTGCCTCAAGATCCTTGCCTTGCCAAAACCAACGGCCACCGACACCGGCCCCCCGTTCGGCACACCGTGATACATGCCGATCGTCGTCTGGTACCGGCGGCCGCACGCTCGCCCCCCGGCCGGAACCCAGCGGGCGGAACCCAGCGGGAGCTCCCCCGTCCGGGTCAGCGCGGTTTGACGAGGCCAGCGGGGTCCGAGTGACGGGAGCGCGGGGACGGCCGCACCGGACCGCCCGTAGCGAAACCGTTGCCCTTCCATGGGCGGGCCCGCACAGCGAGCGCATAGTGTGACGCCCAAGTTCCTTACCAACAGGGGGAGTCACCAGCATGCGATCCATCCGGCCGTCGTTCACCCTTCGAAGGGGCGCGCCCCGGGCGCTGGCGGCCGTCGCCCTCGCTTCGGCGCTGGCGCTGACCGCCACCGCCTGCGACAGCTCCGGCGACGACAACGCGGGCGGCCCGGCGTCCGCGTCCGCCACGGCCGACACCGGCGACGGCAAGATCAAGATCCCGGACGACATCAGGAACAAGCTCAAAGAGCACGGGATCGACATCGACAAGTGGAAGCACGGCGCCTGGAAGAACTGGGACAGGGACGACTGGCTGCGCGAGGCCAACGACTTCATCAACCCCATCATCAAGGGCCTGTGGAACCCGGACCGGATGCGGGACGCCAACGACCCGGACAAGGACAAGGGCGTCGACGACAACGACCTCTCCGGTGACCAGGGGGTGACCGACCCGACGCCGGAGCCGGTCGAGGCGAAGGCCGTGCGGCCGACGTATCACGCCAACGCGGCCACCGCCGGAAAGGTCTTCTTCGATTCCCCCGAGGGCACGATGGTCTGCTCGGCGACGGTCGTCGAGGACCCGGCGCACCCGGGCAGGTCCAACCTGGTGTGGACGGCGGGTCATTGCGTGCACGCCGGCAAGAACGGCGGCTGGTACCGGAACATCGCGTTCGTGCCGTCGTACAACGACCAGGGGCTGACGGGCACGGCGCTCACACAGGCAACGCGCTCCCAGATCGCGCCGTACGGCGTCTGGTGGGGTGACGGGGCGCAGACCTCGCAGCAGTGGATCGACCAGGGCGGGGAGACGGGCGGCAACGGTGCGTCGTACGACTACGCGGTGATCCATGTGACACCGGAGCAGGGCAGTGGCGGCAAGTCCCTGGAGGAGACGGTCGGTTCGGCGCTTCCGGTGAACTTCGACGGGCCGGCCGTGCCGAAGGTGTCGAGCATCACGGCCACCGGGTATCCGGCGGCGAAGCCGTACGACGGGTCGTTGCTGTACCAGTGCGCGGACAAGCCGGGGCGGCTGTCGGTCGACGCGTCGGCGCCGACGATGTACCGGATCGGCTGCACGATGACCGGTGGGGCGTCGGGTGGCGGCTGGGTGGAGACGGGGGCCGACGGCAAGCCGGCGCTGGTGTCCAACACGTCGATCGGGCCGGTGAGCTCGGGGTGGCTGGCCGGTCCTCGGTTCGGTGATGTGGCCAAGGGTGTGTATGAGGGGGTCAGCAAGGAGTTCGCTGACCAGTGAGGGCGGTGCGTGTCGCCTTCGCGCCGTGGTGCACCGGGGGGCGTCGGCGGCGAACTCGCCGTCGTGGTTGATCGCGCGGTTCCCCGCGCCCCCAGATAGCGGTTCTCCGCGCCCCCAGATAGGTGAAAGGCCCGCCCCCTTGAAAAGGGAGCGGGCCTTTCACCTACGCACTATCAGGCAGCCGGCGTCGGGACGTACGGCGTCAGTTCCGCCGCCAGTTCCTCGTGGACCCGGACCTTGAGCAGGGTGCCCTCGGCGGTGTGTTCCTCGGAGAGCACCTCGCCCTCGTTGTGGGCGCGGGCGACCAGCTTGCCGTGGGTGTAGGGGACGAGCGCCTCGATCTCGACCGACGGGCGGGGCAGCTCGTCGTCGATCAGGGTGAGCAGCTCCTGGATGCCCTTGCCGGTGCGGGCCGAGATCGCGATGGACCGCTTCTCGTTGCGCAGCAGCCGCTGGAGGACCAGCGGGTCGGCCGCGTCCGCCTTGTTGATCACCACAATCTCGGGTACGTCGGTGGCTCCGACGTCCCTGATCACCTCGCGCACGGCGGCCAGCTGCTCCTCCGGCACCGGGTGTGAGCCGTCGACCACGTGCAGGATCAGGTCGGCGTCGCCGACCTCCTCCATGGTGGAGCGGAACGCCTCGACCAGGTGGTGGGGCAGGTGGCGCACGAAGCCGACGGTGTCGGCCAGCGTGTAGAGGCGGCCGCTCGGGGTCTCCGCGCGGCGGACCGTCGGGTCCAGGGTCGCGAACAGGGCGTTCTCGACCAGGACACCGGCGCCGGTGAGGCGGTTGAGGAGGGAGGACTTGCCGGCGTTGGTGTAGCCCGCGATGGCGACGGACGGCACCTTGTGGCGCTTGCGCTCCTGGCGCTTGATGTCGCGGCCGGTCTTCATCTCCGCGATCTCCCGGCGCATCTTCGCCATCTTCTCGCGGATCCGCCGCCGGTCCGTCTCGATCTTGGTCTCACCGGGACCACGGGTGGCGAGGCCGCCGCCCGAGCCGCCGCCCATCTGCCGGGACAGCGACTGACCCCAGCCTCGCAGGCGCGGCAGCATGTACTGCATCTGCGCCAGCGCGACCTGCGCCTTGCCCTCTCGGGACTTGGCGTGCTGGGCGAAGATGTCCAGGATCAGGGCGGTCCGGTCGATGACCTTGACCTTGACGACGTCCTCCAGCTGGATCAGCTGGCCCGGGCTCAGCTCACCGTCGCAGATGACGGTGTCCGCGCCCGTTTCGACGACGATGTCGCGCAGCTCCAGGGCCTTGCCGGAGCCGATGTAGGTGGCCGCGTCGGGCTTGTCGCGGCGCTGGATGACACCGTCGAGCACCAGCGCGCCCGCCGTCTCGGCGAGGGCGGCCAGCTCCGCGAGGGAGTTGTCCGCGTCCTGCACGGTGCCCGTGGTCCACACCCCGACCAGCACGACCCGCTCCAGGCGGAGCTGTCGGTACTCGACCTCGGTGACGTCCTCGAGTTCGGTGGAGAGGCCCACCACGCGGCGCAGGGCCGCGCGCTCGGAGCGGTCGAACTGGTCGCCGTCCCGCTCTCCGTCGATCTCGTGGCTCCAGGCGACGTCCTCTTCCATCAGGGCATCGGCCCGAAGACCTTCGGGGTAGTCCTGCGCGAGGCGCCTGGTGTCCTGGGAAGGGGAAGAAGAGGAGGTCATTGGGTCCTTACGTCGATGGGGATGCCGAAATCGGCGTTCACTTGCTCAACGTACGAGTACCCCGGGAGATTCCCCGCGACCCGTACCGCGCCGACCTCATGATGGTCGCACGGTACGCACCGTCCCGGCACCGTGTTATTCCGGGGGCCGCCCCGCTTGTTCCGGGGGCCGCCCCGCCGTCACTTCTTGGAGTGCCTGGCCGGGGCCGGGACCTGCTTCCAGTCCGGGTGGCCGGGCATCGGCGGGGTCTTCTCGCCGTACAGCCAGGCGTCGAAGAAGCCGGTGAGGTCGCGGTTCGCGATCGACGAGGCCAGCTTCACGTAGTCGGCGGTGGTGGCGGTGGCGTCCCTGTGGCGCTGCACCCAGATCCGCTCCAGGCGCTCGAAGGCGGGCTTGCCGATCTCCTGGCGCAGGGCGTAGAGGGCGAGGGCGGCGCCGTCGTAGATGTTGGGGCGGAAGATACTGATCTTCTGGCCGGGGTCGGGGGCCTTGGGCAGCGCGGGCGGTCCGCCGGCGGCGCGCCAGCGGTCGGAGGCGCCGTAGGCGGCCTTCATGCGGTTGATCATGGGCTGGTGGCCCTTCTCCTCCGCGTACAGCGACTCGTACCAGGTGGCGTGGCCCTCGTTCAGCCAGACGTCGGACCAGACGCGTGGGCTGACGCTGTCGCCGAACCACTGGTGGGACAGCTCGTGCACCATGATCGACTCGATGTACCACTTGGGGTACGCGGGTTCGGTGAACAGGTTCTTCTCGAAGAGGGAGAGGGTCTGGGTCTCCAGCTCGAAGCCGGTGGACGCCTGTGCCATGAGCACGCCGTAGGTCTCGAAGGGGTACGTCCCGACCTTGCTCTCCAGCCAGGCGATCTGGTCCGGAGTCTTGGCCAGCCAGGGTTCGAGGGTCTTGGCGGCGGCGCTCGGGACGACGTCCCGGACGGGCAGGCCGTGCGGGCCGGTGCGGTGCAGTACGGCGGAGCGGCCGATGGAGACCTGGGCCAGTTCGGTGGCCATGGGGTGCTCGGTGCGGTAGGTCCAGGTGGTCTGCCGGCCGACCCGGGCGGACTCGGTGGGGAGGCCGTTGGCGACGACGGTGTATCCGTTCGGGGCGGTGATGTGGAAGGTGAACATCGCCTTGTCGGACGGGTGGTCGTTGCACGGGAAGACCAGGTGGGCGGCGTCGGCCTGGTTGGCCATGGCCAGCCCGTCGGTGGTCCGCACCCAGCCGCCGTCCTGGCCCTTGGCGGCCACCGGGTCGCTGGTGTGCTTCACGGTGATCCGCGTCCAGCTGCCCTGGCGCAGCGGCTGGTCCGGGGTGACGACCAGGTCCTCACCGGCGCTGCCGAAGGCGGCGGCCCTGCCGTCGACCTCGACGGACTCGACCTTGCCGTGCGCGAAGTCCAGGTTGATCCGGTCCAGGTCGGTGGTGGCCCAGGCGTCGATGGTGGTGACGGCCTGGAGCGGCTTGTCGTTGCTGCCGGGATAGGTGAAGGAGAGGTCGTACGACGCCACGTCGTACCCCGGGTTGCCGAGGTACGGGAAGAGCCGGTCGCCGATGCCCAGCGGCGCCGGCGGGGCGCTCGCGCCGAGCAGGGCGACGGAGACGGCGGAGGCGAGCAGGGCGGTGTGCCGGCGCCGGGGCCGACGGGCGCGGAGGGTGAGCGACATGAACCACCGCTACCAGCGCGCTCCCGGCCCATGGCGACGCCGCGCGCCCGATCCACTCGAACGGGTACCTACTGGTGTTGCGCTCGGTCGACGTCGTACACCCCGGCCACGTTGCGCATCGCGCGCATGAGGGCGGGCAGGTGGGCCGCGTCGGGGAGCTCGACGGTGTAGGTGTGGCGGACCCGCTGCTGGGTGGGGGGTTCGACGGTCGCCGAGACGATCTCGGCGCCCTCCTGGGCCATCGCCTCGGTGAGGTCGGCGAGCAGATGCGGGCGGCCGAACGATTCGGCGACCAGGGTGACCCGGCAGGCGGTGCTGTCGCCCCAGCTCACGGCGGTCTCGGGGCGCCCGGTGCTCTTCATGTGCGCCACCGCGGCGCAGGCCACGCGGTGCACGGTGACCACTCCCCCGCGCACCGCGAAGCCGGTGACCTCGTCGGGCGGTACGGGGGTGCAGCAGCCGGCCAGCCGTACGGTCGCGTCGGGCCGGTCGACGACCACGGCGCTGGCGGTGCGGGGCGTGGCGGCCTGGGGCTCCGGGATCGGGCGCGTGGGTACGGCCACGGGGGCGTGGGGCTCTTCGGTGCTGTCCGGGTGGGTGGCGAGCCAGCGCTGGATGGCGATGCGCGCGGCGGGCGTGTGGGCGTGTTCCAGCCACTCCCGGGAGGGTTCGGAGGCCGGGTCCTGGCCCATCAGCAGCTGGACGGTGTCGCCGTCCTTGAGGACGGTGCTGAGGGTGGCGAGGCGGCCGTTGACCCGGGCGCCGATGCAGGCGTGCGCGTCCTCGCCGTACTGGGCGTAGGCGGCGTCGACGCAGGTGGCGCCCTCGGGCAGGCCGAGGGTGCCGCCGTCGGGGCGGAAGACGGTGATCTCGCGGTCCTGGGCGAGGTCCTCGCGGAGGGTGGACCAGAAGGTGTCGGCGTCCGGTGCGGCCTTCTGCCAGTCGAGGAGGCGGGAGAGCCAGCCGGGTCGGGTCGGGTCGGCGCGCTCGCCGTCGGCCGGGGCGTCGGAGACGGGTGCGTCGGCCGCCGGGGCGTAGGGGTTGCCGAGGGCGACGACACCGGCCTCGGCGACCTTGTGCATCTGGTGGGTGCGGATGAGGACTTCGGCGACCTGTCCGTCGGCGCGGGCGACCGCGGTGTGCAGCGACTGGTACAGGTTGAACTTCGGTACGGCGATGAAGTCCTTGAACTCCGAGACGACCGGGGTCAGACAGGTGTGCAGTTCGCCGAGTACGGCGTAACAGTCCGCGTCCTCGTTGACCAGCACCAGCAGCCGGCCGAAGTCGGCGCCGCGCAGTTCGCCGCGTTTGCGGCTGACGCGGTGCACGGAGACGAAGTGGCGTGGCCGGATGAGGACTTCGGCGGGGATGTCGGCCTCGCGCAGCACCCCGCGCACCTCGTCGGAGATGTCTGCGAGGGGGTCGTCCGCGCGGGCCGCGTTCTCGGCGATCAACTCCCTCGTGTGCGCGTACTCCTCGGGGTGCAGGATGGCGAAGACCAGGTCCTCCAGTTCGGTCTTCAGCGCCTGCACGCCGAGCCGTTCGGCGAGCGGGATGAGGACGTCACGGGTGACCTTGGCGATGCGCTCCTGCTTCTCGGGGCGCATCACGCCGAGGGTGCGCATGTTGTGCAGACGGTCGGCGAGCTTGATCGACATCACCCGGACGTCGCTGCCGGTGGCGACGAGCATCTTCCGGAACGTCTCGGGTTCGGCGGCGGCCCCGTAGTCGACCTTCTCGAGTTTCGTCACCCCGTCGACCAGATAACGGACCTCCTCGCCGAACTGTTCCCGCACCTGGTCGAGGGTCACATCGGTGTCCTCGACGGTGTCGTGGAGCAGAGAGGCCGTCAGGGTCGTGGTCTCGGCGCCGAGTTCGGCGAGGATCAGGGTGACCGCGAGGGGGTGGGTGATGTACGGCTCGCCGCTCTTGCGCATCTGGCCGCGGTGCGAGGACTCGGCCAGGACGTAGGCCCGGCGCAGGGGTTCGAGGTCGGCGTCGGGGTAGTGGGCGCGGTGCGCCTCGGCGACATGGCCGATGGCGTCGGGCAGCTTGCCGCGGGCCGCGTTGCCGAGGAGCGCGGCCCGGCCGAGCCGACGCAGGTCGATCCGGGGGCGGGCCTTCCTGCGGGCCGCTGTGGGCACTACAGGCCCGGGCGTCGCAGGGTTCGTGGCCTCCGCACTCATGGGCACCTCCGGCTCGTGGACCGGCGGACGGGGCCCCAGGGCATACATGGCTCAGGGATTGGTGACGTTCCCCCGTCCGTGCCGGTGCTTGATGCTACCGAGCCCAACACGCCCGACTGACCGCCTCTCGCCGAGCGTGAAACGGATCACCCATTCGAGCGACGATTTGGAGGTTTACGATTTTGCGCCACCTGTTCGGGGGGTGGCCGACGTTTCTCGCCACCGAGGGCAACGCGGGCCGTGGATCCGGGTGTTGTGAGACGCCCCGGACCACGGTTCATGACGTCCGGCCGATTCAGCGCGCGGCGTTTTCCAGCCATTCGGCGTCGATCTCGCCCTCGGCAACGATCACGGCGGGACCGGTCATCTCGATCTCGCCGTCGGGTCGTTCGGTGATGACGAGGCGTCCGCCGGGCACGTCCACGGTGTATGTCGCCGGGGTTCCGGTGACGGCGGGGTCGGCGCCGTCCCGGCGGGCGGTGGCCACGGCGACGGCGCAGGCGCCGGTGCCGCAGGACCGGGTCTCGCCGGAGCCGCGCTCGTGCACGCGCATCGCGACGTGGCCAGGGCCGCGGTCCACGACGAACTCGACGTTGACCCCTTCGGGGTAGGCCGAGGGCGGGCTGAAGGGGGGCGGGGTGTAGAGGTCGCCCGCGTGCGCGAGATCCTCGACGAAGGCGACGGCGTGCGGGTTGCCCATGTTCACGTTCCGGGCGGGCCAGGTGCGGTCGCCGACGCTCACCGTGACGTCGCTCTCGGGAAGGCGGGCGCGGCCCATGCCGACCGTGACGTCGCCGTCCTTTGCGATGTGGACGGTCTTCACACCGCCGCGGGTGGCGACGGCGAGGTCGCCCTCCGTGACGTGACCGGCGTGCTGGAGGTAGCGGGCGAAGACGCGGACGCCGTTGCCGCACATCTCGGCGATCGAGCCGTCGCCGTTGCGGTAGTCCATGAACCACTCCGCGTCGGTGGCCATCCCCTTGGCCTCGGGGTGCGCGGCGGACCGGACGACGTGCAGCACGCCGTCGGCGCCGATGCCTGACCGGCGGTCGCACAGGGCGGTCACGGCGGCCGGGGTGAGGTCCAGGGCGTTGTCCGGGTCCGGGACGATCACGAAGTCGTTCTCGGTGCCGTGGCCCTTGAGGAAGGGGATGCTCATTCTTCGAGGGTAAGGGAGGGGAGCGTGGTGGTTCGGCTGCGGGCCGGTGCGGGGAGCTGCTCGCGCTCAGGCGGCGGAGCCGCATGTCGACACAGCCCGCGCCCCTGACGGGCGATCCGGTGAGCGCGGTCGTATCTCGGCGCAGCCGCGGCGCCACACGTCTCTCGGCGCAGTCGGGCCACTCGCCGCTCGGCATAGTCGCGCCACTCGCCTCTCAGGGCAGTCGCGCCACACGCCTCTCAGCGCAGTCGGGCCACTCGCCAGACGGCCAGGACGACCACGAGCGCCACCAGGACCACGTACCCGATCACCACGCGCCAGTCGGGCCTGCGGTCCGAGCCCCTCGCCGGGAAGCCCGGCAGGGTGTAGCCCACCCGACGGGCCGCCATCATGCCCCAGCCCGCCGCGCAGGAGCAGATGAGCAGGCCAAGCATCGCGATCACCGCGCCGCTGTCGCCGAAGTCAAAGGCCAGCGGGAAGGCGAACATCAGGGAGCCCACCGCGGCCAGGCCCACGATCGGGGCCAGCTGCCACAGGCGCAGACGGCGCTGCGGGCGGAGCTCGACCTCGACCTCGGGGCCGCTGGTGAACATCTCCTCCGGCTCGGGGCCGTCGGCGGTCACCCCGCCACCCACCGTGTCGTCCGGACCGTCCGGCGTCAGTCGGTCCTCGCCCTCGTCCGGATCACCCGGTGCCACGGCGACGTGCTCGGTGTCTTGTGCGGTGTCGCGAGGGCCGGCCTCCATCGCCACGCGCCCTCCCAACTAGGACTCCACTTGCGATCGAAGCTCGATGATGGCACGGCGCCGGAGGCCTCGATGACCGGTGGCGCATCCCGATGCCATGACGTGATCAGGCTGTGACCGGTCGTTCGAGCAACGCCAGGGCCAGCCGCGGAAGTTCCTCGCGGTCCGCCGCGGCCCCACTCAACCAGTGCACCCGGGGGTCGCGCCTGAACCATGAATCCTGACGGCGCGCGAAGCGCTTGGTGGCACGGACGGTCTCGGTCCGCGCTTCCGCTTCCGTGCACTCCCCGGCGAGCGCCGCGAGGACCTGCTGGTAGCCGAGCGCACGCGACGCCGTACGGCCCTCGCGCAGCCCGTGCGCCTCCAGGGCGCGCACCTCGTCCACGAGCCCGGCCTCCCACATTCGGTCGACGCGCAGCGCGATGCGCTCGTCTAGTTCGGGGCGTGCCACGTCGACGCCGATCTGGACGGTGTCGTAGACCGAGTCGTGGCCCGGGAGGTTGGCGGTGAAGGGCTGGCCGGTGATCTCGATCACCTCCAGGGCCCTGACGATACGGCGCCCGTTGCTGGGCAGGATGGCACGGCCGGCCTCGGGGTCGGCGGCGCACAGCCGGGCGTGCAGGGCGCCGGAGCCGCGCAGCGCGAGTTCCTCCTCCAGACGGGCCCTGACCTCGGGGTCGGTGCCGGGGAACTCCAGGTTGTCGACGGCGCCGCGGATGTATAGCCCGGAACCGCCGACCAGGATCGGCCAGCGACCCTCGGCGAGCAGGGCGTCGATGCGGGCGCGGGCGAGTCGCTGGTACTCGGCGACGGAGGCCGTGACGGTCACCTCCCAGATGTCGAGCAGGTGGTGCGGGACCTCGGCGCGCTCCTCGGGCGTCAGCTTGGCGGTGCCGATGTCCATCCCCTGGTACAGCTGCATGGAGTCGGCGTTGACGACCTCACCGCCGAGCCGTTGGGCCAGAAAGACGCCGAGGTCGGACTTTCCGGCCGCGGTGGGGCCGACGACGGCGATGACACGGGGGGCGAGGGGTGCGCTGCTCACCGCACCAGTCTCGCAAACCTCGGCGGCGGGTCTCGAACGAGTTACGTGACAGTCCGTGTCCGGCTTCGTTGCCCGTTGCGAGATTCCCGCCGCCGGCGAGAGGCGGTGACCGGGGTGGCGCAAACGGACGCACCGGGTCACGCGGGATTTCGCTCGCACGAGTAACGTATGGAGTGGATATGGGCGTTTTTGCACGATTCCTCGGGAAGAAGCCGAAGGCCACGGAGGAGCCGGACACCGAGGCACCGGCCGCTGCCGAGCCGGACGGGTCCGCGGCGGAGGATGCGGCGGAGACCGCGGCGGAGGAGACGGCCGGGGCCTCGGCAGTGAAGGCGCCGGGCGAGGACGGCGACGGAAGCGTGGAGGCACGGACGGAACCGGAGCCCGTCGCGGGGACCGTTGCCGAGAGCACCGAGATCCCGAAGCAGCAGTCCGCCAAGGAGGCCGCCGACAACGAGGTCGGCGAGGGCGCCCGCACATAGCGGCCCGCGAGGGAAGCCATAGGGAAGGTAGCCATGGGTCTTTTGGACAATTTGAAGGCCAAGATCGCCCCGGCCAAGGACCGGGTCTCTGATCTCGCGCACCAGCACGAGGACAAGATCGACAAACTCCAGCACGGCATCGACAAGGCCGCGCGGGTCGTCGACGAGAAGACCAAGGGCAAGTACAGCGACAAGATCCAGACGGGTACGGGCAGGGCCAAGGAGGCCATGGACCGGTTTGTGCACCCGGACGCGACCGACCCCACCGCGCCGACCCGGCCGAACGACCCGCCACCGGCTCCCTGAGCCGGGCGGACCACGCGGATCGGCGGACGGTCGAGAGTCACCCGACTCCCGGCCGTCCGCCGATCCGCGAGGCGGTCGGGCCAGGGCAGGCCGGGTCAGGTCAGGTCAGGTCAGGTCAGGTCGTGACGGAACAGGCCAGGTCAAGTCAGGTCAGGTCGGGTCAGATCAGGACCAGGTCGCCACGAGGTAGCCCACGCCGTACGGCGCGTCGTCGTGGAGCAGCGCCCCGGCGAGGCCCGCGCCCTCGGCCGCGCCGGCCAGGACCTGCCAGGGAGCCCGGCCCGAGGCCTTGAGCTGGTACGCGAGCTCCACGTCGAGGGCCCTGATCGCCGCGAGGTCGGCGGTGCCGAGCGCGCGGGCCGCCTCGGCGTCGAAGGGTGCCGCCCGCTCGTCGAGGTAGCCGGGCGCTTTGAGGGTACGGCGGGCGCTGGCGTCGCCCATGACCAGCATCGCCACCCGTGCGGCCCGGCCGGCGATCTCCCGGCCGGTACGCACGCACCGCTCGGCCTCCAGGGGCTCGCCCACGCCCAGCCCCTCGATGGGCGCGTCGGCCCAGCCGGTGCGCTCCAGCAGCCAGGCGCCGACGGCGAGGGAGGCCGGCAGCTCCCGCTCACCGGCCTCGCCGCTTCCGAGCTGTACGTCGACGTCGACGCCGAAGCCGCCGAAGGAACCCCGGCTGCCCTGCGGGAACACGCCCCGCCCGGACTGCTCGGCGGGCCCGACCACCACCAGCAGGTCGGGCCGCGCTGCGGCGAGCACGCCCAGCGCGTCCGCGCAGGCGGCTCGGACGGTGTCCAGCTCGGGGGCGGCACCCGCGGCGACCTCGGGCACGAGGAGCGGCGGGCAGGGGCAGACTGCTGCGGCGACAAGCATGATCGGCAGGGTAGCGGCGACGGCCGCCCGAGGTCAGACCCCGATCGGGGCATCACCCGGGTCGGTCGAGGCGAGGACCGGCACGGCCGGCCTGTTCGCGTCAGTCGAGGCCGCAGCCGCTTCCCGAGGCCACCGGCAGCGGCTCCGGCACGCCGATCTTCGGCAGCCCGAGCAGCACGCCCGCCGGCTTGGCCGCCTCGGCGGCGTTGCGCTTCTCCCAGGCGTCGCCCGCGCGGGTCCGGCGCACGTCCAGGACGGCGCCCTCGGCGAGGAGGTGGTGCGGGGCGGCGTAGGTGATCTCGACCGTGACGACGTCGCCGGGGCGGACCTCCTGGTCGGGCTTGGTGAAGTGGACCAGGCGGTTGTCGGGGGCGCGGCCGGAGAGGCGGTGGGTGGCGCCGTCCTTGCGGCCCTCGCCCTCGGCGACCATCAGTTCCAGGGTGCGGCCGACCTGCTTCTTGTTCTCGTCCCAGGAGATCTCCTCCTGGAGGGCGACGAGACGCTCGTAGCGCGCCTGGACGACCTCCTTGGGGATCTGGTTCTCCATGGTGGCGGCCGGGGTGCCGGGCCGCTTGGAGTACTGGAAGGTGAAGGCCTGGGTGAAGCGGGCCTCGCGGACCACGTGCATGGTCTGCTCGAAGTCCTCCTCGGTCTCGCCGGGGAAGCCCACGATGATGTCCGTCGTGATCGCGGCGTGCGGGATGGCGGCCCGGACCTTCTCGATGATCCCGAGGTACCGGTCCTGCCGGTACGAACGGCGCATGGCCTTGAGCAGGGTGTCCGAACCGGACTGCAGCGGCATGTGCAGTTGCGGCATCACGTTCGGCGTCTCGGCCATGGCGGCGATCACGTCGTCGGTGAAGTCACGGGGGTGCGGGGAAGTGAACCGGACCCGCTCCAGGCCTTCGATGCTCCCGCAGGCGCGCAGCAGCTTGCTGAAGGCCTCGCGGTCGCCGATGTCGGAGCCGTACGCGTTGACGTTCTGGCCGAGCAGGGTGATCTCGGAGACGCCCTCGCCGACCAGAGCCTCGATCTCGGCGAGGATGTCGCCGGTGCGCCGGTCCTTCTCCTTGCCGCGCAGCGCCGGCACGATGCAGAAGGTGCAGGTGTTGTTGCAGCCGACGGAGATCGACACCCAGGCCGCGTACGCGCTCTCGCGCCGGGTCGGCAGCGTGGAGGGGAACGCCTCCAGCGACTCGGCGATCTCGACCTGCGCCTCCTCCTGCACCCGGGCGCGCTCCAGGAGCACCGGCAGCTTGCCGATGTTGTGCGTGCCGAAGACCACGTCGACCCAGGGGGCCTTCTTCACGATGGTGTCGCGGTCCTTCTGCGCGAGGCAGCCACCGACCGCGATCTGCATGCCGGGGCGCTTCGTCTTCATCGGGGCGAGGCGGCCGAGGTTGCCGTAGAGGCGGTTGTCGGCGTTCTCCCGGACGGCGCAGGTGTTGAAGACGACGACATCCGCGTCGCCGTCGGCGCCCTCGGGGGCGCGGACGTAGCCCGCCTCCTCCAGCAGCCCGGACAATCGCTCGGAGTCGTGGACGTTCATCTGGCACCCGTAGGTGCGGATTTCGTACGTTTTGGATGAACGAATGTCCACTGCCGGGCTCCGGTCGCTGCTGATGGTCATGGCTCAAGGGTAGGCGGTGCCGAGAGCACCTCGTCGCGGGCCGGCTCCCGCGGCCGGCGCGGGAACGGGGTCATCGGGAACCGTGCGAAGGCGGGACGGGTGTGGGGGCTGTCGTCTCCCCGACCGCCGGTTCGGAAGGCGTGGCGACGCAACAGCAGGAAGCCGCCGAACCGGCTGCCGAGTGCGATCCCGACGCAGAAGTCGGTTCAGGACGCCGGTTCGGGCCAGACAGCCATCGCGTACTCGGCCACGTGCCGCAGTTCCTCCGTGGTCGCCCCGTCCCGCGCCTGCTGTGACATGCCCTGGACGACGGCGCCGAAGTAGACGGCCAAGGCCCGGGTGTGGGCCCCTTCGGGGAGCGCCCCCCGGGCCTTGGCGTCCTTCAGCCTCTCCTCGAAGGACCGGATGTTCGCCGCCCTGCGGGTGCGCAGGTCCCCTCGACGTCGGCGGTTGGGCCGGGCCGGTGACGTGGAGACCCTCTGGGAGAGCTACGACAGCCAGGTCCTGGAATTCTCCGGCAGCACCGACCTCGACATCCTGGTCAACAACGCCGGCATCACGCCGCGCGGCGAGATCGAGGAGACCACGGCCGAGGCGTTCGACGAGGCCGTCGCCGTCAACATGCGCGCACCGTTCTTCCTCGCGCAGCAGGGACTCGAGCGCCTGCGGGACGGCGGCCGGATCATCAACACCTCGTCCGGAGCGACCCGTATCGCACTCACCGACATCATCGCGTACGCCATGACCAAGGGGGCCGTCGACGCCTTCACCCGCACCCTCGCCAAGGCGCTCGGCGGTCGCGGCATCACGGTCAACTCGGTGGCGCCCGGCATCATCGACACCGACATCAACGCCTCCTGGCTGCGCGGCAACACCGCCGCCGAGGAGTCCGCGGCGGCACTCTCGGCGCTCGGCCGGGTGGGCCGCCCCGAGGACGTCGCCGACGTGGTCGCCTTCCTCGCCTCCGACGACGCCCGCTGGGTGACCGGGCAGGTCATCGACGCCACCGGCGGTTCCCAGCTCTGACCGGCGACCAGCTCTCCCGGACGGGACTCGGCGGCCGGCGCCGATCTCTTCCCGGGGACTCCGCCTACCGCGTGCCGGCCGCCGACCGCATCCCGGCCGTCGGCCGCAGCGGCGGTCCGCGTCCGATCGTCCAGGACGGCCCGAGAGCGTCCAGGACGGGCCGGGAGACGGCGGACACCGCGGCCTCGCCCGGCACCTGCCGCACCGGGCTCAGGGCCGGGACGGGCCGGCCGCGGTGATGGCCGAGGCCACGTCGTCCATGGCGTGGCCGGACGCTATCGCCTCGTCCCAGCGCTTCAGCAGCGCTTCGGTGAGCGGCAGTTCGAGCCCCCGGTGGTCGGCGGCCGCCAGGGCGAGGGCCGCGTCCTTGCCGGCGTGGTGCAGCGGGAAACCCGGGGCGAAGTCGTGCTCGACCATGGCACGGCCCTTGGCCGTCGCATACGCGGATCCCAGCGGGCTCTCGGTGAGGGTGCCGAGCACCAGACCGGGTTCCAGCCCGAGCACGCTGGTCAGACTGACGGTCTCGGCCATGCCTTCGACCAGGACCGCGAGCCAGTTGTTCAGTACGAGCTTGAAGCGGCTGCCGTCGCCGAGGCGGTCCAGCCACAGCGTCCGGCGGCCCAGCGCGTCGAACACCGGCCGCACGCGGGGGCGCAGTGCCGGGTTCCCGGAGGCGAGGACGAGCAGTTCGCCCCGTTCCGCGGGCTCGGAGCTCCCGGAGACCGGGGCGTCTACGAACTCCGCCGTCCCCTCGGCGAGTTCCGCCAGCCGCCGGGTGGCGTGCACGCCGACCGTGCTCATCTGGATCCAGACCGCGTCCGGGCCGAGCGCGGTGAGGGCGCCGTCGGCCCCGGTCATCGCGCTCTCCACGGCGTCGCCGTCGGTGAGCATGGTGATCAGGAACCCGGCCTCCGCGGCCGCCCCGGCCGGGGTGCCGGCGACCCGCGCGCCCTGTCCGGCGAGCGCTTCGGCCTTCTGCCGGGTCCGGTTCCACACCGTCACGTCGAACCCGGCCCTCAGCAGATTGCGCGCGATGGGGGCGCCCATGACACCGGTGCCGAGGACGGCGACCCGGGCCCTTCCTGCCCCTGCCGGTTCGGTTGCCTCTGCCGATTCGGTTGCCCCTGCTGGCTCGGTTGCCCCTGCTGGCTCGGTTCGTTCTGTTCGTTCGGTCATCACACACTCTCCCGGGAAGGTCCGGCGGCCGGGGCGGCCGCCATCTTGATCAAGTCGTCGCTGTCGGTTCGGACCGCGGTCGAGATCAGCCGACCCTGGCGCCGATCACGTGCCCGATCCCGAAGACGGCCGCGGCCGCGAGGGCGCCCACGAAGAGCTGGCGGGCCCCGCAGCGCAGCGGGGACCGGCCGTTGAGCAGGCCGATCGCACCGCCGACGGCGAACAGGGCGCTGCCCGCCAGAGCGACGGCGAGGAACAGCGCCGCCGTTCCCGAAAGGAAGAGGAAGGGCAGGACGGCGGCCAGGGCACCGACGGCGAACGAGGCGAGGCTGGAGAACGCCGCCGACCACGGCGAACCCAACTCGTCAGGGTCCAGCCCGAGTCCCTCGCGGACCATGGTGTTCAGGGCCGTGTCGTGGTCCCGCATGATGGTCGTCGCGACATGCCGGGCGTCCTCCGTGTCCAGCCCCTTGTCCCGGTAGACCTGGGTCAGTTCCGCCTCCTGCGCGCCCGGGTCCGCGCGCAGCCGGTCGGCGGCGACCGCTATCTCCCGCTCGTAGGCCTCGCGTTGGCTGCGCATGGAGATGTACTCGCCGGCGGCCATGGAGAAGGCACCGGCCAGCAGCCCCGCGACTCCGGCGAACAAGACAGCCGTACCGGAGACGCCGGAACCGGCGAAGCCCATCACCAGGGCCGTGTTGGAGACCAGGCCGTCGTTGACGCCGAACACCGCGGCGCGCAGGGCACCCGAGCGGTCGCCGTGCCGCGTCCGCTCGCCGCGCTCGGCCGGGTTCCTGGTCTCGTCGGTCACGATGGCCGGGCGAGCGGCATACGTCCGTTCGGATGACGTCAGCGACATGACAGCACTCCGATCCTCGATGGCGGTTTCCATCGGCGGCGATTACCAGCCTTCCGGTTATTCGCCGTCGTAGATACCAACGCACGGGAAGTGCCACTGTTTCCCATTTGGGCTAAATAGTCGTAGATAAGTGTTATCGCCATAAAAGATAGGTCCCGCGCGAGCCACGTAAGCGCGTGACTCCCGTCGGCGGGCGTGATGGCATGGGCCGCATGGAGTTGCGGGAGCTGCGGGCGTTCGTGGCGGTGGTGGAGGAGGGCGGCCTGTCCGCTGCCGCCCGGCGGCTGCACCTGAGTCAGCCCGCCCTGTCCCAGACGATCAGCGGGCTGGAGCGGCAGCTGGGTGTACGGCTGCTGCTGCGCGGGCACAGCGGGGTGCGGGCCACGGAGGCGGGGACCGCGCTGGCCGGCGAGGCACGGGCGGTACTCGCCCGGCACGATCAGGCGCTGCGGGTGATGGCCGGGTACGCCGGTCCGGGCGGCGGGGCGCTGCGTATCGGGATCCCCCTGGAGCTGCCGTCCGGGCTGCTCGACCCGGCGCTCGCCGAACTGGCCGAGGCGCATCCCGAGACGCGGGTGCGCGCCCGGCACCTGTCCACGGCGGAGCAGCTGACCGCGCTGCGCGCCGATGAGCTCGACGTCGGCTTTCTCCGGGAACGGCCGTCGGGGCCGGAGTTCGACGCGCTGCTCGTCGTACGGGAGAGGCTCGGTGTGCTGATCGCCGCCGAACAGGCCGCCGAGCTGGCCGGCCCCGACGGCATCCCGCTGGACGCGCTCGGCACGCTGCAGTGGGTCGGGTTCCCGCGGGCCGGAAGCCCCGCCTGGTACGACGAGCTGACCGCGATCCTGCGCGGGCACGGCCTCGACCTCGGTCCGCAGGCGCCCGAGGGGCAGGCCCTGATCGCCGACGTGAAGCTGGCCGCGGTCGCCTCCGGGCAGGCCTTCGCGCTGGCTCCGCCGGGCTGGCAGCAGCCGTTGCCCGACCACGTGACCTGGTCACCGCTGATCGGCCACCCACTGGTCCGCCGCACCTGGGCGGTATGGCCGTCCAACGCCCGCCGCCGCGACCTGGGCCGCTTCGTCGCGGCCCTGGACCGGGCGGCGCGGGACTGAGCGGTGCGGGACTGAGCGGTGCGGGACTGAATCGTGCGGGACTGAATCGTGCGGCGCTGAAACCGCGCGCGACCGAGCGCTGCGATGCAGGTGGCGTGATGCGCCGTCGTTCGCCCTGCGGCGCCGTCGTGGCCGGTCGCGCCCACGCGGCGGATCCGCACATGTACACAGCCGGGGCGCCGGCCGACAGGTGCCGGCGCCCCCGGGTGTCAGACGGCCGTGCGGCCGCCGTCGACCGGCAGGATCGCGCCCTGTACGAAGCTCGCCGCGTCGCTCGCCAGGTAGGCGATCGCCTCGGCGATCTCCCGAGCCTCGCCGGGCCGGCCGGCGGGCGCCTGTGCGGCCAGGGCATCCAGGTCGTCACCCATGGCGGCCGTGCCCTCGGTGCGGGTGGGGCCGGGCTCCACGGCGTTCACCCGTACGCCACGCGGGCCGAACTCGGCGGCCCAGGCCTTGGTCAGCAGGTTGACCGCCGCCTTGCTCGACCCGTACAGCGCCATGCCCGCGAGGCCGAACTCGGCGACGATCGTGCTGACGTTGACGATCGCACCCCGGCCGCGCTCGGCCATGCCCGGTGCCAGCTCGGCCACCAGGTAGAACGGCGCCTTCACGTTCAGGTCGTAGACGGCGTCCACATCACTGGACGGCGTCTCGGCCGTCGCGCCGAACGGAAAGATGCCGGCGTTGTTGACGAGGATGTCCACGCGGCCGCCACCCAGTTCGGTGGCCCGCCTGGCCAGCTGCCGCACCGAGTCGGCGTCCCGCAGCTCGGCCGCCAGGAAGTCCGCCTTGCCGCCGGCCTCCCGGACGGCCGCGACCACCTTGTCACCGCGCTCCGCGTCCCGTCCCGCGACCAGCACATGGGCGCCCCGTTCGGCGAACAGGGTCGCGGTCGCGGCACCGATGCCGCTGGTGGCGCCGGTCAGCAGGGCCACGCGTCCGGTCAGATCAACAGTTCCCATGAGAAGTCCTCAGGTGTGGAAAGTAGGGGCGAACCGGTCGTCCCGTCACCTCGTCCGCGAGGTGACGGAAGTCCTCAAGCACCGAGGCGCACCGCGGATTCCGGTCCGGCCATCGGCGGATCCGATGGCCTCCATAAGTGCGCGGACCGGCCTGCCGTACCGACTGTCACCGCCTCGGCCGTACCGCGTTTGCGCCGGTCAGCGGCGCCCGGCGGCCAGAGGTTGCGCTTATGGCGGGTCTTTGTGAGGCGAATGGTCGTAGGGCGATCAACTCCGCGCGTCCAGCGGTTACATGACCCGTACGGCACAGGGAGTCGCCGCCTTCGAGGTGGTGCCCCAGCAGCTCGGACCGGCATCGATCGTCATGTGAGGCAGCAGTGAGCGCACCACACCAAACTGGTACAAATGGTACTTACGATCTTATCGTCATGGGCGCCGGACCGGTCGGGCAGAACGTCGCCGACCGCGCCCGGGCCGCCGGCCTCTCGGTGGCCGTCGTGGAGCGGGAACTCGTCGGCGGCGAGTGCTCCTACTGGGCCTGCGTCCCCAGCAAGGCGCTGCTGCGTCCGGTCATCGCGGTCGCCGACGCCCGCCGGGTGGACGGCGCCCGGCAGGCCGTCACCGGCCGGCTCGACACCGAAGCCGTCTTCGCCCGGCGCAACCGTTACGTCACCGACTGGGACGACAGCGGGCAGGCGTTGTGGGTCAAGTCCATCGGCGCCGACCTCTTCCGCGGGCACGGCCGGCTCGACGGGCCGCGCCGGGTCACCGTCACCCGGGACGACGGCGCCCGGCAGACCCTGGTCGCCCGGCACGCGGTGGCCGTCGCCACCGGCAGCCGGCCGGTGCTGCCCGACATCCCGGGCATCGAGGAGGCCCGGCCCTGGACGAACCGGCACGGTACCGACTCCAGCACCGTGCCCGCCCGGCTGATCGTGGTCGGCGGCGGCGGGGTCGGCGTGGAGATGGCGACGCTGTGGCAGGGGCTGGGGTCACAGGTCACCCTGCTCGTCCGCCGCCGGCTGCTCCCCCGTATGGAGGCCTTCGCCGGGGAACTGGTCGCGCAGGGGCTGACCGAGGCGGGCGCGGACGTGCGGACCGGCGTCCAGGTGACCGCCCTGCGCCGGCCGGACCCCACCGGGCCGGTGACCGTCACTCTGGACGACGGGAGCGAGCTGGCGGCCGACGAGATCCTGTTCGCCACCGGACGGGCCCCCGGCACCGACGACATCGGCCTGGAGACCGTGGGCCTGACCCCCGGCTCCTGGCTGGACGTGGACACGACCTGCCTGGTCGACGGGGTCGAGGGCGAGTGGCTGTACGGCCTCGGAGACGTCAACCACCGCGCGCTCCTCACCCATCAGGGCAAGTACCAGGCGCGGACGGCGGGGGACGCCATCGGCGCCCGGGCCGCCGGGCGGCCGCTGGACGACGGGGACTGGGGCGATCACGCCACCACCGCCGACCAGCACGCCGTCGCCCAGGTCTTCTTCACCGACCCGGAGGCGGGCGCGGTGGGCCTGACCGCCGAGCAGGCGGCCGCCGCCGGGCACCGCGTCGAGACGGTCGACCTCGACTTCAACGCGGCCCAGGGCGCCAACCTCTACGCCGACGGCTACACCGGCCATGCCCGGCTGGTCGTGGACGTGGACCGGGATGTGCTGCTCGGGGTGACCATGGTCGGCTCCGGGGTCAGCGAGCTGCTGCACTCGGCCACGATCGCGGTCGCCGGCGAGGTCCCGCTGAAGCGGCTCCGGCACGCCATCGCGCCGTTCCCCACGGTCAGCGAGATCTGGGTGTTCCTCGTCGGCGCGTACCGAGGCCGGCGGCAGGAACGCGACGCCGGGTGAGCCGACGCCGGGTGAGCCGACGCCGGGTGAGCCGACGCCGGGCGAGCCGATGCCGGGAAACTCACTGACAGTTCCGGGTCGTAGGGCTGCCGTCCCGGATCGGCGGTCGGCGGCCGGCGGCCTGCTCCGGCGACGATCAGGCCGTCGGCACCGGATGTCGGCGCTGTCGGTGCGAGTGCCGCCGACATCCCGTACCGAAGTCCGCTGTCGGTGCGAGCCCCGCCGGTTCCCGCGTCCGCGAACTGGTGCCGGACCGGGTGCCCCGGACCGCGTACTGTCGTGCCCGTCCGGCACCCCCACCCGATGGACGCCCCAGGAGGATCCGCCCCGTGACCTGCCGAGTCATTCTCATAGCCCCGGCGATCACACCCTCGCTGCGGCGGGCCCGCTTCGACGACGGTGACTCCATCGAGAACCCGGCGGCGGTGGCGCTGTCCCTGCCCGCCGGCCGGGCGGTCAGCTCCCCCAGCGTGCGGTGCCGTGAGACGGCGACCGCACTGGGCCTCGACGCCTCGGCGGAACCCGGGCTGTCGGGCCTGGACGCGGGCCGCTGGCGGGGCCGGACCCTGGAGGAGGTCAGCGCCGCCGAGCCCGAGGCGCTGGTCCACTGGCTGTCCGACCCGGGGGCCGCGCCGCACGGGGGCGAATCGGTCCGGGGGTTCTGCGCACGGGTCACCGAGTGGCTGGAGACGACGGGCCGTACCACCGGCCGGACGATCGCGGTGGTGGAGCCGGAGGTGGTACGGGCCGTGGTGCTGCACGCGCTCGGGGCGCCCGAGACGGCGTTCTGGCGCGTGGACGTGCCACCGCTGACGGCGACGGAGGTGACGGGCGGCCCCGGCCGCTGGAACCTGCGGCTCGGCCAGGTCGGCGGTCCGGGAGTCTCCGGCGAGGTGCGGTAGATCCGCTGCACCGACGCGCCCCGCCCTGCCCGGTGTCGCGCCATGACCATCCGCACCTTCCGCATCGCCGTCCGCGGCCACGGCGGCCTGAAGTCGCCGTGGTTCAGGTCACGTTGGGCTGTGGCCGGATTGTGGAGGCCAGGTGTCCGCGGGCGTGGCATGCTCGGGGCCACACCGAGTTACCGACCGGTTCTACCCGTCGGTAGCCATCGTCGGTGTCTCCTCGCCACCCCCCACCCTCAGGACTGACCTTGCGCAGACGCACGAGGCCCGGGCATGCCCTCATGCCCGCCTTCGCCGTGACCGCCCTCCTTCTCGCCGTCGGCTGCTCCGCATCCCCGCACCAGAGCCCCGCCGGGGACCGCGCCCAGGAGACCGCCCGGATCTCCGACGACACCACCGCCGCCGCCCGCACGGACGGCCAGTCGCTCGCGGTCGCCGCCGCGCCCGCCGCGCCCGCGACCGCGGCCGCCGGTTCGGCCGGTTCGGGCCGCCCGGCGCACCGCACCGCGCTCACCGTCAGCTCGTACGACAGCAAGACCCGACGAGCCGTCATGTCCAAGGCGGCCAAGGGGAGTCCCGTGTCCCCGACCGTCTCCCCCAGCACCTCGGCGTCACCGTCGGCGTCGGCGTCGGCCGCGGCCGGCCAGGCCTCCGTCGGTGACGTGATCGCCAGCGCCCCCGCGCCCGGCGCCCCGGACGGACTGCTCGCCAAGGTCACCAAGGTGATCGGCGAGACCGACGAGGGCACCGAGGTGCAGACCGAGCCCGCCACGCTCGACGCCCTGCTCGGCGACGACACCGCGAAGGGCACCGTGCCGGTCGATCCGGACGCCTTCGACGTGGACAAGCTGCTGCCCGACGTCAAGGTGTCCTGGGCCAAGTCTGGTGATGTGCACGTCGGCCCGAAGGGCGCCACCGTGCCGCTCGGCAGCCTCCGGCTGGACGTCAGCGCCGAGATCCCGCCCGCCGCGGGTGCTCCGGCCTCCGCCTCCGCCTCGGTGTCCGGCTTCGTCCAGGTCGCCCCTCAGGTCGACTTCGCCTACGGCGGCGCGGGCACCGGCAGCGCGCCCGGCTCCGCCTACCTCGGCGTGTCCGGCGACTGGAACTCGGGCTGGGCGGTCAGGGGCCGGGCCGCGGCGGCCACCGCCACCCCGCTGCGCGTCCCGTTCGCCAAGCTGCACGCCGACCCCGTCCTCCAGGTCGGCCCGGTCCCCGTCGTGGTCAACCTCGACCTGACCTGCTATCTCCAGATCACCGGCGACGGCAGGATCACCGTCGACGTGGAGCAGAGCCTCAAGGGCGACTTCAAGGCGGGCGGCACCTTCGGCACGACCCAGGGCTGGACGCCGGTGAGCAGCTCCGACATGACGAGCACGCCGGTGCGCACCTCGGTGACCACCGCCGGAAGCGTCAAGACCGCGTTGGGCGCCGAGGCCTCGGTCGGCCTCTACGGCACCGTGGGCGTCACCGCCGACCTGGCCCCCTATCTGCGCGGCGAGGCCTCCGGCACGGTCACGGCCGACTCCGCGACCCCGGGTGCGGACGCCCGGGGCGCCTGGAGCCTGTACGGCGGTGTCGACCTCTCCGGCACCCTGCGCCTCCAGCTGTCGATCTTCGGTACGCCGGTGCTGCAGCGGAGCGTCCCGCTGGGCGCCCTGCACCGCGAGTGGAAGCTGGCGGGCGGCTCGCTCTGAGCCCCGGTCAGGCCTCGCCGCCGGATATCCAGCCCTGCCGGCGCAGCTCGGCCGAGACGTCCGGCGCCCGGTAGTGCTCGCCCTTCAGCACCTTGCCGTCGGCCCGGCGGGCGACCTGCCCGTCGGGCCCCAGCTTGCTCATGTTGGACCGGTGGATCTCGGCGATCACCGCGTCGAGGTCGATGCCGTGCACCAGCGCGGTGCCGTAGGCCACGTAGACCACGTCCGCCAGTTCGTGCGCAAGCCGGTCCAGGGGCCCGGCGACGGCCACCTCGGCGACCTCCGCGGCCTCCTCGGCGAGCAGCTCCCCACGGTGCGCGGCCAGCTCGGGGGACACCTCCGTCGGCCTGGTGCGGGCGTCCAGACCGAAGGCGTGGTGGAACTCTCGGACGAGGCGGGCGGGCGAGGAGCTGGTCATGCGAACGACTGTAGCGGCCGCCACTGACACTCCCCGGTCCGCCGCCGGGCACCCGGCCCTGGTCAGGAGCGGGACCGGCTGGCAGGATCGCGCGCATGTCAAAGGTGTTCCCCCGTATCGGCAGGCGCCGCGCGCTCCAGGGCTCGGCTGCGGGCGTCGTCGCGTTCGGCCTGCTGCTGTGGTGGCTGCTGCCGCTGGGTGAGAACCCGCCGACCGGGACGATCACCTTCAGCACGGGGACGCTGAGCGGGGTCTACCAGGAGTACGGCGTTCGGCTGCGCACCGAACTGGGCCGGGACATGCCGGGGCTGAAGGTGAAGCTGGTCCAGAGCGCGGGGTCGTACGAGAACGTCCAGCGGGTGGCGACCGGCCAGGCCGACTTCACCATCGCGGCGGCCGACGCGGTGGAGACGTACGAACTGAACGGCGGCCGGGGCGCCGACCGGATGCGCGGAGTGGCGCGGCTCTACGACGACTACGTCCAGCTTGTGGTGGGGCGCGACTCGGGCATCACCAGCGTCGCGCAGCTGCGGCACAAGCGGGTGGCGATAGGGCTGCCCAACTCGGGTGTCCGGCTGATCGCCAACCGGGTGCTCAGGGCCGCCGGGATCGACCCCGGGAAGGACATCACCCCGCTGGCCGACGGCATCGACAAGGGCCCGGACCGGCTGCGGCAGGGCAAGATCGACGCGTTCTTCTGGTCGGGCGGACTGCCGACCAAGGGGCTGCTGGACCTCGCGCGGAAGTACAGCTTCACGTTCGTCCCGATAGACGGCGGCCTCGTCTCCAAGCTGCACTCCGAGAGCGCGGCCGCGCTCTACTACCGGGCGACCAACATGCCCGAGTCGGCGTATCCGTCGGTGCAGCAGGGCACGACGGTGCCGACGATCGCGGTCTCCAACCTCCTCATGACCCGCAAGGACATGGACCCGCGTCTCACCGAGTGGGTGACCCGCACGGTCATCAAGAGCCGGGACGACATCGGCGCCCACGTCCACTCGGCCCAACTGGTGGACCTCCGCACGGCGATCTACACGGACCCGCTACCCCTGCAGGAGGGCGCGCGACGGTACTACCGCTCGGTGAAGCCCTGAAGCACCCCTGATCAACCCCCACCGCCCCGCAACCGCTCCCACCCCGCACTCCTCACCCGCTCCGCGGCACCGAAACAGTCACCCGCAACCCTCGCGGCTCACGGTGCTCGTACGACAACGAGCCCCCACCCGCCGCCAGCAACGCCCGCGTGATCGACAGCCCCAGCCCCGACCCCTTCACGTTCTGATGCCGACCGCTCCGCCAGAACCGGTCCCCCACGCGCGCGAGTTCCTCGGCGGTCAGCCCCGGCCCCGTGTCGGTCACCACGACCTTCGACACGCCACCGTCGGCCGCGACGTCCACCTCCACCGAACCCCCCTTCGGTGTGAACTTCACCGCGTTGTCGATCACTGCGTCCAGCGCGCTGGACAGCGTGATCGGGTCGGCCCAGCCGGTGGTCGCCGGGCACTCCCCGCTCAGCCGGACCCCCTTCGCCGCCGCGGCCGGTGCCCACGCCGCGACCCGCTCCGCCGCCAGCCGCCCGATGTCCGTCAGCATCAGGTCCGCCTCGGCGTGTTCGGCCAGCGCGAGGTCGAGCAGGTCGTCCAGCACCTGGGCGAGCCGCTTGCCCTCGGTGCGGACCGAGGCGATCTCCTCGTTGCCCTCGGGGAGTTCGAGGGCGAGCAGTTCGATGCGCAGCAGCAGCGCGGCCAGCGGGTTGCGCAGTTGGTGGGAGGCGTCGGCGACGAACGCACGCTGCTGCTCCAGCACGTCCTCGACGTTGTCCGCCATCTCGTTGAACGCGCGGGCCAGCCGTCTGAGTTCCGGCGGACCGCCGGCCGCCGCGACCCGGGACTTGAGCCGGCCACTGGCGATCTCGTGGGTGGTGGCGTCCAGCACCCGTACGGGCCGCAGCACCCACCCGGTCAGCCGTAGCGCCGCGCCGACCGCGAGCAGCATCGCGGCGATCTCGCCGGCACCGATGAACAGCCAGCCGCGCAGGGTCCGTGAACGCATCGGCCCGGTGGGCGAGTCGGTGACCACCACGGCGACGACGTCACCGTCGCGGATCACCGGCGAGGCCACCACGAGCCGGGTGCGCTGCCAGGGCCACACCTGCTGCGGGTCATGGCTGCGCCGGCTGAGCAGCGCCTCGGCGTAGGCGTCGCGTACCTCGCCCGTCTGCGGCAGCACCCAGTCGTCGGGCGCGTTGGCCATGGAGGACGCATTGCGGTAGAAGACGCCCGCGCGAATGCCGTACACCTCGTAGTAGCTGATGAGTTCGCGGTGGAGGGTCTCCTGCCGGTCGTCCGTGCGCATGGGACGCGCGCTGGTGGGTGTGCCGGTGACGAACTGGGCGAGGGCCGCGAACCGCGCGGTGTCGTCGATCCGGTCCACGACGACCTTCTGCTGCTGGGCGGCGGCCACGCTGACGGCGAGGGGGATGCCGAGCGCGAGCAGGACGGCCGCCAGCAGCACGATGAGCAGCGGGAGGAGACGTGTGCGCACCCGTCCCCGCTACGCGGCCGGGGCGACGAGCCGGTAGCCCACGCCGCGTACGGTCTCGATGAGTGCGGGCATGCGCAGCTTCGCGCGCAGGGAGGCGACATGCACCTCCAGGGTGCGGCCGGTCCCCTCCCAGCTGGTGCGCCAGACCTCGCTGATGATCTGTTCCCGGCGGAAGACCACACCGGGCCGCTGGGCGAGCAGCGCCAGCAGGTCGAACTCCTTGCGGGTGAGCTGGATGACCTTGCCGTCCACGCTGACCTGGCGGGTGGGCAGTTCTATGTGGACGGAGCCGAGCCTGAGCATGTCGTCGCCGTCGGCCGGACCGTCCTCGTGGTGGGTGCGCCGGCTGACGGCGTGGATCCGGGCGAGCAGTTCCCCGGTGTCGTACGGCTTCACCACGTAGTCGTCCGCGCCCAGGTTGAGGCCGTGGATGCGGGAGCGGACGTCGGCGCGGGCGGTGACCATGATGACCGGGGTGCTGGTGCGCTTGCGGATCTTGCCGCAGACCTCGTAGCCGTCCTGGTCGGGCAGTCCGAGGTCGAGCAGGACGACGTCGTAGCCGTCGCCCTCGGGGACGAGCGCCTGGAGGGCCTCCTCGCCGCTGCGGGCGTGGGTGACGGAGAACCCGTGCCGGGCCAGGACCGCGGAGAGTGCGGCGGCGACGTGGTTGTCGTCCTCGACGAGCAGCAGTCTCATCCCGGCCCCCTCCGGTTCAACGTTCGTTTCGTCCTGGTTCGTTCTCGGCTTGCCTGCGGAAAACCTGTGCCTTGTAGAAAATGCGCGCACGCGCGTGTGCACGATGGCAGTCACGCTGATGGACGACGACGGCGTCAAGTGGGTTTGGGCGGTGCACAGGTTCCGTTACCCGGCCGATACGCACACAGGTCACGGCTGCTACGACATGTGCCCGAATGCTATCGGATCGTGATGCTCAGATCTCCCTCAGATGTAATGACGCTGGTCATGCGCGGTAACTACATTCCTCCGCAACCGAGGAGGACGGAGCCCGATAGCGATGACCGAAGTATCGGTGGCCAAGGAAGATGTGGCCGCGACCGGCGAACTGGTCGTCCTGAAGAGCGTCAACAAGCACTTCGGCGCGTTGCACGTGCTCCAGGACATCGACCTGACGATCGCCCGCGGCGAGGTCGTCGTGGTGATCGGGCCCTCCGGGTCCGGTAAGTCGACTCTGTGCCGCACCGTCAACCGTCTGGAGACCATCGACTCCGGAACGATCACGATCGACGGCAAGCCGCTGCCCCAGGAGGGCAAGGAGCTGGCCCGGCTGCGCGCCGACGTCGGCATGGTCTTCCAGTCCTTCAACCTCTTCGCGCACAAGACGGTGCTCGAGAACGTGATGCTCGGTCAGGTGAAGGTCCGCAGGACGGACAGGAAGCAGGCCGAGGAGAAGGCCCGCACCCTGCTCGACCGGGTCGGCGTGGGCACCCAGGCCGACAAGTACCCCGCACAGCTCTCCGGCGGCCAGCAGCAGCGCGTGGCGATCGCGCGGGCGCTGGCGATGGATCCGAAGGTCATGCTCTTCGACGAGCCGACCTCGGCCCTCGACCCCGAGATGATCAACGAGGTCCTGGAGGTCATGCAGCAGCTGGCCCGGGACGGCATGACCATGATCGTCGTCACCCACGAGATGGGCTTCGCCAGGTCGGCCGCGAACCGGGTGGTCTTCATGGCGGACGGCCGGATCGTCGAAGAGGCCACGCCCGACCAGTTCTTCAGCAATCCGCGCAGCGACCGGGCCAAGGACTTCCTGTCGAAGATCCTGCACCACTGAGGCGCGGCGGGACCCGCTTCCTTTCCCAGACGTCTTCACCAAAACGAGGGATGTTCATCATGCAGCTCCGCAAGGTCACCGCCGCCTCGGCCGCCGTACTCGCGCTCGCCCTGTCCGCCACGGCGTGCGGCGGCAGCGACAAGGGCGACGACAGCTCGTCGGGCGGCGGCAAGAAGATCACCGTCGGCATCAAGTTCGACCAGCCCGGCATCGGCCAGAAGACCCCGCAGGGCTACTCCGGCTTCGACGTCGACGTCGCCACGTACGTCGCCAAGAAGCTCGGCTACAACGCCGACCAGATCGAGTGGAAGGAGTCCAAGAGCGCCGACCGCGAGACCATGCTGCAGCGCGGAGACGTCGACTTCATCGCCGCGTCGTACTCGATCACCCCGGAGCGCCAGCAGAAGGTCGACTTCGCCGGGCCGTACCTGCTGGCCCACCAGGACGTGCTGATCCGCTCCGACGACACGTCCATCAAGTCCCCGTCGGACCTCAACAGCAAGAAGCTGTGCTCGGTCACCGGCTCGACCTCGGCGCAGAACGTCAAGGACAAGCTGGCGCCCAAGGCGGACCTGCAGCAGTACCCGACGTACTCGGCCTGTCTGACCGGTCTGCAGAACAAGGCCATCGACGCGCTGACCACCGACGACTCGATTCTCGCCGGTTACGCCTCCCAGTCCCAGTTCAAGGACAAGTTCAAGCTCGGCGGCTTCAAGATGACCAACGAGAACTACGGCATCGGCGTCAAGAAGGGCAGCGACCTCAAGGCGAAGATCAACACCGCCTTGGAGGCGATGGTCTCGGACGGCTCCTGGCAGAAGGCCGTGGACAAGAACTTCGGCCCGGCCGGCTACAAGAACGAGCCCGCGCCGAAGATCGGCGACGTCAAGAGCTGAAGCAGCGCCTGACGGGTGCGCCGTCGCCGGACGGCGGCGCACCGGGGCCGACCACAAGCGGGAGCGCGGGACATCGTGTTCGACTTTCTTGAAGGTTACGACCTGCTGGGGGCCTTCTGGGTGACGATTGAGCTCACCCTGCTCTCAGCCGCCGGTTCGCTGGTGTGGGGCACCCTGCTGGCCGCCATGCGCGTCGGTCCGGTGCCTCTGATGCGCGGCTTCGGCACCGCCTACATCAACGTGGTGCGGAACATCCCGCTGACGGTGATCATCCTGTTCACCTCACTGGGCCTGAACCAGACCCTCGGCATCAGCCTCGGCGCCGGCAACTTCGACTCCATCAACTTCCGGCTGGCCGTGTTCGGGCTGATCGCCTACACCTCGGCGTTCGTGTGCGAGGCGATCCGGTCCGGCATCAACACGGTGCCGGTCGGCCAGGCGGAGGCAGCCCGCGCCATCGGGCTGAGTTTCACCCAGGTGCTGACCCTGGTAGTGCTGCCGCAGGCGTTCCGCTCCGTGATCGGTCCGCTCGCCAACGTACTGATCGCGCTCACCAAGAACACCACGGTGGCCGCCGCGATCGGGGTGGCCGAGGCGGCCCTGCTGATGAAGAAGATGATCGAGAACGAGGCACAACTCCTGCTGATCTCCGCGGTATTCGCGTTCGGCTTCGTGTGTCTGACGCTGCCGACCGGTCTGATACTCGGCTGGGTGGGCAAGAAGGTGGCGGTGAAGCGATGACCTCCGTGCTGTACGACGCCCAGGGCCCCCGGGCCAAGCGGCGCAACGTCGTCTACACCGCCGTGTTCCTGGTCGCCGCCGCGGCCGTGGTCTGGTGGGTCTACCGGAGCCTCGCCGACAAGGGGCAGCTGGACTGGGAGAAGTGGAAGCCCTTCTTCGTAGGCACCGAGGCCTGGACCACCTACATCCTGCCCGGTCTGAAGAACACTCTTATCGCGGCTTCCCTCTCCATGCTCATCGCGCTGCCGCTGGGCGCCGTCTTCGGCATCGCACGTCTGTCCGACCACGCCTGGGTCCGCATACCCGCCAGCGTGGTCGTGGAGTTCTTCCGCGCGATCCCGGTGCTCATCCTGATGATCTTCGGGCTCGCCCTGTTCGCGAAGTACACCAGCGTCAACTCCGACGACCGCCCGCTGTACGCGGTGGTCACCGGCCTGGTGCTGTACAACGCCTCGGTGCTCGCGGAGATCGTCCGGGCGGGCATCCTCTCCCTGCCGAAGGGACAGACGGAGGCAGCCCACGCGATCGGCCTGCGCAAGACCCAGACCATGGTGTCGATCCTGCTCCCGCAGGCGGTCACAGCGATGCTTCCGGCCATCGTCAGCCAGCTCGTCGTGATCGTGAAGGACACGGCGATCGGCGGCGCCATCCTCACTTTCCCCGAGCTGCTGGCCTCGGTCTCCCCGATGAGCTCGTACTACGGCGCGAACACCATCGCCTGCTTCACGATCGTGGCGCTGATCTACGTGGCTCTCAACTTCGCCCTCACCACGTTCGCCTCCTGGCTGGAGCGCCGGCTGCGGCGCAGCAAGCGCGGCACGGGCGCGGTCCTGGGGGCCGAGGAGGTCAACGAACTGAACGCGGCCGAGGTCGGCGGCGGGTTCGCCACGGGAGCTTCCGCCTGACACGGAGTCAACCCGGGTGACACCCACGGAGGCAGCGGTCGTACGATCGCTGCCTCCGCCGTTTTCCGGGCCGTCGGAGGGCCCGCGCGCCCGCCATGCTGACGTGTCCCCGGGTGCGCCGCTTGACCGGGTGGCGCCCAGTCTGTTGCATACGTTCTGTGATCGTGCACCCTGCTCAACCAACCTGTTCATCCGTGTCCGTCGGGACTTGCGTACGGGCAGGGGGCGCCGCGCCGTGGACCCGGTGATCATCGTCGGAGCGGGGCCCGTCGGGCTCACGCTCGCCCTGGCGCTGGCCCGTCAGGAGGTGCCGTCCGTCGTCCTGGACGAGGGCCCGGGCAAGGACGAACCGCGCCCGGCGCGCACGGTGGTGCTGCGCGAGGACACCGCCGCCCTGCTGACGCGGCTGTCCGGCGCCCCGCTGGACGAGCTGGGCACCCGCTGGACCGGCTGGCGCTCGATGCGCCGCAAGCAGGTGATGCGCGAGGTCGTCTTCGACGAGGCCGGCGAACCGTCCCCGCTGCACATCGCCCAGCACACGCTCACCAACGCCCTGCGCGCCGCGATCGCCGACCAGCCGCTGGTCAGGGTCGCCACGGAGAGCCGGCTGGACACCGTGGAGCAGGAGCGCTCCGGTGTCACCGCGCACACCCGTGGCCCCAAGGGCACCTGGTGGCGCGGCAGTTACCTGGTGGGCTGCGACGGCCCCCGCTCGACCGTGCGCAAGCTCCTGGACATCCGCTTCCCGGGCCGTACGGCGGTGGAGCGGCACGCGGTCGCCGCGCTGCGCACGGAACTTCCGTGGCCCGGTCAGGCGTTGCTCCATCGGACCCCGCCGTGGCGGATGTCCGGGCCCTCGGCCGGGGAGGTGACCGCCCGCCCCCTCCCGGACGGCGCCTGGCGCCTGGACTGGCTGCTGCCGCCCGGCAAGGACCTGGTCACCCCCGAGCTCCTGGTGAACCGGATCCGCGAGACCCTCGCGGGCTGGACGGACGGCACCACACCGCCGTACGACCTGCTCGACACCGGCGTGCACACCGTCCACCACCGTCTCGCCCGGCGGTGGCGGGTGGGCCGGGTGTTCGTCGCCGGGGACGCGGCGCATCTCCTCGGCGCGTTCGGCACGCACGGGCTGGAGGAGGGCCTGCGGGACGTGGACAATCTCGCCTGGAAGCTGGCCCCCGCCTGGCACCACGGTCCGCACGAGGCACTGCTGGACAGCTACCAGACCGAGCGGCGGGCGGTGGTCGCCGCCCGGCTGCGCGCCGCCGACCAGGTGCTGCCGGTGCTGCGCGGCGGTGGCGGGCTGCGCGGGATCGTGCCCGGCACGGCCCGGGGGCACGACGCGCTCCTCACCGACGGTCACCTGGGGCACGGCCCGCTCGGCGCGCCCGGGGCGTACGCCGACTCGCCGCTCGCGCCCCGGCACCTGGAGCACGAGATCCCGGTCGACACCCCGTTGGGCGCGCCGGTCACCGACGTCCGGGTCACCGCGGAGGACGGCACCTTCGTACAGCTGCGCTCCCGGCTCGGCCGCGGCGCGCTGCTCGTCGTCCTCATCGCGCCCGGTACGGGGGTGTGGGACCGCAAGCACTGGGTCTCCGCCGGGATCATGCCCCGGCTGGCCGCGGCCGTGACCGCGCTGCCGCACCCCGCCGAGCTGCTGGTCGCCGAGGCCTACCCGGGCGCACCGGCGCATTCGGTGTTGCTCGTGCGCCCCGACGGCCATCTGGTCACCGCCCTCAACGGGGTCCGCCCGGCCGACCTGTACGCGGCCGCCGAGGCGACGCTGGGTGGCAAGAACCCCGAGACGACCGAGGCGGAGGAGGAGGCGGAGGCGGAAGCACAGGCCGGATCCGGCGCGCGGTGATCGCGCCGTCCACATAGTGACAGTGAGTTGACCCGTCCACACCGGCATGGTGTACTCCGCAACGTGAACGACACCACTGTGCGCCTGTGGCGGAAGGTCCATGTTGACCTGGTCCGCTATGCGGGCTGCGTGTGTCTCCCGTCCTGCTGAATTCGCTTTTTCTCCTTCCTTCTCAGGGGCGCCGTCTGCGCTCCCTTCGGCGAATCTTCATCAGGAACGGTGCACGTGTCTGCCTCTCTCTCCACTCCGTCCTCCCCCGTTTCCCCGTCCGCCTCCGCGCCCGGCGCCGCGCCCACCCAGGCGGACCTCCTCGACTTCGTCCGGCGGACGGCCGCCGACACCGAGCTGATCTCCTCGCTCCCGCTCGACCCGGAGGGCCGCACCTGGGTACGGCTCGACGGTCCCGGCGGCAGCGAGGCCTGGCTGATCGGCTGGCCGCCCGGCTCCGGCACCGGCTGGCACGACCACGCCGAGTCGGTCGGCGCCTTCCTCACCGCCACCGGTGAGCTGAAGGAGTACTCGCTCGCCACCAGGCTGCCCACCGACGGCTGGAAGACCCTGGAGCTCTCCGAGGACATCGACCGCGAGCGTCGGCTGCCCGCCGGAAAGGGCCGCTCCTTCGGCCGCGACCACGTCCACGAGGTGCTCAACGAGTCCACCGAGCACCATGCGATCTCCGTCCACGCCTACTACCCGCCGCTGCCGCGGATCCGCCGCTACAGCCGCAACGGACCGGTGCTGCGCCTGGAGCAGGTCGAGCGCCCGCAGGACTGGCAGTGAGCGGCGCCGGACAGCACCCCGTGGGCATCGACGAGTTGCTGGAGCGGGTGCGGGCCGACTACCGGCGCGTGGCGGCGCACGAGGCGTACGAGGCGGCGCAGGCCGGCGACGCCCTGCTGGTCGACATCCGGTACGCGGCGCTGCGCGAGCGGGACGGGGTGATCCCGGGCGCCCTCGTCATAGAGCGCAACGAGCTGGAGTGGCGCCTGGACCCCCAGGGCAGCCACAAGGTCCCCGAGGCCACCGGCCACGACCTCCGGATAGTCGTGATCTGCAACGAGGGCTACGCCTCCAGCCTGGCCGCCGCCTCTCTGCACCAGCTGGGCCTGCACCGTGCGACGGACCTGGTCGGCGGCTTCCAGGCCTGGAAGTCAGCGGGGCTGCCGGTCGACCCTGACAACGACGCCGACGCCGACCTCTAGTCCTTCGCCCTCGCCAGGACCAGCCGGCGTCTTGGGAGGGTGATCACCCCACCCCCTACAAGCCGCTGAGGCCTCGGCCCTGGTCGGCCGTCAGGCCTGCCTGCCCGTCAGAAGTCCCCGCCCTCGAGGAAGTCCGTGTCCTCGCCCTCCTCCTCCAGGGCTCGCCGGACGACCCTGAGGGCCATGCCCTCGGGGTATCCCTTGCGGGCGAGCATGCCGGCGAGGCGGCGGAGGCGTTTGTCCCGGTCGAGGCCCCGGGTGGAGCGAAGCTTTCGGGCGACGAGTTCGCGGGCCGTCTCCTCCTCCTGCTCGGAGTCGAGCTGGGCGACGGCCTCGTCGATGAGCGTCGATTCGACGCCCTTGGTCCGCAGTTCCTGGGCGAGCGCGCGGCGGGCCAGCCCCCGGCCGTGGTGCCGGGACTCCACCCACGCGTCCGCGAACGCGCTGTCGTTGATCAGCCCGACCTCCTCGAACCGCGACAGCACCTCCTCGGCGACATCGTCCGGGATCTCCCGCTTGCGCAGGGCGTCCGCGAGCTGTTTCCGGGTGCGCGGGGTCCCGGTGAGCAGGCGCAGACAGATCGCCCGCGCCCGCTCAGCCGGGTCCGCCGGAGACTCCCCCTGCTCGGCCCTCGACAAGGAGGAGGAACCCCCGTCCTCACCTGACGGCCCCCCGGAGCCACGCCGGCGGCGCGTCCCGGGCCGCCGCGAGCCACGGCCGGGTGATCCGTGTCCGCGGGGCCCGTCCGGGCCTTCGTGCGTGCCGTTCTCGTACGCGCTGTACGAGTCGGGCGGGCCGTCGTCCTCGTACGAGCCGTCACGCCCGTATGAGCCATCGCTCCCCCGTGTCGCTCCCCCGTCCCGGCGCCGACCTGCCACCGGGTGTCCCCCGCTGTCGCCCCCGTATCCGTCGCCGCCCGTGCCATAGGCCCCGGAACCGTCCCCGGTGCCCCTCCCCCGGGGGGCACCGGGGGACATGTACTCGTGGTCGGCCCAGTCGGTTCGTCGTGTCACGGCGTCAGCTCTTGGCGGTGGCGGCCTTGGGCTTGGTGACCTTGGCGGCCGCCGGGGCGGGCACCGTCTTCGCGGCGTCGGCCGGGGCCGCGGTGGTGACCGCCGCGTCCGCGCCGGGCTCGGCGGCGGGCTCCTGCGGGCGGACGCCGACGCCCAGCTTCTCCTTGATCTTCTTCTCGATCTCGTTGGCCAGGTCGGGGTTGTCCTTGAGGAAGTTGCGCGCGTTCTCCTTGCCCTGGCCGAGCTGGTCGCCCTCGTACGTGTACCAGGCGCCGGCCTTGCGGACGAAGCCGTTCTCCACGCCCATGTCGATCAGACCGCCCTCGCGGCTGATGCCCTGGCCGTAGAGGATGTCGAACTCGGCCTGCTTGAAGGGCGGCGCGACCTTGTTCTTGACGACCTTGACGCGGGTGCGGTTGCCGACCGCGTCCGTGCCGTCCTTCAGGGTCTCGATGCGGCGGATGTCGAGTCGCACCGAGGCATAGAACTTCAGCGCCCGGCCACCGGTCGTGGTCTCCGGGGAGCCGAACATCACGCCGATCTTCTCGCGGAGCTGGTTGATGAAGATCGCGGTGGTCTTGGACTGGTTGAGCGCGCTGGTGATCTTCCGCAGCGCCTGGCTCATCAGCCGGGCCTGGAGGCCGACGTGGCTGTCGCCCATCTCGCCCTCGATCTCGGCGCGCGGGACGAGCGCGGCGACGGAGTCGATGACGATGAGGTCGAGGGCGCCGGAGCGGACCAGCATGTCCACGATCTCCAGGGCCTGCTCGCCGTTGTCGGGCTGGGAGAGGATCAGGTTGTCGATGTCGACGCCGAGCTTCTGCGCGTACTCGGGGTCGAGGGCGTGCTCCGCGTCCACGAACGCGACCTGGCCGCCGGCCTTCTGCGCGTTGGCCACGGCGTGCAGGGTCAGGGTCGTCTTACCGGAGGACTCCGGTCCGTAGATCTCCACGACCCGGCCGCGCGGCAGACCGCCGACACCGAGGGCGACGTCGAGCGCGGTCGACCCGGTCGAGATGACCTCGATGGGTTCCTTCGTCCGGTCACCCATGCGCATGACCGCGCCCTTGCCGAACTGCCGTTCAATCTGTGCGAGTGCGGCTTCGAGAGCCTTCTCGCGGTCGGTACCTGCCATGGGTTCCACCCGGTTTGCTTGAGTCGATCGCTTCACGTCAAAGACGCTAACGCCTGCCACTGACAATGCGCCCCGACGCCGGTCCGGCCTGTGGATAACTCGGTGGCATATCCGCCCAAACCGTGTCGATCCGCCACTGGAGTCCCCGTCGGGAACCTCACCGGAGCCTCCATAAGAATGGATGTTCGATTTTCGTGTCAAGCGCACCACGCGGTACTCCCGCCACTTCCCCGCAGGGTGCTCACCCACCGCTCACCCACGGACTCCGGGCCGCTCACCCACGGACTCCGGGCCGCTCACCCACGGACTCCGGGCCGCTCGCCCAAGGACTCCGGGCGGTGCGTCGGGCAGTGACGGGGCGCGCCAGACGCGGGGAGGGGCGCACGGGGCGGGGACGGGCGGCGCCCTCGAATCGGTCGTACGCGGCACGCGGGCGGGGGCGCGCGGCGCACCGGGGGCGGCAGCCGGAAGCGGAACCCCGGCACGGCGATCCACACCACCCGGCAAGGCGTTCACCCGATCGTGAGTTTCCGCATGCCCGCGCCCGTCGTGCCGCGATCCTCGAAGAGGCGGCCGGTAGGCGGCGCCCCTGTGTGCCGTGGGTGGGAGAGCGCATGACACGTGAGACGGGACGACGCGGCCTGGACGAGCAGGCCGTACTGCTGGCGGCGGGGCTGGCCGACCTGGCGGTGAGCACGCTGGGCACCGCCGTCGGCACGGTACGGGGGCTGCTGCGCCGCTCGGACGCCGGTGCACTGGCGGCGGAGGCCGAGCACGACCTCACCGCGCGCGGACGCCTGGTCCTGGACCGGTACGCGACCGTGCCCCCGGCCCATCTGGAGACCCTCGCCCGGCACGCCCTCGCGCGGCGGACCGCCGACCATGACTGACCGGTGGGATCCGACCGCCTTCAAGGTCCGCGTCGACGAGGTACTGAACCGGTTCGTCGCTCAGGAGGCCGACCTGTTCGCGGCGATCGATCCGATCCTGGGCCCGGTGGCCGAACAGCTGGAGGCGGCGGTCGCGGACGGCAAACGACTACGGGCGGCGTTCTGCTACTGGGGCTGGCGTGCGGTGGGGCAGCCGGACAGCGACGCGCTGGTGCGGGCGGCGGCCTCCATGGAGCTGGTGCACGCCGCCGCCGTCGTGCACGACGACCTCATCGACGACAGCCCGCTGCGGCACGGGCGCCCCACGGCACATGTCGCCCTGCGCGCAGCCGTGCCGGCTCGCCCGTGTGCCGACGGCACCGCGCGGTCGCTGGCGATGCTCGTGGGCGATCTGCTGATGTCGCTGGCCGGGCAGCTGTTCGCGACCTGCGGTCTGCCCGCCGCCTATCTCGCCCGGGGCCGCCCCCTGTGGTCGCAGCTGGCCCGGGAGCTGATCGCGGGCGAGTGCCTGGAGATCCTGCGCACCGGTACCGGTCCGGACACGACCGCCTCGCTGAAGGTGATCCGCTACAAGACCGCCAAGTACACCGTCGAGCAGCCCCTGCTGATCGGCGGCGCCCTGGCCGGGGCCGGCGAGCGGCTGCGGGCGGGGTATTCCGCGTACGGGCTGCCGCTGGGCGAGGCGTTCCAGCTCCGCGACGACCTGCTCGGCCTGTTCGGGGAACCGGAGCACACCGGCAAGGCCAACGCCGACGACGTGCGCGGCCACCGGCCCACCGCGCTACTCGCGGAGACCTGGCGGCTCGCCCGTGACGACGACCGGGAGCGGCTCGCCGCGTTGCTCGGCAAGCGCGATCTGGGTGCGGAGGGCCTGGACGCGGTCCGCGAGGTGATGTGCCGGCTCGGGGCGCCCGACCGGATCGAGCACATGATCGGGGTGCGGGTCACGGAAGCGCTGGACGCCCTCCACTCCCTGGACGTGCCGGCCCCGGCCGCCGGCGCCCTGACCGCGCTGGCCCACTCGGCGGCGGTCCGCCTGTCCTGACACCCACCCGGTGGCACGGACGAACGAACCCATGAAGACACCCCACGAAAGACACCCCGCGAAGACACGCACGAAGACACCCGCGAAGAGATCCGCGAAGACAAGGAGCCCTGCGTGACCCACACCGAGGCATCGTTGGACGCCCTGCGGTACGCCGGTGACGAACTGGCCGACGCCACGGTCGCCGCACTCTTCGAGCGCGGGGAGGTGGGTACGTTCAACACCCTGATGCGCTATGTCTCCACCGTCGGCGCTCCCCTGCCCGACGGGCTGCCCGACGTCGCGCGGGAGTATCTGGAGGCCACCCGGGTCCCGCCGTCCTGGGTGGACTGGGGCGAGATGGAGAAGGCCCGGCTGTTCTTCATCGACAACAACGTGCACATCGCGACCGCGCTCTCCTTCGCCTCCATGCCCGCCTGTTACGTCGTCCCACGCGTGGCGAAGCTGCTGTCGGCCACGCACGGGCTCAGCTATCCCTCCAAGCGCATGGCGGAGACCGGCCAGTTCACCGTCTACCTGATGCAGCCCGACGCCTTCGAGGCCGGCGGCCGCTTCGTCCCCGCCGCCCAGAAGGTGCGCCTGCTGCACGCCTCCATCCGGCATCACCTCAAGCGCGAGAACCGCTGGGACACCGAGGCGCTGGGGACGCCGATCTGCCAGGAGGACATGATCGGCGGGCAGATGTTCTTCTCGCTGCTGGTCCTCGACAGCCTGCACCGGCTGGGCATCCATCTGTCCACGGAGGGCGCGGAGTCGTACTACTACGCGTGGCGGGTGGTCGGCGCCATGCTCGGCGTCGACCAGGAGGCCGTTCCCAAGACCCTCGACGAGGCCCGCCGCTTCCTCGACCTGTACATGATCCGGTACATGGGCCCCTCCGAAGAGGGCGCCCACCTGACCCGGCAGCTCATCGAGCTCTACGAGGAGGTCGTCCCCGGCACCTTCTTCGACCCGATCGTCCCGGCCCTCGTCCGCCACCTCGTCGGCGACACCTGCGCGGACTGGCTGGAGGTGCCGCGCACCCCGTGGGACACCGTCGTCAAGGCCGTACCGCACCTCCTCGGCGTCCTGGAGACCATCGAGGACCGCTCCCCGCTGGGTGCCTGGGCCCTGGACCGCCTCGGCCATCTCACCACCGTCCTCGAACTGTCCTCCCTCACCCGTGGCCGCGTCATGCACTACGCCATCCCGGAACATCTCAGGAAGGACTACGGCGTCCCGGGCGCGGTGCCCCGCACCCGGCGGTGGACCCCGCCGGCCGCCACGGTCTCCTGACCGTCCGCACGCCTACCGCGCACGCCTACCGCGCACGCCTGCCGCCCATGCCCACTGCCCACGCCTACTCCCGACGGCGTACGACGGGTGTCTTCGGCCGGACGACGACCGCGCGGACGGCCCCCGGGAGGGTGGTCGCATGCCCTCACCCCTGGAAAGTCCGTCCTCCGCGGAGACTCCGCCCTCCCTGGCGGGTCCGCTCCGGAATCCACCGGCGAGCCGCCTGCGCCGGGTCCGCCCCGCCGAGCGTCTCTGTCATGCGACCGGGGTGTTCCTCGTCCTCTCCGGCCTGGTGCATCTGGTGGTGTTCGCGGTCGACGGCGGCCCCTGGTACGGCCCGGTCTCCTGGCGCAAGCCGGTCACCTTCGGGCTGTCCTTCGGGCTGACGCTGATCGCGGTCACCTGGGTCACCTCGTATCTGAGGATCGGGGAGCGGCTGCGGACCGTGCTGCTCCTGGTGTTCGCCGCCGACTGTGTGGTGGAGGTCGGCGGGATCACCCTGCAGGCGTGGCGCCGGGTGCCCTCGCACCTCGACATGGAGACGCCGTTCGACACGGCGGTGTCGATGACACTCGCGGTGGGCGGCGGGGTCCTGGTGGTGCTGCTCACCGTCTTCGCCGTGGTGTCGTTCCGGCGGCGGCCGACCGGTCCCGTGGGCATGGCGCTCGCCGTGCGCTCCGGGTTCGCGGTCCTGCTCGTGGCGCTGGCCTCGGGGGCCGCGATGATCGCGCGCGGGGTGGTGCTCGTCCGGACCGGGCACCAGGAGGCGGCATACGACTCGACGGCCCCGCTCAAGCCGCTGCACGGGGTCAGTCTGCACGCGGTGGTGGTGCTGCCCGCGCTGGCCTGGCTGCTGTCCCGCACCTCCTGGAGCGAACAGGTCCGGTGGCGGGTCGTGGCCACGGCGGTGGGCTGCTACACGGCCGCCGTGGCCGCCGCCGGGGTGTGGGCGGTACTCACCTACTGATCGCGGCGGCCGTTGTCGATCCGGTGACCGCACTGACCACGGCGGCCGTCACGGATCCGGTGCCCGTTACCCCGATCACAGTGCCCGTCACCGATCCCGGTGGCCTTCACCGATCCCGGCGGCCGTCACTGATCGCGGCGGACCTCAGGCCGGGCCCTCTCCGGTGTCCTCGGCCGGCCGCTGCCATATCGTGCGCCGCGCGCGCGTGAGCAGCCCGGGGCCGGTCGGGCCGCGTCGGGTGCGGCCGTTCACCCGGGGGTCGTCCGTGACGTCGTACCGCTTCACATAGGCGCCCAGGAACGCCTGGAGCGTGGCCACCGCGGGGATCGCGATCAGGGCGCCGACGGCGCCGAGGAGCGCGGTGCCCGCGATGACCGAGCCGAAGGCGACCGCCGGGTGGATGTCGACGGACTTGGAGGTGAGCTTGGGCTGGAGCATGTAGTTCTCGAACTGCTGGTAGATCACGACGAACACCAGCACCCACACCGCGTACAGGGGGTTGACGGTGAACGCGATCAGCATCGGCAGCGCGCCCGCGAGATAGGTGCCGATGGTGGGGATGAACTGCGAGACCAGGCCAACCCAGACGCCGAGCACGGGCGCGTACGGCACGCCCAGGGCCTCCAGCAGGATGTAGTGGGCGATGCCGGAGATCAGCGCCATCACACCGCGCGAGTACAGATAGCCGCCGGTCTTGTCCACGGCGATCTCCCAGGCGCGCAGCACCTCGGCCTGGCGGGCGGGCGGCAGGACGGAGCACAGGGTGCGGCGCAGCCGGGGGCCGTCGGCGGCGAAGTAGAAGGCGAACAGGGTGATCGTCAGCAGCTGGAAGAGGCCGCCGAGCACCTGCCCGGAGACGTCGAGCACACCGGCCGCGCTGTTCTGCGCGTACTTGCGCAGCCAGTCGGAGTGCAGCAGACCCTCCTGGACGTCGACCCGCTTCACGTCGGTGTGAAAGGTGTGGTTGACCCAGTTGATGACCGAGTCCAGGTAGTCCGGGAAGTCTTCGACGATCTTGATGATCTGGCCGGCCAGCATCGAGCCGAGCAGCGTGACGAATCCCGCGACGGCGATGGCCAGGCCGAGGAAGACCAGGAAGGTCGCGAACCCGCGGCGCATGCCGCGGGAGGCCATCCAGCTCACCGCGGGCTCGATGGCGAGCGCCAGGAAGAACGCGATGAGGATGTTGATCAGCAGACCGGTGAGCTGGTGGAAGGCCCAGCTGCCCAGCTGGAAGGCGGCGATGAGGGCGAGCGCCAGCACCATGGCGCGCGGCAGCCAGCGCGGCATGCGGGCAGCACGTAGCGCGGCGCCGGCGGCCGGGGGTCCGGCGGGCGGCGTCGTGTCGACCGGGGATGCGTCCTGGGCGGTCCGCCCGTCGTCGTCAGTGGGTGCCACGGTGCAAGTCTCGCCGACGCCACTGACAACGTGTGGCCCGTATCCGATCTTTGTGCACGTTCAGCGCTTCTCCCCGGGAACGTTCATGACCGTGCAGACCACACGCCACACTTCCTTGGCCTCCCAGCCGGCGTTCAGCGCCTCGTGCACCGTGAGTCCGCCGAGCTCCGTCATCACATGATCGCGTGCGAAGGTGTCGGCGTACCCGGAACCGAAGTGTTCCGCCATCCGCTGCCAGAAGACCGTCAACCGCATGACACCAGTATCCCGCCCCTGAGAGTGGGCCCTGCCCGGGACCGCCTGCCGAGACCGCTTTCCGCCCTACGGTCTGACGCATGGCCGAAACCGGAGCTTCCCCACTCCCCCCTACGCCCCCGGCGCACTCCCCGCTCTTCCGCGCCGAACAGTTCATGTGGCTCACCGCACGCGTGCTGGAGCAGCGTCTCTTCGCCTACCACTTCCTGAGCGGCAGCCCCGATCCCGTGGAGACGGCGCTGGACGCCTACCGCAACGAGGACGGCGGGTACGGTCACGCGCTGGAACCCGACCTGCGCGGTCCGGTGAGCCAGCCGCTGCACACCGGGCGCGCGCTGGCCGTCCTGGACGCCATCGGTCGCTGCGGCGGGCAGCGGGTGGAGCGGGTGTGCCGCTATCTGACGTCCGTCTCCACCGCGGACGGGGCGCTGCCGGCGATCCATCCGAGCCAGCGCGGCTATCCGGCCGCCCCGTTCATCCCGATCACCGACGACCCGCCCAGCGAGCTGCTCGCCACCGGGCCGGTGGTGGGTCTGCTGCACCGCAACGAGGTCTGGCACGCCTGGCTGTTCCGGGCCACCGACTTCTGCTGGGAGGCGGTGGAGTCCCTGGAGAAGTCACATCCCTACGAGGTCGAGGCCGCCGTCGCCTTCCTGGACGCGGTACCCGACCGCGCCCGGGCGGAGGCGGCCGCCGACCGGCTGGGCCGCCTGGTGCGCGAGCACCGGCTGGCCGCGCTGGACCCGGAGCACCTGGACGCGTACCCGGTGGCGCCCGGCTACGCCCCGGGTGAGCACCACTTCCCGCACGACTTCGCGAAGTCCCCGCACTCGCTCGCGCGCGCATGGTTCACCGACGAGGAGATGACCCGCTCGCTGGACCACCTCGCCGCCGAGCAGCAGGAGGACGGCGGCTGGCCGATCGGCTGGCTCCAGTGGGCGCCGACCACCGCCCTGGAGGCCCGCCCGATGGTGACGGTCGAGGCGCTGCGCACGCTCAGGTCGTACGGCCACTTCGTGGGGTGACCCCTCTCTCAGCCGCTGCCCTCGCAGCCCCGGCCCCGCTCAGCCCGCGATGACACGCACCCCCGCGGTCACCAGCACGGCCGCGCCGACGACGACCAGGAAGGGCGCGCGCAGCACCAGCGCCACGGCGGCCGCCCCGAGCCCCGCGGCCCGGGCGTCCAGTACGAGCGTGTGCCCGTCGGCGAACGTCTGCTGGGCCGTGAGGGCGGCGAGCAGGGCCACCGGCAGCAGGGCGGCCAGCCGCCGCACCACCGGCCGCTCCAGGACGCCCGCGGGCACCAGCAGGCCGGCGAGCTTGACGGCGTAGCAGCCGAGGACGGTCGCGGCGATCGCGATCCAGGTGTTCATCGGGTCTCCTCGGAGGCGTCGTCGCGGGTACGACCGGACCGGCGGCCGGAGACGTACAGAACGGCCGGTGCCGCCAGCGCGGCCGCCAGGACCGGCACCCCGGCGGGCAGCACGGGCAGCAGGCCGAGTCCCAGCAGCACCGCGAGAGCGGCGACCGCGCGGTCGGTCGTGGTCTTCAGCATGGGGGCGAGCAGTGCCAGGAAGACGGCGGGTCCGGCCGCGTCCAGGCCCCAGGCGCCGGTGTCGCCGACGGCCTTGGCGCCGAGTGCGCCGAGCAGGGTGGTGAGGTTCCACAGCACGTACAGGCTGAGTCCGGTGACGGTGAAGCCGATCCGCGCGGCGCGCCGTGTCGGCTGGGCGAGCGTCACCGCGGTGGTCTCGTCGATCACCCACTGGGCGGCCAGCGGCCGTAGCGCGCGCGGCAGGGCCAGCACCTGCGACAGACGCAGCCCGTAGAACGCGTTGCGTACCCCCAGGAAGAAGGCGCCGGCCGCCGCGGTGAGCGGGTTGCCGCCGGCCGCGAGCGCCCCGACCAGGGCGAACTGGGAGGCGCCGGTGAACACCAGGAGGCTGAGTGCGCAGGTCTGGAGCAGGCCGAGCCCGCTGCCGGCCGAGGTCACCCCGAAGGCGAACCCGGAGAGTCCCACGGCGACGCCGACCCCGAGGGCGTCCCGGACGACGGCGGAGTCCGGTTTCGGCTCGCCTTCGCCATGTATGTCTGCGAGTGCTGTCTGCTGTGCCACGCCCAGGACGTTACGTACCGCCGTCCGGCGCGTCTTGTACGTTCTTGCGCCCGCTCGGGCGCGCGCCGCCGGAACCGCGCTCGCTCGGGCGCGCTCCGGAACGGTGCCCGCGCGGGTCCGGCCCGGGACCCCGCCCGCGCGGGTCCGCTCCGGTTCCGCGCTCGCGCTGGTAGGCGCCCGGCGGGACGCCGACGATCCGGGCGAAGTGCCGGTTGAGGTGCGGCTGGTCGGTGAAGCCGACGGCGACGGCCGCCTGGGCGGGTGCCGTGCCCGCGTCCAGCAGCAGCCGGGCGCGGCGTACCCGGGCGTCGGTCAGCCAGGTGTGCGGGGGCATGCCGTAGGCGTCGCGGAACGCCCGCAGCAGCGCGAAGGGGCTGGTGCCGAGGTCGGTGGCGAGTCGCTCCAGGGTCGGCGGCTCGGCCATCCGCTCCTCCAGCACGGCACGCGCGCGTGCGGCGAGCAGGGCGCCTGCGGTGCGGACCTGCCGCTGCGGCAGCGGACCGCCGTTCGACCGCAGCAGCCGGGTCACCGCCACCCGCAGCAGCGTGTCGGCGGCGAGCGCGTTGCCCTCGTCGGCGGCGCGCAGCACCCGGTGCACCAGGGAGACCGAATACGGGTCGTCGAGCATCGGGCTGACGAAGCCGGGGGTGCCCCGGATCGCGGTGGTCTCCGCGGCGATCGCCGCCACCAGTTCCGGGGACGGGTAGACCGCCCCGTACCGCCAGCCCTCGGGGACCCCGGCCCGGCCGGTGTGCGCGGTGTCGGGGTTGACGAGCGCGAGCGCCCCGGCGCCGACGGTCACGTCGGAGCCCCGGTGCCGGAAGACCTCGACCCCGTCCGCGATCCCGGCGATCACGAAGTGCTCGTGGGTGTGCCGGACAAACGTCTTGCGGACATACCGGGCGCGCAGCAGATCGACGTCGGGCAGCGCTTCGTACCGCCAGTGCCGCGCCCGCTCGTCCGATCCCGTCATACGCCCATTGTCGACCGCCCCGCCCCACCCGACCGCCCGCACCCCGGCCCCCGTTTCCCGTTTCCCGTTTCCCGCCGGGCCGCCGGCCGCCACCCCGTCCGGCTCTCCGCGGCCGGCCCCCGCCCCTCCCGCATATCCACACCCCCGTTCCTCCCGCATATCCAGAGGTCAGACCTGGTTGTCAGTGGCCGGGTGCAGGATGGACGCATGGCGAAATCCGCGCACCGAGCCCTCGACGGCTTCTCCCCCGCGACCCGCGGCTGGTTCACGGGGGCGTTTTCCGCGCCCACCGCGGCCCAGGCCGGCGCGTGGCAGGCCATCGGGGCGGGCTCGGACGTGCTGGTGGTCGCCCCGACCGGCTCCGGCAAGACGCTGGCCGCCTTCCTCGCCGCCCTGGACCAGCTGGCCTCGGCCCCGCCCCCGGCCGACCCGAGGAAGCGCTGCCGGGTGCTGTACGTGTCTCCACTCAAGGCCCTCGCGGTCGACGTCGAGCGGAACCTGCGCAGTCCGCTGACCGGCATCCGCCAGGAGTCCGTGCGCCTCGGCCTCCCCGAGCCGGAGGTCAGGGTCGGTATCCGCTCCGGCGACACCCCGCCCGCCGAGCGCCGCGCCCTGTCCACCCGCCCGCCGGACATCCTGATCACCACCCCGGAGTCCCTGTTCCTGATGCTGACGTCGGCCACGCGCGACGCGCTGACCGGCATCGAGACGGTGATCCTGGACGAGGTGCACGCGGTCGCGGGCACCAAGCGCGGCGCACACCTCGCGCTCTCCCTGGAGCGGCTGGACGAGCTGCTGCCGAAGCCGGCCCGCCGCATCGGCCTGTCGGCCACCGTCCGCCCGGTCGACGAGGTGGCCCGCTATCTCTCGCCGCGCCGCAAGGTGGAGATCGTCCAGCCCCGGTCCGGCAAGGAGTTCGACCTCTCCGTCGTCGTACCCGTGGAGGACATGGGCGAGCTGGGCGGCTCCCCGGCCACCGACGGCAAGGAGGGCGGGGACCGGCCGTCGATCTGGCCGCATGTGGAGGAGCGGATCGCCGACCTGGTGCAGGCCCACCGCTCGACCATCGTCTTCGCCAACTCGCGCCGGCTGGCGGAGCGGCTGTGCAACCGGCTCAACGAGATCGCCTACGAGCGCGTGACCGGCGAGCCGCTGGACGAGCACCACTCCCCCGCCGAGCTGATGGGCGGCTCGGGCGCGGCCCAGGGCGCCCCGCCGGTCATCGCCCGCGCGCACCACGGCTCGGTCTCCAAGGAGCAGCGCGCCCTGGTCGAGGAGGACCTGAAGGCCGGCAGGCTGCCCGCCGTGGTGGCCACCTCCAGCCTTGAACTGGGCATCGACATGGGCGCGGTGGACCTGGTCGTCCAGGTCGAGTCGCCGCCCTCGGTCGCCTCCGGCCTGCAGCGCGTGGGCCGCGCGGGACACCAGGTCGGCGCGGTCTCCACCGGCGTGGTCTTCCCCAAGTACCGGGGCGACCTGGTGCAGGCGGCCGTGGTCACCGAGCGGATGCGCACCGGCTCCATCGAGTCCCTGAGGGTGCCGGCCAACCCGCTCGACGTGCTGGCACAGCAGCTGGTCGCGATGACCTCGCTGGACACCTGGCAGGTCGACGACCTGCTCGCCATGGTCCGCCGGGCGGCTCCGTTCGCCTCGCTCCCGGAGTCGGCGTTCACCGCGGTCCTGGACATGCTCGCGGGCCGCTACCCGTCCGACGCCTTCGCGGAGTTGCGCCCACGCGTGGTCTGGGACCGGGTCGCGGGCACGGTCACCGGCCGCCCCGGCGCCCAGCGGCTCGCCGTCACCTCCGGCGGCACCATTCCCGACCGCGGCCTCTTCGGGGTCTTCCTGGCCGGAGCCGACCCCAAGAAGGGCGGCGGCCGGGTCGGCGAGCTGGACGAGGAGATGGTGTACGAGTCCCGGGTGGGCGATGTCTTCACCCTGGGCACCAGTTCGTGGCGCATCGAGGACATCACGCGGGACCGCGTCCTGGTCTCCCCGGCCCCCGGGGTGCCGGGCCGGCTGCCCTTCTGGAAGGGCGACCAGCTGGGCCGCCCGCTCGAACTGGGCCGCGCGGTGGGCGCGTTCCTGCGCGAGGTCGGCTCGCTGTCCAAGGACGACGCCCGGCTGCGCCTGCTCGCGGCGGGCCTGGACGCCTGGGCGGCGGACAACGTGCTGTCGTACCTCGACGAACAGCGCGAGGCCTGCGGCCATGTCCCCGACGACCGGACGATCGTCGTGGAGCGCTTCCGCGACGAACTGGGCGACTGGCGGGTCGTCGTCCACTCCCCCTTCGGCGCCCAGGTGCACGCCCCGTGGGCACTGGCCCTCGGCGCCAGGCTGTCCGAGCGGTACGGCATGGACGCCCAGGTCATGCACGCCGACGACGGCATCGTGCTGCGGCTGCCCGACGCCGATCTGATGGGCCTGGACCTGCTCGACCAGGCCCCCACGAGGTCGGGCACCGAATACGACGCCGAGCAGGCGCCCGTCGGCGCGGCGGACGTCGCCTTCGACAAGGGCGAGGTCAACCAGATCGTCACCGACCAGGTGGGCGGCTCGGCCCTGTTCGCCTCCCGGTTCCGCGAGTGCGCGGCCCGCGCGCTGCTGCTGCCCCGGCGCAGCCCGGGCAAGCGCACCCCGCTGTGGCAGCAGCGTCAGCGCGCCGCCCAACTGCTCCAGGTGGCGAGCGAGTTCGGATCCTTCCCGATCGTCCTGGAGGCGGTCCGCGAGTGCCTCCAGGACGTCTTCGACGTCCCCGGGCTCGTCGAGCTGATGGGCGACCTCGAATCCCGAAAGGTCCGTCTGGTCGAGGTCACCACCCCGGAGCCGTCCCCGTTCGCCCGCTCCCTCCTCTTCGGATACGTCGCCCAGTTCCTGTACGAGGGCGACTCCCCGCTCGCCGAGCGCCGCGCGGCCGCGCTCTCCCTGGACTCCCGGCTGCTGGCCGAGCTGCTGGGCCAGGCGGAGCTGCGCGAGCTGCTCGACGCGGACGTGCTGACCGAGCTGGAGCGCGAGCTCCAGTGGCTGACCGAGGACCGCCGGATCAAGGACCCGGAAGGCGTCGCCGACGTGCTGCGGCTGCTCGGACCGCTCACGGACGCCGAGTTGGCCGAGCGGGGCGCCGAACCGCACTGGGCCAAGGAGCTGGCCGGGGCCCGCCGGGCGATCAGGGTCCGGATCTCCGGCACCGACCGCTGGGCGGCGATCGAGGACGCGGGCCGGCTGCGCGACGCCCTCGGCACCGCCCTGCCGGTCGGTGTCCCCGAGGCGTTCACCGAACCGGTGAAGGACCCGCTCGGCGACCTCCTCGCCCGGTACGCCCGCACGCACGGCCCGTTCACGTCGGCCACGGCGGCGGCCCGGTTCGGCCTCGGGGTGGCGGTGACGGAGGGCGCTTTGCAGCGGCTGGCCGCGGGCGGCCGGGTGGTGCAGGGCGAGTTCCATCCGGCGGGCATCGGCCAGGAGTGGTGCGACGCGGCCGTGCTGCGCAGGCTGCGCCGCCGCTCCCTGGCCGCGCTCCGGCACGAGCTGGAGCCGGTGGCACCGGCCGCGCTCGCAAAGTTCCTGCCGCAGTGGCAGCACATCGGCAAGGGGCACGGGCTGCGCGGCATCGACGGACTGGTGCGCGCCGTCGAGCAGTTGCAGGGCGCGTCGGTACCGGCGTCGGCCCTGGAGAAGCTGGTCCTGCCGTCCCGGGTGGCCGGCTACACGCCCTCGATGCTCGACGAACTCACCGCCGCCGGAGAGATCGTGTGGGCCGGCGCGGGCGCCCTGCCGGGCAAGGACGGCTGGGTCTGCCTGTATCTGGCGGACGCGGCCCCGCTGCTCCTGCCACCGCCGCACCCCCTGGAGCTGACGGCCCTGCACCAGTCCGTCCTGGACACCCTCTCCGGTGGCTACGGCCTGTTCTTCCGTCAGATCGCCGACCAGGTCCGCGCCACCACCCACCCCGACGCCACCGACCCCCAACTGGCCGACGCCGTCTGGGACCTGGCCTGGTACGGCCGGCTCACCAACGACACGCTGGCCCCGATGCGCTCGCTGCTGGGCTCGGGCCGTACCGCGGGCGCCACGGCCCACCGCGCCAAGCGTGCCGTCCCACGCGGCCGCTACGGCTCCCTGACGGCGGCCGCCCGCACCGCCTCCCGTACCGGCCCGCCGACCGTCGCCGGCCGCTGGTCCCTGCTCCCGCAGCGCGAGCCGGACACCACCGTGCGCGCCCACGCCCTGGCCCGCACCCTGCTCGACCGGCACGGTGTGGTCACCCGGGGAGCGGTCGCGGCGGAGGGCGTCGAGGGCGGCTTCTCGGCGGTGTACCGCATCCTGTCGGCGTTCGAGGAGAGCGGGCAGGCCCGCCGGGGTTACGTCGTCGAGGGGCTCGGCGCGGCCCAGTTCGCGATGGACGGCGCGGTGGACCGGCTGCGCGCGGTGTCCAACGCCCGCGAGCGCGGGGAGGCACCCCTGGGCACCGGCTTCGGAAACCGCGCCCCGGCCACGGGCTTCGCGAACGGCGGCCCGGTCCATCCCGCCGGCTTCGGGGACAGCGGCCCGGCCACTCCTGCCGACTTCGGCATCGAGACCCCCCTCGGCCCCATCGACGAGGCCGACTTCCAGGGCCTGGACGGCGACTTCACCTGGCCACCCGAGCCGCCCACCGCCCCCGGGGACTACGTCTCCCCCAAGGACCTCGCCCCCGCCGACCCCTTCGCCGCCCCCGGCTACGGCGGCCCCCGAGGCGGCAGCCCCGCGAACCCCTACACCTACGGCAACCGCCACACCCGTACCCCGGCCACCCCCGATCCCAGAGCCGTGGTCCTCGCCGCCGCCGACCCCGCCAACGCCTACGGCGCCGCCCTGGCCTGGCCCGAGCCGCCGACCGGCGCCGGGCACAAGCCGGGCCGCAAGGCGGGCTCGCTGGTCGTCCTGGTGGACGGTGAGCTGACCCTCTACATGGAGCGCGGCGGCAAGACCCTGCTGGCCTGGCCCTCCGCCCCGGACACGGACGCCGGCGACGACCCCCGCCTGCGTACGGCCGCCGAGGCCCTCGCGGCCGCCGCCCGCGCCGGCACCCTCGGCACGGTGACGGTGGAGCGCGTCAACGGCGCCACGGCCCTGACCTCGCCGCTGGGCACCGTGCTGGAAGGAGCGGGCTTCATCGCGACCCCGCGCGGCCTGCGCCTACGGGCGTGACCCAGCAGGAACATGAACACCGCGCCCCCGGTGCGCCGCCTGCGCCCTCGCCGCCCCCGGTCCACCTTCCACGCCCCCGTGTCACCCTTGACCCATGCCCGAAGGTGACACGGTCTGGCAGGCGGCGCGGCGCCTGCACGACGCGCTCGCCGGCCAGGTGCTGACCCGCAGCGACTTCCGGGTGCCCAAGTACGCCACCGTCGACCTGACCGGCCGCACCGTCCTCGGCACCACCCCACGCGGCAAGCATCTGCTCACCCGCTTCGAGGGCGGCCTGACCCTGCACACGCATCTGCGGATGGAGGGCGCGTGGAAGGTCTACGGGAGCGGCGAACGCTGGAAAGGCGGTCCCGCCCACCAGATCAGGGCCATCCTCGGCGCCGCCGACCGCACGGCCGTCGGCTACCGCCTCCAGGTCCTGGAGTTCCTGCGCACCGGCGAGGAGGAGCGCGCGGTCGGCCACCTCGGTCCCGACCTGCTGGGCCCCGACTGGAACCCCGGCCGCGCCCTCGCCAACCTGCTCGCCGACCCCGCCCGCCAGCTCGGCGAGGCCCTGCTCGACCAGCGCAACCTGGCCGGCATCGGCAACGTCTACAAGAGCGAGCTCTGCTTCCTGATCGGCGCGACTCCCTGGCTCCCGGTCGGCGCGCTCCCCGCCGACCGCGCCGCACAACTCCCCGAGCTCGCCAAGCGGCTCCTGGAGGCCAACCGCGAGCGCCTGGTCCGCCGCACCACGGGCCTGCGCGACCAGGACCTGTTCGTCTACGGCCGTGCGCCTCGCCCCTGTCTGCGCTGCCACACCCCGATCCGGGTGGCCGACCAGGGCGACGGCTCCCGCGAGCGCCCCACCTACTGGTGCCCCGCCTGCCAGACCGGCCCCGCCCCCGGCTCTCGACACACCCCGAGAAGCCGCCCCCGCCCGACTAATTGACGACCCGTCAGAAACGCTCGTACCGTCCCTTCATGTCCCTCAAGGCGTACGACCTCACCGGACGCACCGCATTCGTCACAGGGGCCGCCGGCGGTATCGGCCGTGCCTCCGCCGTGCTGCTCGCCGAGGCGGGTGCGACCGTGCACTGTGCCGACCGCAACGCGGAAGGCCTGCACGAGACGGCCACGCTGATCAAGGACGGCGGCGGCACCGCCCACACCCACACCGTCGACGTCACCGACCGGACGCAGCTCGGGCAGGCCGTCCGGTCCTGCGAGCGACTGGACGTCATGGCGGCGATCGCCGGGATCATGCACCGCAGCCCGGTACTGGAGACCACGGACGAGGACCTCGACCGAGTGCTGGACGTCAACTTCAAGGGCGTCCTGCACTCCTGCCAGGAGGCGGCGCGGTTGATGCTCGACCGGCAGACCGGGGGCAGCATCATCACCATGGCATCCGGTGCGATCGACACCGGGGGCCCCGGCCTGCTCTGCTACGGCGCCGCCAAGGCGGCCGTGGTCCAGCTGACCAAGACGCTCGCGAACGAGGTCGGCCGGCAGGGCATCCGCGTCAACGCGGTCGCCCCGGGCTGGACCCGCACCCCCATGACCGAGCGCGACGACGGCGAGGAGCAGCGGCAGACGGAGGCATGGATGGCACGGCTGTCGCCCCTGGGCCGGGTCGGCGAGGCGGCGGACGTCGCACATGCCGTGCTGTATCTGGCGTCCGACGCCTCCTCGTTCACTACGGGCCAGATCCTGCGCCCGAACGGAGGGGTCGCGATGCCCTGGTAACGCCCCGCGTCCGCCACGCGGCCCGCCACCGCCCGGGGCCGAGGGCTCCCGCCGCCCGGTTCCTCGGCACGCAGTTCACCGGCAGCAGGCTCAGTCCCCATCCTCCGGCGGCCACGGTCCCCTCCAGGGCCCCGGCGCCGTCGGCGAAGGTGATCCGCAGCACGGCCCACCACCACACCGCCGCGAATCCCAGGGCAACCCCCCAGCGCACTATCCGTCCCACCATGGCCGCCACCTCCAGCCGGACGCTAGAACGCCGCCCGGTCCACCGGGGAGGCGCACCGAGGGCTCACCGAAGCAACGGCCGTCGGCCGACGTCGGCCACAGCTACGCGTTCTCCGCCTGGAACATCCAGTGATGTTTCTCCAGATCCGCCGTGATCCCGATGAAGATGTCCTGGGAGACCGGATCCGGCTCCGCGGTGGCCATGACCCGCTCCCGCATCCGGGTGATCACCGCGCCCAGCGCGTCCACCAGGGCACCCACCGCGTCCGAGTCCTTGACCCAGCCCCCGGGGGCCGTGGCGATGCCGCTGCCGGCGGCCACCGTCACCGCACGTCCGTCCGGCGAGACGCCCAGCGCCGAGGCCCGCTCGGCGACCGTGTCGGAGTGCGTCCGGGCCGTGCCGACGACCTCGTCGAGCTGGAGGTGGACGGTCCGGAAGCGGGGGCCGACCACGTTCCAGTGGATCTGCTTGGCTATCAGCGCCAGGTCCACGAGATCGACGAGGGCGCCCTGGAGCGCCTCGGCCACGGTCTTCAGGTCCGCGTCGGACAGCGGGCTCTTCACGACGTACATGCGTCTCTCCGGTCGTTTCGCCCCCTGTCGGTCCCTCCCACCATGACCGCAGCACCGGACACCGGCAAATGGACGCACACCGTCTCCGGGCGTACGAAGGCCCCGGCCGCGCCTCCCCAGGTCTGCCTGGAGAGGCCCGGGCCGGGGCCTCGTACACTTCTTCGACGCCGGGTCGGCGCCGCGTCGGGCTACGCCCGCACAGGCGTCACGCGGCGACCACGTCCACTGCCTCGGCGGGCGCCTTGATGGTCACCCGTTCCGGTGGCACACCGGTCACCGAGACGGTACCCAGCATCGGGCGAACCGGCGTGGGAACGGACTCGGTGGCCTGAGCGGACTGGGCCAGCTCGGCGAGAGCGAGTTCGTCGCTCACTTCTCGCATGAGCTCGGACATCCGTACGTCCAGCGCGTCGCAGATGGCGGAGAGCAGCTCGGAGGAAGCCTCCTTCTGCCCCCGCTCCACCTCGGAGAGATAGCCGAGTGAGACTCGGGCGGACGAGGAGACTTCGCGCAGAGTACGGCCCTGGCGCTGGCGCTGCCGACGCAGCACGTCACCCAGCAGGCGACGGAGCAGAATCATCGGTGGCTCCCTCCTCGGACCGCGTAGCCGCATCCTTCACGCCCCACCGTACCGCCTTGCGCCGCGGCCGTGCGGGGAGCGATGTCGTGTTCACTCAGGGCTGCAAACATCAAAACCCCCCGTTCTGTTCCGTATCCTGTGTCCGCTCATTCCCGGTCTGTTCGCTCGCAAGCTCCCTCAGAAGCAGTGCGAGTACGCTCCGTACACTCTCTCTACGAATTTCCGCACGGTCGCCGTTCAACCGCAGGGCCTCCACTTTTCCGCCAGCGGCAGAACCGGAACCTGCTGCGAAGGGGCCGTCGACGGCCACGAAAACCGTGCCGACCGGACGGCCGTCCTGGGGTTCGGGACCCGCGACCCCGGTGGTCGCAAGACCCCAGTCGGCGCCCAGTGCCTGCCGCACTCCGGCCGCCATCTGGGCCGCGACCTGCGGATCCACCGCGCCGTGCTGGGCCAGCAGAGTGGCGTCGACACCCAGCACGTCGTGCTTGAGCTCGGTGGCGTAGGCGGTGACCGAACCCCGGAACGCCTTGGACGCCCCGGGGACCGTGGTGATCTCCGCCGCTACCAGGCCGCCGGTCAGCGACTCGGCGACAGCCAGGGTCTGACCCCTCACCGTCAGTAGTCGCACCAGTTCGGCGGCCGTGGAATTCACGCTTCCGTCTCCTCCAACGCCGCCGCGCGCTCGGCGATTCCCTGCCGCCGCAGCACAATGGCCTGTCTCACGTAGTCGAGACCCGTCAGGACCGTCAGCACGACGGCCGCGGCCATCACCCAGAACCTCAGGGTCGCCAGCCACCCCGTCAGTGCCAGCACGTACATCCCCACGGCGATGCCCTGGGTGAGGGTCTTGAGCTTGCCGCCGCGGCTGGCCGGGATCACGCCGTAGCGGATGACCACGAAACGCAGCAGGGTGATCCCGAGTTCCCGGCCGAGGATCACGATCGTCACCCACCAGGGGAGATCGCCGAGCGAGGAGAGACAGATCAGCGCCGCGCCCATGATCGCCTTGTCGGCGATGGGGTCGGCGATCTTCCCGAAGTCGGTGACCAGGTTGTAGGTCCGCGCCAGATGGCCGTCGAACAGGTCGGTGATCATGGCGATGGCGAAGGCGGCCCAGGCGAGCGAGCGCCAGGCCGGGTCGTATCCGCCGCCGGCCAGCATCAGGGCGACGAAGCCGGGGACCAGGACCAGCCGGAGCATGGTCAGCAGATTGGCCACGTTCCACAGGCTGGCCTGGTTGACGGCGGCAGCGGCGATCTTCCCGCCCCGCACGGGCCGCTCGCCGTCACGCGAACCGGAACCCTCGGCGCCGAGGCTCGGGGCACCAGCGTGCTCGGCACCCGGGGAACCCGTGACACCGGCGTTCTCGACACCGTCGTTCTCGGCACTGACGTTCCGCGGACCGGCATCCTCGGCACCGGCGTTCTGCGGACCGGAGAGATCCGGACCGGAGAGGTCCGGAGCGGCACCGGAGGTGGCGGCGGAGCCCGGGACGGCGCCCTGCGCGCCGGAGGAGCCGCCCGCGGCGGACGCCGGGACTCCGGTCATCTGCCGGCCTCCTCACTCCACGCGGCCGAGCCCAGCAGCGGCTCGGCCACCAGGTCGACACCCTCCGTACCGACCACCTTCGCCTCGACGATACGGCCCACGCGCAGTCCTTCGCCGCTCGTGAGCAGCACCTGCCCGTCCGTCTCCGGCGCCTGGTGGGCCGCCCGGCCACGGACGCCGTCCTCGTCGTCGACGGATTCCACGAGGACGTGCACGGTCTCGCCGACGCGCTCCTCGGCCCGCTGCGAGACGAGTTCCTCGGCAAGCCGGGAGACCCGCGCGAGCCGCTCGGCGACAAGATCCTCGTCCAGCTTGTTCTCGTACGTCGCGGCCTCGGTGCCCTCCTCGTCGGAGTACCCGAAGACGCCGATCGCGTCGAGCCGCGCGCCGTTCAGGAAGCGCTCCAGCTCGGCCAGGTCGGACGCGGACTCGCCGGGGAAGCCGACGATGAAGTTGGAGCGGACGCCGGCCTGCGGCGCCTTGGACCTGATGGTGTCGAGCAGCTCCAGGAAGCGGTCGGTGTCGCCGAAGCGGCGCATGGCCCGCAGCACGCCCGGGGCGGAGTGCTGGAAGGACAGGTCGAAGTACGGGACGACGTTGGGTGTGGAGGTGAGGACGTCGATCAGGCCGGGGCGCATCTCGGCCGGCTGGAGGTAGCTGACGCGCACCCGCTCGATGCCGTCGACCTCGGCCAGCTCCGGCAGCAGGGACTCGAGAAGGCGGATGTCGCCCAGGTCCTTGCCGTACGAGGTGTTGTTCTCGGAGACCAGCATGACCTCCTTCACGCCCTGCTCGGCCAGCCAGCGGGTCTCGTTCAGCACGTCGCTGGGGCGGCGTGAGATGAAGGAGCCGCGGAAGGAGGGGATGGCGCAGAAGGAGCAGCGCCGGTCGCAGCCGGAGGCGAGCTTGACCGAGGCGACCGGGGCGCCGTCCAGCCGGCGGCGCAGGGGCGCACGCGGGCCGGAGGCGGGCGCCAGGCCCTCCGGGAGGTCGGACGGGCCGTGCCCGGGCAGTGCCACCGAGGCGGCCGAGTCCTGCCGCTCGGCCGGGCTGATGGGAAGCAGCTTGCGGCGGTCGCGCGGGGTGTGCGAGGCGTGGATGCCGCCGTTGAGGATGGTCTGCAGCCGGTCGGAGATGTCGGCGTAGTCGTCGAAGCCGAGCACGCCGTCCGCCTCCGGCAGCGCCTCGGCGAGTTCCTTGCCGTACCGCTCGGCCATGCAGCCCACCGCCACGACGGCCTGGGTTCTGCCGTGCCCCTTGAGATCGTTGGCCTCGAGGAGGGCGTCGACGGAGTCCTTCTTGGCGGCCTCGACGAATCCACAGGTGTTGACGACGGCGACATCCGCGTTCTCGGCGTCCTCGACGAGCTGCCAGCCGTCCGCCTCCAAACGGCCTGCGAGCTCCTCCGAGTCCACCTCGTTACGGGCGCAGCCGAGAGTGACTAGTGCGACGGTACGGCGTTCAGGCATGGGCTCAAGACTACTTCGTCCCACCGACAGCCCACGTCGAAGGGGCTGGCCGATCATGGCCAACCCCTCGGGTACGTGCTCGATCCGAACGCTTATCCGACTTCCGGGTCGCCCTTGGTGTAGGTCAGGCGCTCCACGGCTCCGGGCCGGAACTGGTCCTCGATCTTCTTGCCGTTGACGTAGAGCTGGATGGCTCCGGCGTCGCCGAGGATCAGGTTGATCTTGGAGCTGTCCTGGAAGGTCTTGGACTCGCCCTTCTTCAGAAGCCCGTCGAACAGCATCCGGCCGTTGTGGTCCTTTGCCGAGATCCAGCTGCGTCCGTCCACCGCGCTGACCTGGACGGTGACCTTGTCCTGGGGTGCGGCGGCGATCGCGCTGTCGGAGGGCTCGGGGGTCTTGTCGGGCTTGCTTTCCTTCGGGGTCGGCGAGGCCGGCTTGCTGGTCGTCGGGGTGGCTCCCTCGGCGACCGACTGCTTGGCGTCGTCGCCGCCGCCGCCCTTGAAGGCGGTGAAGCCGACGAATCCGATCACGACGACGATCGCGGCGACCATGGCCGCCGTCCAGTTGGGTCCTCGACGCTCGGGGCGGATACGTTCCGCCTCGAACAGCGGGGCGGCGGGCGTCGGCGCGGGCCGCCCACCACCGTGTTCGGCCGCGAACTGCGCCAGCAGCGGTTCGGGGTCGAGGCCGACGGCCTTGGCGAGGGTCCTGATGTGCCCGCGGGCGTAGACATCGCCGCCACAGGGGGCGAAGTCGTCGGCCTCGATGGCGTGCACGATGGCGATGCGGACCCGGGTGCTCCCGCTGATCTCGTCGACGGTCAGCCCGGCGGCGATGCGGGCCTGCTTGAGGGCTCGGCCTACGGAGGGGCGGTTTTCCTCGGACACGTCTGGGAACGGACGCTCGTCTTCAGGGGAGTTGCTGCCGATGGACACGGGGGCGCCTTTCGAGCGTGTAGCCACCTGTGCTGGAAGTTCAGTCTATGGGGGGTACGAAAGGGTGGGGCAACCGGGCGGTGGGACTTTGTACGCCATCGGTATGGCCGGGCATCCCGATGACGGGTCAGGTGCGCGCCCCAGGGTGGGGTGCACACCTTTCCTCTCGCTCAACTTGACGTACGTCGAAGGGAAACGGTTGCCCGTCGGTCTCTAACGGGTGGATCACGACATGCTCCACCCGGCCTACGGGCGCCCGAAGCCCTGAAACAGACCTACCCCTCAGACTCCCCACGGATCACAGCAAGCACTCCGTCCAGCTCATCGGGTTTCACCAGAACGTCGCGCGCCTTGGACCCTTCGCTGGGTCCGACCACCCCGCGCGACTCCATGAGGTCCATGAGCCGGCCCGCCTTGGCGAAGCCCACCCGCAGCTTGCGCTGGAGCATGGAGGTGGAGCCGAACTGCGTGGAGACGACCAGCTCGGCCGCCTGGCACAGCAGGTCGAGGTCGTCGCCGATGTCCTCGTCGATCTCCTTCTTCTGCTTGGTGCCCACGGTGACGTCGTCCCGGAAGACCGGCGCCATCTGGTCCTTGCAGTGCTGGACGATCACCGCGACCTCTTCTTCGGTGACGAACGCGCCCTGCATACGGGTCGGCTTGTTCGCCCCCATCGGCAGGAACAGGCCGTCGCCCTTGCCGATCAGCTTCTCGGCGCCGGGCTGGTCGAGGATGACGCGACTGTCGGCGAGCGAGGAGGTGGCGAAGGCGAGCCGGGAGGGCACGTTCGCCTTGATGAGGCCGGTGACCACGTCGACCGACGGGCGCTGGGTGGCGAGCACCAGGTGGATGCCGGCCGCCCGCGCGAGCTGCGTGATGCGCACGATCGAGTCCTCGACGTCCCGGGGCGCGACCATCATCAGGTCGGCGAGCTCGTCGACGATCACCAGGAGATACGGATAGGTCTTGAGCTCCCGCTCGCTGCCCTCCGGCGTCTTCAGCTTGCCGTCGCGGATGGCCTGGTTGAAGTCGTCGATGTGCCGGTACCCGAACGCGGCCAGGTCGTCGTAGCGCAGGTCCATCTCGCGCACGACCCACTGGAGCGCCTCGGCGGCCCGTTTCGGGTTGGTGATGATCGGCGTGATCAGGTGCGGGATGCCCTCGTAGGCGGTCAGCTCGACCCGCTTGGGGTCGACCAGGACCATGCGGACGTCCTCCGGGGTCGCCCGCATCATGACCGAGGTGATCAGGCAGTTGATGCAGGACGACTTGCCGGAGCCGGTGGCACCGGCGACGAGCACGTGCGGCATCTTCGCCAGCGAGTGCATGACGTAGCCGCCCTCGACGTCCTTGCCGAAGGCGACCAGCATCGGGTCGTCGTCCTCGGCGGACTCGGCGAGCCGCAGCACGTCACCGAGGTTGACCATCTCCCGGTCGGTGTTGGGGATCTCGATGCCGACGGCGGACTTGCCTGGGATCGGGCTGATGATCCGCACGTCCGGGCTGGCGACGGCGTACGCGATGTTCTTGGTGAGGGCGGTGATCCGCTCGACCTTGACCGCGGGGCCGAGCTCCACCTCGTACCGGGTGACCGTCGGGCCGCGGGTGAAGCCGGTGACGCGCGCGTCGACCTTGAATTCGGAGAAGACGTTGGAGAGCGAGGCGACGACCTTGTCGTTGGCCTCGCTGCGCGACTTGCCCGGGCCGCCCCGGGTGAGCAGGTCCAGGGAGGGCAGCGAGTAGGTGATGTCGCCGGAGAGCTGGAGCTGCTCGGCGCGCGGCGGCAGGTCGCGGGGCTTCTCGGGGGCCGGCTTGGTCAGGTCGGCGACGACCTGTTCGACCTTGAGCTGCTCCTGCTTGGGCCGCGCGGCCGGGACCGGACTCGGGCTGGGGCCCGGACTGGGGCTGGGGCTGGGGGCCGGCACGGGCGTGGGCGTGGTGTCCTCGCGGTCGCCGACGCTGACGCCCTGGGTGAGGTCGGCGACGAGCGCCGAGGGCGGCATCCCGTGCATGACCGCCCCGTCGAGCGCGGCGGCGGCCGCCGCGGCGACGTCCACGGCGTCCATCTGACGGCCCATCTCGGGCTGCGGCACGGCGGAGCGCCGCGGGCGGCCCCGGCGCTTGGCGAGGGCCTCCCGCTCGGCGACGTCCGGGTCGTAGGCCTGGGAGGCGCCGGAGCGCCTGCGGGAGCGCGCGGGCAGCGCCTCGCGCCACTGCTCGTCGTAGCGCTCGTCGTCGGTGTACTCGCCGTACTCGCCGTACTCGTCGGGTTCGGGGTCGTGCAGCAGCCCGAGGCGGATGCCGAGCGCGCGCAGCCGCTGCGGGATCGCGTTCACCGGGGTCGCGGTGACGACGAGCAGCCCGAAGATCGTGAGCAGCGCCAGCAGCGGTACGGCGAGGACCTCGGTCATGGTGTACGTCAGCGGGGTCGCCGCCGCCCAGCCGATGAGGCCGCCGGCGTCCCTTATGCCCTGCATGCCGTCGCTGCGGGCGGGCGAGCCGCAGGCGATGTGGACCTGGCCGAGCACACCGATGACGAGCGCGGACAGGCCGATCACGATCCGGCCGTTGGCCTCCGGCTGCTCGGGGTGGCGCATGAACCGTACGGCGATCAGCGCGAGCAGTATCGGCACCAGCAGGTCGAGACGGCCGAAGGCACCGGTGACCAGGATCTCCACCAGGTCGCCGACCGGGCCGCGCAGGTCTGCCCAGGTGCCGGCGGCGACGATCAGGGCGATACCCAGCAGGAGCAGCGCGACGCCGTCCTTGCGGTGGGCCGGGTCCAGGTTCTTGGCTCCCTGTCCTATGCCGCGGAAGACGGCGCCGACGGCGTGCGCGAGGCCGAGCCAGAGGGCGCGCACCAGGCGGTAGACGCCCCCGGTCGGGCTGGGCGCCGGCGCGGCCTTCTTCGCCGCGGCCCTTTTGGCGGGTGCCTTCTTGGCCGGGGCTTTCTTCGCGGCGGCCTTTTTCGCCGGCGCCTTCGCGGGAGCGGCCTTCTTCGGGGGCTGCTTCTTGGCTGCCGAGGGACGTGAGGCCATGGGTGTGAGGTTACCGGGGGATGCGACAGGGGACACGTGTGCCCACTGCTTCACCCGTTCGTGTCGCCCCTGCGGGGGCGCGGAACTGACGCGCTCTCATGGGCAACTGTGGCCGCCGCCTTCGTCAGTTCTGCGAGGGAAGCGATGGAGCGCCGCCTCCGGTGCCCGGTTCGAGAGCGTCCAGCGCCCGGCGCAGGCCGGTGAGTTTGCGCTCCAGATGGGCCGCCGTGGCCACCGCCGCCGCGTCCGCGGACTCGTCGTCCAGCTGCTTGGACAGCGCCTCGGCCTGCTCCTCGACGGCCGCGAGCCGCGCGGAGAGCTCGGCGAGCAGCCCCGCGGACTCCTTGCCGGTGACCGCGCCCTTGCCGCCGCCCTCCAACTGCAGGCGAAGCAGCGCCGCCTGCTCACGGAGCTGGCAGTTCTTCATGTACAGCTCGACGAACACCGAGACCTTGGCGCGCAGCACCCACGGGTCGAAGGGCTTGGAGATGTAGTCCACCGCGCCGGCCGCGTAACCCCGGAAGGTGTGGTGCGGGCCGTGGTTGATGGCGGTGAGGAAGATGATCGGGATGTCCCGGGTCCGCTCCCGCCGCTTGATGTGCGCCGCGGTTTCGAAACCGTCCATGCCCGGCATCTGGACGTCCAGCAGAATGACCGCGAAGTCGTCCGTGAGCAGTGCCTTGAGCGCTTCCTCCCCGGACGATGCCCGCACCAGTGTCTGATCGAGCGCAGAGAGGATGGCCTCCAGCGCCAGCAGATTCTCCGGCCGGTCATCGACCAGGAGGATCTTGGCCTTCTGCACCATGGCCCGCCCTCCTCGCCCCGGATGTGCACCGGGCGCCGCCCCAGGGGACGACTCCCTTTCGCCGCCCGTCCTTGTGCCGGTCATGGTAGCCGCACCCCGCCTGTCGCCACACCCTGTCACCGCGATGTCACTGTGCACGTAGCAGAAACGCAGCCGGGGACCAGAAGGTTCCCCCAATCCCGCACTTCTACACGGGTTCGACAACCCTGAGTCAGCAACTCCCCGTGCACACGGAAGGTTCCCGAAACGTTCACATCACACCCGCCCGTTCCGGTCACTCCTCGCGCATCCACTTCTCCATCACCGCCAGCAGGTGATCGGGGTCGACCGGCTTGGTGACATAGTCGGAAGCTCCCGACTCGAGCGCCTTCTCCCGGTCGCCCTTCATCGCCTTGGCGGTCAGCGCGATGATCGGCAACCCCGCGAACTGCGGCATCCGACGGATCGCCGTGGTCGTCGCATAGCCGTCCATCTCGGGCATCATGATGTCCATCAGAACGACCGCGACATCGTCGTGCTGCTCCAGGACCTCGATGCCCTCGCGACCGTTCTCGGCGTACAGCACCGACAGGCCGTGCTGCTCCAGGACGCTGGTGAGCGCGAAGACGTTGCGGATGTCGTCGTCGACGATCAGCACCTTCTCCCCGGTGAACCGTACGCCCCGGCGCGGCGCCGGAGCCATCGCCTCCTGCTCGGCCAGCACCGGCCACGACTCGGCGATCTGCGGGGTGGCCCGGCGGCGGCGCCGGAAGAGCGCCGCGGCACCGTTCTGGGTCTCCTGGTACGACTTCACCTCGGCCGGCGTCTCGATCTCCACACCGGACAGCTCCGAGCCGCGGTTCTGCGAGGCGACCAGGTCCCCGGCCTCCAGCGCGGGCACGGACTGCTGGTAGCCCTGCGGCGGCAGTTCGCTGGGGTGCAGCGGCAGGTACAGCGTGAACGTCGAGCCGCGGCCCGGCTCGCTCTGCGCGTGGATCTCACCGCCGAGCAGCTGCGCGATCTCCCGCGAGATCGACAGACCGAGGCCCGTACCGCCGTACTTGCGGCTGGTCGTGCCGTCGGCCTGCTTGAACGCCTCGAAGATGACGCGCATCTTGCTGGCCGCGATGCCGATCCCGGTGTCGGTCACCGAGAACGCGATCAGCGGCGCGTCCGGATCGCTGAGCGAGCCGGCCTCCAGGAGCTGCTCCCTGATCCCCACCGGCACGTCGCCGCTGGCCGGCCGGATCACCAGCTCCACCGAGCCGGAGTCGGTGAACTTCACCGCGTTGGAAAGCAGGTTGCGCAGCACCTGGAGGAGCCGCTGTTCGTCGGTGTGCAGGGTGGCGGGCAGCTCCGGGGAGACCCGCACCGACAGGTCGAGGCCCTTCTCCGCGGTCAGCGGCCGGAAGGTGGCCTCCACGTAGTCCACCAGCTGGACCAGCGCGATACGCGTCGGGGAGACGTCCATCTTGCCCGCCTCGACCTTCGACAGGTCGAGGATGTCGTTGATCAGCTGGAGCAGGTCGGATCCCGCGCCGTGGATGGTCTCGGCGAACTCCACCTGCTTCGGGGAGAGGTTGCCCTCGGCGTTGTCGGCGAGCAGCTTGGCCAGGATCAGCAGCGAGTTGAGCGGGGTGCGCAGCTCGTGCGACATGTTGGCGAGGAACTCGCTCTTGTAGCGCATGGAGACGGCGAGTTGCTCGGCACGCTCCTCCAGGACCTGCCTGGCCTCCTCGATCTCGGTGTTCTTCACCTCGATGTCGCGGTTCTGCTGGGCCAGCAGCTCGGCCTTCTCCTCCAGTTCGGCGTTGGACGCCTGAAGGGCCTTCTGCCGGTTCTCCAGCTCCGCCGACCGCTCGCGCAGCTGCTCGGTCAGCTCCTGCGACTGCTTCAGCAGCACCTCGGTCTTGGTGTTGACGGAGATGGTGTTGACGCTGGTCGCGATCATCTCGGCGATCTGGTTGAGGAAGTCCTTCTGGATCTGGGTGAACGGCGTGAAGGACGCCAGCTCGATCACCCCGAGGACATTGCCCTCGAACAGCACCGGAAGCACGATCACCTGCGCCGGGGGGGCCTCGCCGAGCCCGGAGGAGATCTTCAGGTAGCCGGTGGGCGCCTTCTCCACCAGGATCGTGCGCTTCTCCTGGGCGGCCGTGCCGATCAGCGCCTCACCGGGCCGGAACGACGTCGGCATGGAGCCCATCGAGTAGCCGTACGACCCCTGCATGCGCAGCTCGTAGGCCTCCTCGGTCTCGGCGCTCAGGTCCTTGCCGTCGACCAGGGGCATCGCCATGAAGAACGCGCCGTGCTGCGCGGTGACCACCGGCGTCAGCTCGCTCATGATCAGCGAGGCCACGTCCGCCAGGTCGCGGCGGCCCTGCATCAGCGCCGAGATACGCGCCAGGTTGCCCTTGAGCCAGTCCTGCTCCTGGTTGGCGACCGTGGTGTCGCGCAGGTTGGCGATCATCTTGTTGATGTAGTCCTGCAGTTCCTGGATCTCGCCGGAGGCGTCCACGTCGATCTTCAGGTTCAGGTCGCCGCGGGTCACCGCGGTCGCCACGCGCGCGATGGCACGCACCTGCCGGGTCAGGTTCCCGGCCATCTCGTTCACGGACTCGGTGAGGTCCCGCCAGGTGCCGTCCACGTCACGCACGCGTGCCTGACCGCCCAGCTGCCCCTCGGTGCCCACCTCGCGGGCCACCCGGGTGACCTCCTCGGCGAAGCTGGACAGCTGGTCGACCATCGTGTTGATCGTCGTCTTGAGTTCGAGGATCTCGCCGCGGGCGTCGATGTCGATCTTCTTGGTCAGGTCGCCCTTGGCGATGGCCGTGGTGACCATCGCGATGTTGCGCACCTGACCGGTCAGGTTGGACGCCATCCCGTTCACCGATTCGGTGAGGTCCTTCCACGTACCCGCCACACCCGGTACGTGCGCCTGACCGCCCAGAATGCCGTCCGTGCCCACCTCACGGGCCACCTTGGTGACCTGGTCGGCGAACGAACTCAGCGTCTTGACCATCGTGTTGATGGTGTCGGCGAGCTGGGCCACCTCACCGCTGGCCTCGATGGTGACCTGCCGGGTCAGGTCGCCGTTGGCGACCGCCGCCGAGACCTGGGAGATGTTCCGCACCTGCATGGTCAGGTTGTTGGCCATCAGGTTCACGTTGTTGCTGAGGTCCTTCCAGATGCCCGTGACACCCGGAACATGCGCCTGACCGCCCAGGATGCCCTCGGTACCCACCTCACGGGCCACCCGGGTCACCTGCTCGGCGAAGCTGGACAGCTGGTCGACCATCGTGTTGACCGTCGTGACGAGTTCGAGGATCTCGCCCTTCGCGTCAACAGTGATCTTCTTCGACAGGTCGCCCTTGGCGACCGCCGTCGTGACCTCGGCGATGTTGCGGACCTGGATGGTCAGGTTGTTCGCCATGAAGTTCACGGACTGGGTGAGGTCCTTCCAGGTGCCCGCCACCCCCTGCACCTCGGCCTGGCCGCCCAGGATGCCCTCGGTGCCCACCTCGCGCGCCACGCGCGTGACCTCCTGGGCGAACGACGACAGCTGGTCGACCATCGTGTTCAGGGTGTTCTTCAGCTCCTGGATCTCACCGCGCGCGTCCACGGTGATCTTCTGGGAGAGGTCACCCCGGGCCACCGCGGTCGCCACCTGGGCGATGTTGCGCACCTGGGCGGTGAGGTTGCCGGCCATGCCGTTCACCGAGTCCGTCAGGTCCCGCCACACCCCGGCCACACCGGGCACCTGCGCCTGCCCGCCGAGCCGGCCCTCCGTACCCACCTCGCGGGCCACCTTGGTGACCTGGTCGGCGAAGGCGGAGAGCTGATCGACCATCGTGTTGATCGTGCTCTTCAGTTCGAGGATCTCGCCGCGCGCGTCGACGTCGATCTTCTGGGACAGGTCGCCCCGTGCCACCGCCGTCGTCACCTGGGCGATCTGCCGCACCTGCGAGGTGAGGTTGCCGGCCATGAAGTTGACGGAGTCCGTGAGCTCCTTCCAGGTGCCCGAGACGCCGTCCACGCGGGCCTGACCGCCGAGGCGGCCCTCCGTACCCACGTCCCTGGCCATCCGCGTCACCTGGTCGGCGAAGCTGGAGAGCTGGTCCACCATCGTGTTCACGGTGTTCTTCAGCTGGAGCATCTCACCGGAGACGTCGACCGTGACCTTCTGCGAGAGGTCGCCGTTGGCCACCGCCGTCGTCACCTGGGCGATGTTGCGCACCTGGCCGGTGAGGTTGCGGAAGGCGGTGTTGACGGAGTCGGTCAGGTCCTTCCAGGTGCCGGCGGCCCCGGCCACCTGGGCCTGGCCGCCCAGTTCACCCTCGACACCGATCTCCCGGGCCACGCGGGTGACCTCGGCACCGAACGACGACAGCTGGTCGACCATGCCGTTGACGGTGTTCTTCAGTTCCAGCATCTCGCCGGCCACGTCCACGGTGACCTTCTGCGAGAGGTCACCGTTGGCCACCGCCGTCGTCACCGCGGCGATGTCCCGCACCTGCGTGGTCAGGTTCCGGAAGACGGTGTTGACGGAGTCCGTCAGGTCCTTCCAGGTGCCCGCCGCGCCCGGCACGTTCGCCTGCCCGCCGAGCTGTCCCTCGGCACCGACCTCGTTGGCCACGCGCGTGACCTCGTCCGCGAAGATCCGCAGCGTCTCGGTCATCTGGTTGATCGTCTCGGCGAGCTGCGCGACCTCACCACGGGCCGGGACGGTCACCTTGCGCGACAGGTCACCGCTGGCGACCGCGGTGGTCACCTCGGAGATCCCGCGCACCTGGGCGGTCAGATTGCCCGCCATGGTGTTGACGGAGTCGGTGAGCTCCTTCCACGTGCCGGCGACCCCGGGCACATGCGCCTGGCCGCCCAGGATGCCGTCCGTGCCCACCTCACGGGCGACCCGGGTCACCTCGGAGGAGAAGGCCGACAGCTGGTCCACCATCGTGTTGACGGTTTCCTTCAGCTCCAGCATCTCGCCGGCCACCTGAACCGTGACCTTCCGGGACAGATCACCCTTGGCGACCGCGGTCGTCACCAGCGCGATGTCCCGCACCTGGGCCGTCAGCCGGTACGCCATCGTGTTGACCGAGTCCGTGAGGTCCCGCCACGAACCGGACATACCGCGCACCCGGGCCTGCCCGCCCAACTTGCCCTCGGTACCCACCTCGCTGGCCACGCGCGTGACCTCGTCGGTGAACGTCGACAGCTGGTCCACCAGGTTGTTGACGGTCCGGCCGACCTTCAGGAACTCACCGCGCAGCGGGTGCCCGGCCCCGTCCACCGACGGCGACCGCAGATCCATCCGCGGCGACAGGTCACCCTCGGCCACCGCCGTGAGGACCCGGCCCACCTCGGAGACCGGCCGCACGAGGTCGTCGACAAGGGCGTTGGAGTTGTCCACGGCAGCCGCCCAGGAGCCTTCACAGGCACCCGTTTCCAGCCGTTCCGTGAGTTTTCCCTCACGTCCGACGACCCGCCGCACCCGTGACAGCTCACCCGTGAGGTGGAGATTGCGGTCGGCGACCTCGTTGAAAACCGCCGCGATCTCCGACATCACGCCGTCACCGGACACCGTGAGCCGCTTGCGGAAGTTCCCGTCGCGCATCGCCTCGAGAGCCACCACCAGCCGGTTCAGGGCAGCCGTGTCCACCGCCGTGGTCCCGTCACCGCCCCGCTGCCTGCTCAGGGACGGTCCGCCTTTCGCGCGCGCCTTAGTGCCCCGCGCCGCTGCGCCAGACTCCACTGTGTCCCTCCCGCAGGGGTCGACCGTTACCACTGTGCCCGTACCACTGTGCTCGGATACCCGCCTTGGTCGGCGTACCGCTCACTCCGGCGTACCCGTTACTGCTGCGTACCCGTTACTGCTGCGTATTTCTGCCAGATCGGATCCGGCCACACCAGGGGCTGCTGCCCGCCGTACACGCAACGCACTCAGCCTGCCCGTACCTTCATCAGAAGCTTGCCCAGTGTTTCACCCTGTCCGAACCAGGCCATAACAGTTCGGCAGCTTCGCACATCGTCCGCACACCCTGGGGCGTGAACACTGGCGACCGGCATCCGCTCGGACGGCGAAGGTAAGTAACCTTGCATGCGGCTGTCCAGCCGCGCCGGTTTGTTCGGCCTGGGCGGTGGCACGAGAACGAGCGGGCATTCGGAGGGGCGGCCGCAGACCATGACCACCGGAGTGATCCCCGGGGGACACACCCCGGAGCCACGGCCCACGGGCGAGCGGATGCCGCAGCAGCGGCACGAGCCGGCCGGCCAGGGAAGCCCGCATGTCGAGAACCGGTCGAGGAGTTCTGTGATCACCGCGCGCGCGGCCGCCAGCTTCGAGCCCGTCGGGCGATCGGTCGCGACCGCCCGGGCCTTCGTCCGCGACACGCTCCAGGGCTGGGGCTTCGCGGACGTCGTCGACGACGCCGTGGTCCTCACCAGCGAACTGGTGACCAACGCGGTGGTGCACGCGGGCACCCACGCCGACGTCCTGTGCCTGCGCGCGGACGACGGGGTGCGCATCGAGGTCGCCGACCGCTACCCGGAACGCGAGGTCCCGCTCCAGGGCTCCGCCGTCAACATGGGCAGCCCCGACCGCGAGGGCGGCCGCGGGCTCCAGCTCTGCGCGGCCCTCGCCGCCCGCTGGGGTGTCGAGTACACGCCCACGTACAAGAATGTCTGGTTCCAGATCGATCTCCCCGAGCGTCCGGTGGGCACGCGCGCGGCCGGCCCGTCCCTCCCCGCCGACCTGCTGCCCCTCGCGGACGGCCGGGTCCGGGTCGCGGTCGTCCAGATCGACCGCAAGGGCTCCATCACGGCCTGGAACGAGGACGCCGAGGAACTCTTCGGCCACACCACCGCCGAGGTCACCGGCAAGCCGCTGACCGACCTCGCCGCCTGGCCGCACACCCCCGGAACCGGCACCGGCGTCGCCGAGGCCCTCCAGCTGTCCCGCTGGGAGGGCAGTTACGGCATCCGCGGCGCCGACGGCCGCGTCACCTCCGTCTACGCCTCGCACCTGAGGGTCCGCGACACCGGCGGCGAGCCCTCCACCGTCTGTCTGCTGGTGCGCGACCACGAACGCGCCGTCCTGCAGACCCCGTTGCGCCTGCCCGCCTCCGACGGCAGCGGCGCCCCCGACGGCCAGAGCACCGACCCCTTCGAGGTGTTCATCGGCTCGCCGGCCCCCGACGACCTCGACGGCCTCCTCCAGCGCACCGTCGAGCGCGCCCGCGACATGCTCGACGGCGACTCCGCGTTCCTGCTCCTGGCGACCGACGACGAGACCGAGCTGGAGGTCCGCGCCTCCACGGGGCTGCCGTCCGCCCGTCAGCGCTTCGCGCGCGTGCCCGTCGAAGCCGGCCCCGGCCGCTACGGCTCGGCCCGTATGCCGGCCGTCCACGAGGATCTGACGGCCGTTCCGGGCGCGGTCCCCCTCCTGGGCGGCACCGGCATGCGCTCGGTCGTCACGGTCCCGCTGAAGGTCGAGGGCCGCCTGACGGGCTCCCTGGGCGTCGCCGCGGAGGGCCCGGGCAGATACTCCAACGAGGAGGCGCTGCGCCTCCAGTTCGCCGCCGACCGCATCGCCCTCGCCGTCGAGTCGGCCCGCCTGGGCGAACTGGAGCGGCTGCGCCGCGGCTCGCTCAGTTTCCTGGTCGAGGCCTCCGACCTGCTCGCCGGCACCCTGGACCGCGACCAGACCCTCGCCCTGATGGCACAGATGACGGTCCCGACCCTCGCCACCTGGTGCGCGGTCTACACGATCGCCGACCAGGCCTCCGAGCCCTACCTGTCGTACGTCCTGCACGAGGACGAGGAACTCATCGACGGCATCAAGTCGTTGCTCTCCAAGGTGCCCCCGCCGGACCCGGTACCCACCCCTGGCGCCCGCGTCTGGGCGGCCCCCGCCGAGCACGCCCACCAGGCCGCCCTGCGCAGCTCCATGCGCAGCCTGGGCCTGACCGGCGGCCCCGCCCGCCAGGTGTCCTCCGCCATCGGCCCGACGCTCGCCACCGCCTCGGCCGTGGGCGGCGAGACCGTCGTCCTTCCCCTGGTGGCCCGCAACCGCGTCATCGGCATGCTCACCCTGGGCAAGCCCACCGACGAACACTTCCGTCAGGAAATCCTGGAACTGGCCGAGGACCTGTCCCGCCGGGCCGCCCTCGCCCTGGACAACGCCCGCCTGTACTCGGAGCGCACGGCCATCAGCCAGGCCCTCCAGCGCAGCCTCCTGCCCCCGGGCACCCCGCACATCGAGGGCGTCGAGGTCGAGGTCATCTACCGCGCGGCCGGCGAGGGCAACGAGGTCGGCGGCGACTTCTACGACGTCTTCCCCATCTCCGACGGCACGTACGGCTTCGCCATCGGCGACGTCTGCGGTACGGGTCCCAACGCGGCCGCCGTGACGGGCCTGGCGCGGCATGCGCTCCGGCTCCTGGCCCGGGAGGGTCTCAGCGGCCCCGCGGTCCTGGAGCGCCTCAACTCGGCCATCCTCGACGAGGGCTCCCGCAGCCGCTTCCTGACCCTCCTGTACGGCGAGATGCGCCCGCAGGAGGACGGCAGCGCGGAGATGAAGGTGGTGTGCGCCGGCCATCCGCTGCCGTTGCGCCTGCGCCAGGACGGCACGGTGGAGGCCGCCGCCGAACCCCAGCCGCTGCTCGGCGTCATCGAGGACCTGGAACTCTACGAGCAGACGATCACCCTCGACCCGGGTGATGTCCTGCTGTGCGTCACGGACGGTGTGACGGAACGCCGGGAGGGCACCCGCATGCTCGGCGACGACGGTCTCGCGGACGTCCTCACGACCTGCACGGGCCTGACGGCGGGTGCCGTCGCCGCACGCATCATGCGCGCGGTGGAGCGCTTCGCGTCCGACGCCCCGTCGGACGACATGGCGATTCTCGCGATGCGGGTCCCCGGCCTTCAGAAGGACTGAGGGCGGGGGCGGAAGAAGACACAAAAAAGTCCCGCCCGAAAGGGCGGGACTTTTCTTGCTGGAGCCCCCAAACGGAATCGAACCGTTGACCTTCTCCTTACCATGGAGACGCTCTGCCGACTGAGCTATAGGGGCCTGTTGCCTTTTCGGAGTTTCCCCCGCGGCAACGGAATAGATCATACCCCGAACGGAGCCGAGTTCCCAAACCCGTTCAGAAGGCGGGCTGGAGCAGTCCGCCGAGAGCGTTGCAGGCGGAGACGATCCGCTGCATCTCCCGTTTCGTCAACGAGGCGTCCACGGGCAGCGCCAGCGTCCCGTCGGCCGCCAGCTCGGTCTCCGGCAGCGACACACAACGCCGGAATTCCGGCAACCGGTGCACGGGCGTCTTCACCGGCACCCGGCAGTCAACCCCCTTGCCCCGCAGGGCCCGCGCGAAAGCGTCCCGGTCGGGCCGGCCGTTCCCTGGCACCCGCACGACGTACTGCTGGTAGGTGTGCCCGTCGCCACCGTCAGGCGTCCGCACGCCACGCAGCTTCGCATCGAGGTAGGCGGCCCGCTGCCGCCGCTGCGCGATCTCGTCGTACGGCGCCTCGGACTCGCCCTGCTCCAGGACCAGCAGCCCGTGCCGCTGCCCCAGCGCATGCAACCCCCGGATGTCGGCCCATCGTCCGAAGCGGTGTACGACAACCACGGCCGCGGACCGGGCAGTTACGGCCGCTTCCACCGCCGAGACGTCGAGGCAGTAGCTCACCGGATCTATGTCGGCGAACACCGGAAGCGCGCCGGCGAGTGTCACGGCCTCGGCGACCTCCGCGTTCCCGAAGGCCGGCACGATGACCTCGTCGCCGACTCCGACGCCGGCGGCCCTGAGCATTGCAGCAGTACCCATGACAGCGATGCTCTGCGCGCAACGTGAACTTTGCGTTACGCATACCAAAAAAGGGCTGGACCCGGAACGGAAATTCCGGGTCCAGCCCTTTGAATAATTGTTCGGCGGTGTCCTACTCTCCCACAGGGTCCCCCCTGCAGTACCATCGGCGCTGTAAGGCTTAGCTTCCGGGTTCGGAATGTAACCGGGCGT
>NZ_JBEYFE010000040.1:0-73550 GCF_040634235.1 Streptomyces sp. NPDC007157
CATGGGTTCGGTGCCCCACACGGCCCCGCGGTTTTTCTCGCCCTTGTTCCCGGGCCCCGGGGTTTCTGGGGGGGGGGCCCCCCCCCGGGGGGGGGCCCCACCACTTTTTCTTTTCCCTGGATAAGAGACACCTGTCGATTTCATTTGTGGATTCCATTGTTTCTGTGAATCCTGAAAATCTTGGACCGGCTGCAATTCGAAACCGTTATCCGGTCGGGTTTTCGCATTGAGTGTCAACATTGTTGTTGGTAATGTCCGCCGTGCTTTCCCTCGATCTTCCGTCCAAGCCAACGGGTGCCTCCGTGTGGCTAGTTCGGCATGCCAAAGGAGTAGTACATGAGCAAAGAGAGAACCCGCGCGGTCCGCTCCAGGCGGACTCGGAGGGCCATACTCGGGGCCGCCGCAGCTCTGGCGCTGGCCGGTGGCGGAATCGCCGTGGCAAATGCCGCTACGGCCGGCAGTGAGAAAACGGCCGTGGGCGTCCAGCGTCCGGTCGACAAGCACGCCGAGGGCACCGCGGCCGTCGTCAGCGCCGCCGACGCCTTCCTGAACACCCTGACCTCCGACCAGCAGGCCTCGACCCTGCTGGACTTCTCCCAGGCGAACGCGACCGCCTGGTCGAACCTCCCCTGCGGCGGGACCTGCCGCCCCGGCATCCAGTTCGGCACGCTGTCGGACGACCAGCTGGCCGCCGCCGGGCACCTGCTGAAGCTGGCCCTGGGCACCGGCAAGGACACCGGTTACGAGCACGTCCTGCAGACCCTCAAGGCCGACGACGTGCTCGCCTCGGCCGAGAGCACCAGCTCCGCCTCCGCCGCGCCGACGGACGCGCCCACGGCGACCGACTCGGCTACGGCGACCGACTCGGCCACGGCCGACCCCTCCGCCACGGCCACCGACTCGGCGTCCGCCGCCGCCCCGACTGGTGCCCCGCCCTCCGGCGGTACCGGCGGCGGCCCGGGCGGCTTCTCGTACGGCAGCGGCTCCTACTACCTGGCGTTGCTCGGCACCCCGTCCAAGACCGGCTCCTGGCAGTTGCACTTCGGCGGCCACCACCTCGCCGTGAACATCACGTACAAGGACGGCAAGGTCTCCGGCGCCAGCCCCTTCTTCACCGGCGTCGAGCCGACCAGCTGGACCGCGGACGACGGCACCACGTACACGCCGCTGGCGAAGTTCCGCAACGGTCTGCTGAAGCTGACCGGCAGCCTGAGCACCGCGCAACTGGCCGAAGCCAAGCTGTCGGAGTCGTTCGGCGACGTACTGCTCGGTCCCGGCAAGGACGGCGACTTCCCGGAGACCAAGGAGGGCATCAAGGTCAGCGAGCTGTCGCCGAAGCAGAAGAAGCTGGTTCTGGCCGCGATCCACCCGTGGATCGCGGACGTGGACGACGCCACCGCCGCCCGGCTGATGAAGACGTACGCGAAGGAGCTCGACCAGACCTACGTCGCCTACTCCGGCGGCACCGGCCTGGACACCCAGGGCGACTACGTACGCATCGACGGTCCCAGCGTGTGGGTCGAGTTCGTGGTGCAGAACGGCGTCGTGTTCCGGAACCAGGTCCACTACCACACCGTGTACCGGGACCACACCCGCGACTACGGAAACGAGTTCTCCTTCTCATGACCGGACCGCGACTCTGGCTGACCACAGTGCTCCGCCTGGTGGCCGGGATCGCGATCGCGGTACCGGCGGCGCTCCTGCTCGGGGCGTCGCCGGCCGCCGCGCATCCGATGCCGCACTCGGTGGTGCAGCTGGACGTGTACAGGTCCTCGGTGTCCGCGCGGCTGGAGCTGCCGGTCTCCGACTTCTCCCGGGCCAGCGGCATCGACCTGGACGACGTCACCGGCAAGGCCGTCCCGGCCGCCCGGACCAAGGCGATCCGCGCCTACCTCGCCCAGCACATCCACCCGACCACGACCGGCGGGAAGGCGTGGCAGGTCGGCATCGGCGCGATGCACCTGAGCGCCACCCAGCAGACGTCCACCGGCCCCTACCGCGAACTGACCGTCGCCGCGGTCCTCACCCCGCCCGCCGGCGCCGACGTACGCCACTTCACCTTCCGCTACGACGTGATCGTGCATCAGGTCGTCACCCACGTCACCCTCGTGACGGTCCGCCAGGACTGGGCGAACGGCCAGGTCGACGGCAAGGGCACCACCCAGGTCGGAACCGTCGAGATCGACGTCCGGCACATGAAGGTCCCGGCCCTGAAGGTCGACCTCGGCCCCGGCAGCGCGTGGCGCGGCTTCGTCGCGATGGTCGAACTCGGCGGCAACCACATCCTGACCGGCACCGACCACCTCCTCTTCCTGCTGATCCTGCTCCTGCCGGCCCCCTTGGCGGCGACCGGCGGCCGCTGGACCGGACTGGTGGGCCCTCGCAAGGCGCTGGCCCGCATCGGCGGCATCACCCTCGCCTTCACCGCGGGCCACTCGGTCGCCCTGGCCGCCACCGCCCTGGGCCGCCTCCAGATCCCGTCCTGGCCGGTGGAGGCGTTCATCGCCGCGAGCATCCTGGTCGGCGCGATCCACGCGATCCGCCCGCTCTTCCCCGGCCGGGAGGCGATCGTGGCAGGCGTCTTCGGCCTGGGCCACGGCATGGCGTTCTCCTTCGTCCTGGCCGAAATGCACCTCTCCACCGGGCAGTTGGTCACCAGCCTGCTCGGCTTCAACCTGGGCATCGAACTGGTCCAGCTGCTGCTGGTCTGCCTCGCCCTGCCCTCGCTCCTGGTCCTGGCCCGGCTGCGGGTCCAGCCCGCACTCCGTCTGACCTGCGCGGCGTTCACCGGCGTGGCGGCCCTCGGCTGGCTCATCGACCGCCTCGGCCTGCCCAACCCCGTCGCCCGCGCCGTCGACAGCGCCGGCTCCCACACCACGCTGCTGCTGATCACTCTCACCCTGGCCGCACTCACCAGCGCCGGATGGGCCCTGGCCACCCGTCTGCGCGGCACACCGCAGGCCGGCCTCAGGCTCCGATGGCGTGCGGCCCTGGACAGGTCCTAGTCCGTCCTAGTCCCACCAGAACGACCAGTAGGCCCGCCCCACGAGGTCCATCGCGTACTCGGGGAACGGTGTGGGCGGGTCATCGACGATGTTGTCCGCGGTCGACAGCACGTGCTCCAGCGCGAGCAGGTCGGCGTGGTCCGCTTCGACGGGAGGTCGCGCGACCGACACGTGCACCTCGCTGCCGAACACCGCCACGACCCGGGCGCCGAAGCGGTCCTCCCAGCTCCGCAGGAGTGCACACAGCAGAGGCAGCGGCGCCTCCGTGGACCAGCCGGTCAACGCCAGAGCAGCGCTGCCGCGCTGGGCGGGGACGAGCACGAGGCGGCACTCGTGCAGCCCGAACGGGCCGGTCTTCATGAGCCGGGTCAGCAGGCTTGCCGCCGCTTCCTCCGCCGTGGGGCCTGCGGTCGTGGCGGGCATGTGCGGTGCCAGGCCCGGCCACTGTTCGAAGGGCGGCCCGGGGTCGTGCGGCCACGGCGCGATTCCTTCGATTTCTTCGGGTACCGGGACCGGTGTCGGATCCGTCCAGAAGGGCAGCCGGCTGCGGCGGTACTCGGCGAAGTCCGTGGCCAGCACCTTCTCCAGGCGGACGGTGTCGACGTCGTCCAGGCTGAGCGGTCTTCCCATGGCCTCGGGCCAGCACAGGAGCGGAACCAGACCACGTGCTCCCTGCTCACTCAGCAGGCGAGGCCATAGCCGTTCGACGTCGCGAGGGAATTCGTCAGAGACCCACACACACGCCGGACCAGCGGGACCAGAGGACAGGAATCGGCCGGGAGGCAGACCGTCGGGCAGGAAGAACGACATGGCGGGACCGTAGACCGTGGCACTGACAACACAGCTACCCGCCGACCCCGTCGCTCGGAACTCGCCGGCCTCCCACTTCGTGGCGAACACGGAGCACGGGCCCACCCGGCATGTCTATGTCCCCGCGCTCTGCCCGGCCGCCGCCCACGGCATGCGCAAGGGCATCGCGGAGCACATCGGAGCCCTTCCGGCCGTCGAGATCGTGGAGTTGGACTTCGCCGGCGCTTCCTCGGTCGGCGCGCTGCTGCGGGACGGCGTGGAGCGGCGGCTCGGGCACGCGGTCCATCTGTCCCGGCCGACGGTCGACTGGCCCGACGGGCGCCATGTGGTGACCGTCGACCCCGACCTCCACGCCGACATGCCCCTCGTCCGCACGATCAGGCTGCCGTACCAGCGGTGACCGTACTACGGCCGGGGCGTCTCTCCACCTGGCGCCCCGCCCGTCAGCTGAACACGATCATCGACCCCTGCGCCAGGCTCCGGGTCGCCGCCGCGTGCAGGCCGAGCCAGACGTGGCGTTCGCGGGCGAACGGGCTCGGGTCGTAGGGGGCCGGGTTCGCCGGTTCCTCCAGATCGGTGGGGGCGGAAGGGGCCTGCGGGGCCGCCGGCGGGTTCGCCGGGTCGATGCCGATCGACGGGGCGACGTACTCCAGCTCGCGCAGCAGGCTCTGCGAGGAGCCCAGCGGGCCGCCGCTCGCGAGGAGTTCGTCGCTGGAGAGCGGGTCCGGGAAGTCGACCGGCACGTACGCGCCCGCGTGGTCGTAGTGCCAGACCAGGTGCGACTGCTGGGCCGTCGACTCGAACATCTCCAGGAGCTGCTCGTAGTCGCCGCCCAGGTCGTCCACCGGGGTGACGGGCAGACCGCAGACCTGGAGGAGATAGACGCGGCGCAGGAAGTGGAGCGCGTCGTAGTCGAAGCCGGCCACCGGGGCGACCTCGCCGGACAGTCCCGGCATGTACTGGTACACCGGCACCGGCGGCAGCCCCGCCTCGGCGAGCACCTTGTTGTATTGCGCGAGTTCCTCGGCGAACGGGTTGTCGGGCGTGTGGCACAACACGTCGACGAGCGGTACCAGCCAGAGGTCACAGGCCAAAGAGGGCTCCTCGTATCAGCGCGATATCAGCGCGTTCACGGCAAGTGTTCAGCTAGGTGGTCAGGGAAGAGTAATCGGTGCGGCGCCGGTCAGCTCCCCTCGTGCAGGTCCCATACCCAGACCCCCCCGGTCCACTTACCGGGTTTTCCGGTCAGAGCCCGGACCGCCTGCCGCAGCTTGTCGTCGTTGGGCTGCGGGGCGACCACCAGCACGCCCGCCTTCCAGTACGCGAAGTCCTTCGCCGCCTGCGCCCGCCAGTTCTTGCCGATCACCGGCACCTTCCCGCTGTAGCGGACGTCACGCAGCATGGTGGAGGTGTAGCGCGGGACGGCACCGTAGATACCGATGCGGTCCTCGCCGTAGGGGCCGTTGAAGTATCCGCCGGGGAGCTTGAAGCCGAGGTCCGCCGTCGTCTGCCAGTGCAGCGCCTCCGCGTACCCGGGATCGGGGAGGGGGAGCGGGACGAGGGACTCGCCCTTTCCCACGTACGACTTCCACATCCCGCTCGTGATGAACTCCGGGACCGCCGTCCGCTGCTCGGACTTGAGCGGGGCGGGGACGATCGGGAGCAGCGCGAGCGCGATGGCGAGCAGGCCGAAGTACTGGGTGCCGACACGACGGGCGCCCAGCACCTTCTCGAGCGCGAGCGCGAGCAGCACGCCCAGCGCCGGGGCGCAGATCATCGCCACCCGGCCCTCGATCACCGACTCGAAGAGCGGCAGCTTCCGCACCAGCGCCCAGGGGCCGGGATACACCGTGTCCGTCAGCGGGATCCGGATCTTCGGGCCCATGGACAGGACGGCCGCGGCCAGGGACGTGAACGCCAGCGCCTTGACCAGGGGCCGCGACCACAGCCGTACCACGATGGCGAAGGCGAGCAGGACCAGCGGCCAGCCGTAGAAGGCGTTCTGCTCGGTGGGGTTGAGGGCGAGCTCGTTGGCCCGGCCCGCGTCCCCGAAGAGCAGCGAGCGCTCGGCGAAGGCGAGGAGCGAGAGCGGGCTGTTTCCGGCGTTGTCGCCGTGCAGGACGCTGTGGTAGCTCTGCGGGCCGCTGAACTGCCAGTACAGGGGGTAGATCACGAGCGGCAGACAGACCGCCCCGGCGATCAGCAGGCCCTTGCCCAGCGGCCGCCAGGACTCCTTGGCCACCTGCGGTCGTACGGCCGCGTAGGCAACGGCGAACAGCGCCATGCCCAGCGCCGCCAGCAGGAACGGCTCCTCGCCCAGGAAGACCTGGTAGGCCGCCATCAGGCCGAGCACGATCCCGTCCCGCCGGACCCGGGTGCCCGCGGCCAGGCGCAGGGCACGGTCGATGATCAGCGGGATCATGAACAGGATCACGAAGTTGGGGTGCGCGTTGGCGTGGCTGACCATCGGCGGCGCGAAGGCCGCGAGGGCCGCGCCGAGGAAGGCGGCACCCCGGTGCCGTACCACCCGCTTCACGATCAGCCAGTACCAGGCGACGGCGGTCGCGGCCAGGCCGAGCGCCATGCAGACGCTGAGCGAGACCGCCGGTCCGGCGAGCAGCGTCAGCGGGGCGAAGGGGACGGAGACGCCCAGCATGACCGTGTTGGCCATCAGGTTGACGCCGTCGGGGAAGTTCTGGAGGTCGGAGAAGAACGGGTTCCGGAAGTGCGCGAGGTTGTCCGCGGTCACCGCGAAGAACCACTCCCACTGGTTCTGGTCCTGGAGGGAGTCGGTGAGATAGCGGTGGCCCGGGTCGAAGAAGCGGCCCGAGTAGAGGGCGATCGACAGGGCCAGGAAGAGCACCGGGACCAGCAGGTCGGCCGGGCGCAGCCGGCGCAGCCGGAGGCGGGCCAGGTCCGCGAGGACCTTCGGGTAGGCCAGCGGGCCGACCTTGGACCCGGGCTGGTGGCTCCAGCGGACCGGCACCTCGGCGATGGATCCGCCGTCCCGGTGCAGATGCTGGAGGACCTCGACGTCGATGCCCCAGCCGTCGAGACGGGAGCCGGCGAAGGCATCCCGGGCCCGGTCGCCGTCGAACAGCTTGAAACCGCACTGGGTGTCCTTGATGCCGGGCACCGCGGTGGCCCGTATCAGCAGGTTCCCGGCGCGGCCGAGCAGTTCGCGCAGCCGGTGCTGGTGGTCGGATATCTCCGCGCCCGGCACCGCGCGCGAACCGATCGCCGCCGCGTAACCCTCGCTGAGCGCCTTGTCGAGCGGCTCCAGCTCCTCGATCGGGGCCGCGAGGTCGGCGTCGGTGACCAGCACCCGGCGGCCGCCGCTGGCGGCTACCCCGAGACGCAGGGCGTTGCCCTTGCCGCGGTTGCGGTCGGCCGTGACCAGACGGACGTACGGATGCCCTAAGGCCGCGACCTCGCGCGTCCCGTCGGTGGAACCGTCGTCGGAGACGATCACTTCCCAGGTGCCGAAGCGGGACTCGTTGTCGGCGAGGTAGCGGGTGACGGCGTCGAGCGTCGGGCCGAGCCGGCCCTCCTCGTTGTACGCGGGAATGACCACGGACAGGTCGACGGTCTCCGGGGGCGCGGTCATCCGTTCTCCGACAGACGCTCGATGAGGGCGAGGGAGTGTGTGTTGTACGCGGCGACGATCCCCCGGGCGGCCTCGGTGTCCCGCCGGGACAGCGCGTCGACCAACTCGGTGTGCCGGGACCACAGATACCCGCGTAGATCGGGGAGGCGGCGCAGCTGCTGCACCGCGCACACCCAGGACTGCACGCGCAGCCGGTGCAGGAAGTCGCCGAGGTAGGGGTTGCCGAACAGCGCGGACAGTTCCCGCCAGAAGCGCAGGTCGTAGCCGATCAGCACGGTGAGGTCGCCGGCGGTCGCCGCCCGCTGGGCCTCCTCACCACGTCGGCGGACCGCGGCGAGGGCGGCCGCGACCCGCGGCTCCTCGGGGTCCTTGAAGGCGGGGTGACGGCCGTCGGTGAGGGCGTGGAACATGCCGTCGACGACCAGGCTGCGGGCCTCGATCATGCCCCGGTAGTCGGCGAGGGAGTACTCCGGGACCCGGAAACCGCGATGCTGGTCGGCGTCGAGGATGCCCTGCGCGGACAGGTCGACCAGGGCCTCGCGGACCGGCGTGGCGGAGACCCCGTACTGCTCGGCGATCTCCTTGACCGTGAACTCCCGACCCGGCTGGAGGCGCCCGGCGAGCACCTCGTCACGGAGCGCGTCCGCGATCTGCTGGCGCAGGGTACTGCGGGTCACAGCGCCGTTGCCGGGCATCGTCGGGTGCCACTCCTCACGCGTTCGGGTGACGTGCTCGCTTACATGTACATCTACGAGCACGCCACCTTACGCGTTCGGGTTCCATGAGCGCCCCTTCAGGGGCGCGGGGAACTGCGCGCTCAGCCCCCACTCACCCGCACCCGAAATCGGCGTCCCTACACCGTGTACTCGTCGGCCACGCTCAGCGCGGCGTCGAGCGCGGCGAAGCCCTCCTTCAGCTCGGCCTCGGTGACGTTGCACGGCGGCACGACATGCGTCCGGTTCATGTTCACGAACGGCCACAGACCCTGCTGCTTGGCGGCAGCCGTGAACGCGGCCATCGGTGCGTTGGCCTCCCCGGCCGCGTTGTACGGCACCAGCGGCTCCCGGGTCTCCCGGCTCTTCACCAGGTCCAGCGCCCAGAACATGCCGGTGCCGCGCACCTCGCCGACGCTCGGGTGCCGCTCGGCCAGCGCGGCCAGGGCGGGCCCGACGACGTCCGCGCCGAGCCGCTTGGCGTTCTCGACGACGCCTTCCTCCGCCATCACGTTGATCGTGGCGACGGCGGCGGCACAGGCCAGCGGATGCCCGGAGTACGTCAGCCCGCCCGGGTAGGGCCGCCTGGCGAAGGTCTCGGCGATCCGCCCGCTGATGGCGACACCGCCCAGCGGCACGTACCCGCTGTTCACGCCCTTGGCGAAGGTCATCAGGTCGGGTACGACCCCGAACAGGTCGGCGGCGAACCACTCACCCGTGCGCCCGAACCCGGCCATGACCTCGTCCAGGACGAAGACGATCCCGTGCTTGTCGCAGATCTCGCGGACACCGGCCAGATACCCGGCGGGCGGCACCATGATCCCGGCGGTCCCGGGGATGGTCTCCAGGACGATCGCCGCGACCGTGCCCGGCCCCTCGAACGCGATCGTGGTCTCCAGGTGCTCCAGGGCCCGCGCGGTCTCCTGCTCCTCGGTCTCCGCGTAGAAGCGGGAGCGGTACAGGAAGGGCGCCCAGAAGTGCACGACGCCGGCGGCGGCGCCGTCGGAGGCCCAGCGGCGCGGGTCCCCCGTGAGGTTGATCGCCTGCTGGGTGCCGCCGTGGTACGAGCGGTAGGCGGACAGCACCTTGGGTCGGCCGGTGTGCAGCCGGGCCATGCGCACGGCGTGCTCGATCGCGTCCGCGCCGCCGTTGGTGAAGAAGATCTTGTCCAGGTCACCGGGGGTCCGCTCGGCGATCAGCCGGGCCGCCTCCGACCGGGCCTCCACGGCGAAGGCGGGCGCGAAGGTGGTCATCCTCGCGGCCTGCTCCTGGATCGCGGCGACGACCTTCGGATGCTGGTAGCCGATGTTGGTGAAGACGAGCCCGCTGGTGAAATCCAGGTAACGCCTGCCGTCGTAGTCCCAGAAGTACGACCCTTCGGCGCCGGCCACGGCCAGCGGATCGATGAGGTCCTGCGCGGACCAGGAGTGGAAGACATGCGCACGGTCGGCCGCCTTGACGGCGGCTCCGGCCTGGGGACTGGGCTGAGGGGTCATGGCGCCGAGCCTAGGAGTGTCCGGTGCGGACGCGGTATCGGCGACATGTTCCATGGCCAGGGGAATTCCGCGACAGGTTGTCCACAGTCCGTGGACACAGCCGCGGATACGGCGGAGCGACCCGTACCTGTTACGGAACCGTAGACAAGGCGGGTCCCGGCCGCCGGAGCTGCCGGAATATTCTCGGCTCGATCACAAGTGTGGAGAAGGGGCGGATCTGCCATGGAGAAGCTGGGGCCCGGGGATCCGCAGCACATCGGGAAGTACCGGCTGCTGGCGCGGCTGGGCGCGGGCGGCATGGGGCACGTGTATCTCGCCCGGTCGGAACGCGGCCGTACCGTCGCCGTGAAGCTGGTACGGGCGGAACTCGCCGCCCAGGAGGACTTCCGGGCCCGCTTCCGGCAGGAGGTGCGCAACGCCCAGCGGGTCGGCGGGTTCTGGACCGCGCCCGTCCTCGACGCCGACACCGAGGCCGCCGTGCCCTGGGTGGCCACCGGCTATGTCGCCGGGCCGAGCCTCCAGCGGGTCGTCGAGCACGACCACGGGCCACTGCCCGAGCGGTCGGTGCGCATCCTGGCCGCCGGGCTGGCGCACGCGCTCACCAACATCCACGCGGCCGGGATCGTCCACCGCGACCTCAAGCCGTCCAACGTGATGCTCACCATAGAGGGACCCCGGGTCATCGACTTCGGGATCGCGCGGGCGCTGGAGACCCTCCCCGGCGAGGGCATCACCCAGACCGGGTCACTCGTCGGCTCGCCGGGCTTCATGGCCCCCGAACAGGTGCGCGGCGACCGGATCACCCCGGCCTCCGACGTCTTCAGCCTCGGCTCGGTGCTCGCCTACGCGGCCACCGGCCGGCTTCCCTTCGGCGCGACCGAGGGCGGCGCACACGCGCAGATGTTCCGCATCGCCCAGGAGGAACCGGACCTGTCCGGGCTCCCCGAGGGCATCGCCGACGTGGTCCGCGACTGCCTCCGCAAGGACCCGGCGACCCGCCCCTCCCTGGACGCGATCCTGGCGCGAACGGGAGCGGTCGACACGGTCGAGGAGGGCCGGTCCAGGGACCCCTGGCTCCCGGGTTCCCTGGTGGCCCAACTGGGCCGGCACGCGGTGGAGCTGCTGGAGGTGGAGGACCCGACGGTACAAGGGCTCCGGCAGGGGGCGGCGGGCGAAGAGGCGCGAGGGCCCGCCGGCCCAGGGGCGCGGGGCGGTGCTGGCTCCGCCGCTGCCGCCGCGGGGGCGCGACCGGCCACGACTCACCCGCAGCCGACACCCGACCCGTCCTCCCCCGAACACGCCGCGGCCCATCCCGCCTACGGCTACCCGAACCAACCTCACCAGCACCCGCAGCCGTACAACCCCTACCGCAACCCGTACAACACCCCCCACACCACCGTCGCCACCCCCGAGTCCACCCAGCCGCCGCTCTACACACCCCCGCCGCCCCCGCCGTACGACCCCACCCCCGACGGCGAACCGCGCCGTACCCGCCGTTCCACCGCGCTTCTCGTCGTCGTCGCCGCGGTCGTGATGCTGGCCGCCGGCGGCTCCGTGTACGCGCTCATGAACAACGGCGGCGACGACGACAAGGCGGGTGGCGCCCCCGGCCCCACTCCCTCGGCGACCGCCCGGACCCCCTCCGGGGAGCCGACGCCCAGCGAGTCGCCCTCCTCCTCGGCCTCCTCCGCCGGCACCGTGCCCACCGCCTTCCTCGGCACCTGGGCCACGGTGATAGACAACTCCACCGGCCACAACACCCGCGAACTGACCATCCGCCAGGGCGCCGTGGGCGACACGGTCCTCACCCTGGTCGCGGACGGCCCCGGCTACCACTGCGAGTTCGACGCGAAGCTCGCCGGGAAGCCCGGCTCGGGCGGCCCGCTGGAGATCGGTCCTTCCACGGTCACGACGGGCAAGCCCCGTTCGTCGTGCAGCGCCGGAGAGGCCACCGAGGTGACCCTGCTGTCGGACGGCAGGCTGAAGCGGGAGAGGAAGGACGGCGAGGAGAGCCTTACGTACAGCAAGCAGTGAACTCCCGTGGTTCCTGGGATAGTTGAACGTTCGGAGAACAGTCGCCCAGGCGTCCGAATTATCCCGTACCGGCCCCTCCGTACGCCTTACGGTGACCGCACCATCCGACTCCGGGGAGTGGCGGGGGCACCCACATGGAGTGGCTGAGCGCGGAGAACGTCGTGGCCGTCGGTACCGCGCTGGCGGGCATCGTCGCGTCGGCGGCCATCTTCTGGTTCGAGCGGCGCGTCCCGCGCCGATGGGGGCACCTCCCACGCCCTTGAGGCAGTGGGGGAGGCTGGCGGACCTCACCACGGCCGACGTACGCCGGCTGTACCGGGGCGAGATCATGAGGTGCGGTGGTTCAGTCGAGGCTCACCCAGGTGCCCCCGGCGGCCGAGCGGCTCATCGCGTCGAGGGCGGTCGCGCTGTGCACGGCGTCCCGCAGGGTCGGGCCGTACGGGGTGTCCTCCGCTATGGAGCGCAGGAAGTTGCGGGCCTCGACGACCTTGAGGTCGTCGTAGCCCATGGCGTTGGCCGCGCCGGGCTGGAAGGCGCCGTACTCGCCGTGCCCGGGGCCGACGTGGACCGTGCTGACGGGCTGGTCCTGGTAGGAGGTGCCGCGGCTGACGCCGAGTTCGCCCATCCGCCGGTAGTCCCAGAAGACGGCGCCCTTGGTGCCGTGCACCTCGAAGCCGTAGTTGTTCTGCTCGCCGACCGAGACCCGGCAGGCCTCCAGGACGCCCCGGGCGCCGGAGGCGAAGCGCAGCAGGCAGTTGACGTAGTCCTCGTTCTCGACCGGGCCGAGTGCGCCGCCGGTGGCCAGGGTGTGGCCGGCGGTGGCGCCGGTGGGGCGGGCGCGCTCCGGGATGAAGACGGCGGTGTCGGCGGCGAGCGCGGTGATCTCACCGAGCAGGAAGCGGGCCAGGTCGACGCCGTGCGAGGCGAGGTCGCCGAGGACCCCGGTGCCGCCGCGGGCCCGCTCGTAGCGCCAGGTCAGGGCGCCGTCCGGGTGGGCCGCGTAGTCGCTGAAGAGGCGGATGCGGACGTGCGTGACGGTGCCCAGCTCGCCGGCGGCGATGAGGTCACGGGCGTACGCGACGGCGGGCGCGTTGCGGTAGTTGAAGCCGACCGTGCCCTGGACGCCCGCCTTCGCGACGGCGTCGGCGACCGCGCCGGCGTCCTCCGCGGTCAGCCCGACCGGCTTCTCGATCCAGATGTGCTTGCCGGCCTCGGCCATGGCGACGCCGATCTCCCGGTGCAGGAAGTTCGGCGCGGTGATGCTGACGGCGTGCACGCGCGGGTCGGCGACGACCTCACGCCAGTCGCGGGTGGTGGACGCGAACCCGAACTGTGCGGCGGCCTCCTCGGCCCGGCCCGGCACCTCCTCGGCGACGGTCACCAGCTCGGGGCGTACGGACAGCTGCGGGAAGTGGTGGGGGACCCGCTGGTAGGCCTGGGTGTGCACCCGCCCCATCCAGCCGAAACCGACGACGGCGACGCCGAGCGTACGCACCATGTGGCTGCCCCTCTTCGGACCGTTCCGCGGACTGTCCGCTCACGATGCGGGGCGGCTTCCGCCGATGTCAAGACATTAGGCCGTCGTGACAAATCGCTCGCCGGGGTCCGGCCGGGGCCTCGTCGGGGCCAGCCGGGGCTTGTCGAGGGCCTCACCGGGGCTCCGGGGGCCGTTGTCTGGGCATGTTCGGGCGGGTTCCGTTCGTGCCCGGGGGCAGCGGGAAGCGGCCGTTCAGATGTCCCGCGTCCGCACGCGGACCCGCCGTCACCGTCGCCTGCATGCCGAGCGGCGCCGGGCCGGTCCGGAACTCCACCATCCAGTCGGCCGTCTCCGTGCGGACCAGCTCGGTCACGTCCTCCGAGAACCGCCGCAGCACCGCCAGGCACCGCTCGGCCGCCTCGCTCGCCGTGCCCTCCGCCGGTCCCAGCACCTCCCGGACGCTCTCCGACGCCCAGTCGAACTGGAGCACCTGGAGCCGTCGCTGCACGGCCTGCGCGGTCGCCATGTCCCTTATCCAGCCGGAGGTCACCCCGAAGAACCGGTCGACGCCGACGCACGCCACCGCCAGCAGCAGCGCGAGATACCCCCAGGGCGCGACCCCGCCGACCACCCCGGTGAGGTCGAGGAGCGGCAACGCGGCGCCCAGCACCGCGCCCACGGCCGCCCCGCACCGCAGCGCCCGCGCCCCCCGCCGCTTCCACACCCGGTCCGCCAAATACCACGCGGCGGTCTGCAGCGCCCCGCGCTCCACCCACCGGTACAGCTCGTCGAGCCGCTCGGCCGGTTCACCCCAGTCCCCGAGCGGGAACGGCCGCCCGGTCAGGTCACCCGGCCGCAGTCCGGCCGCACCCTCGCCCCGCCCGTCCTGAGGCGGTCCCTCGGGCTGCATCTCCGGCTGGCCCACCCGGCACTCCCTACTGATCACAACCGATCACGTTCCGTGACATCGGACCGTCATTGCGCATGGCGTCGGCCATGGCACTGGACGTGACAATGGATGCTGACAACGGGAACCCTTCCTACCGCCCAATGGGTGGCGAGGGCCTTGCTTTCGCCTCTTTTCCGCTCGGAAGTGGGCCTTGATCAGGTATAGGGCCGTCAGGATTCTCACTCGAAAGAGTGGCGGGGCGATGGCTGCGTCGACCACGTAGGCTCATCCACAGCAGAGCAGAACCAGACACGGATGCGGACCCAGGAGCTGATCGTGATCCCCGGTGGTGGCCAGCCCAACATGCAGCAGCTGCTCCAGCAGGCCCAGAAGATGCAGGAGGACCTGGCGCGGGCCCAGGAGGAGCTGGCGAACACGGAGGTCGACGGGCAGGCGGGTGGCGGCCTGGTGACGGCCACCGTGACCGGCGCCGGCGAGCTGCGCACGCTGAAGATCGACCCGAAGGCGGTGGACCCGGAGGACACCGAGACCCTCGCCGACCTGGTCGTCGCGGCCGTCCAGGCGGCCAACGCGAACGCCCAGGCACTCCAGCAGCAGAAGCTCGGCCCGCTGGCGCAGGGTCTGGGCGGTGGCAGCGGCATCCCCGGTCTGCCGTTCTGATCCCCGGGCTGTTTCCGCCACCGCTCTGATCTCGCCGTTCTGATGTTCGTCGCCCGCGCGACACCCGTACCGCCTTCCTAGGACAGGCGGCAGCCAACTACGGTACGTACCGAAAGACTCCAGGAAGGGCAGTCCGTTGTACGAAGGCGTGGTCCAGGACCTCATCGACGAGCTGGGGCGGTTGCCCGGCGTCGGTCCGAAGAGCGCGCAGCGGATCGCCTTCCACATCCTGCAGGCGGAGCCGACGGACGTACGGCGGCTCGCCCAGGCCCTCCTGGAGGTCAAGGCGAAGGTCCGGTTCTGCGCGACCTGCGGCAATGTGGCGCAGGAGGAGCTGTGCAACATCTGCCGTGACACGCGCCGCGACCCGACGGTGATCTGTGTGGTCGAGGAGCCCAAGGACGTGGTCGCCGTCGAGCGCACCCGTGAGTTCCGCGGCCGTTACCACGTGCTCGGCGGCGCGATCAGCCCGATCGAGGGCGTCGGCCCCGACGATCTGCGGATCAGGGAGCTGCTCGCCCGGCTGGCCGACGGCGCGGTCACCGAGCTCATCCTGGCCACGGACCCGAACCTGGAGGGCGAGGCGACCGCCACCTACCTCGCCCGCATGATCAAACCCATGGGCCTGAAGGTCACCCGCCTGGCCAGCGGCCTCCCGGTGGGTGGCGACCTGGAATACGCGGACGAGGTCACCCTCGGCCGCGCCTTCGAGGGGAGACGACTCCTAGATGTCTGACGCCACGCTGCACGACACGACGCTGAATCCGGACGACTTCTCGGTCCAGATCGCGGACCAGGTGGAGAGCTTCCTGGTGGCCGTCACGGAGGTGGCCAAGGGCGACGAGCCGGACTCGGCGGTCCCCTTCCTCCTCCTGGAGGTCTCCCAGCTGCTGCTGGCCGGCGGCCGCCTCGGCGCGCACGAGGACATCGTCCCCGACGAGCGCTACGAGCCCGATCTGGGCCCCGAGCCGGACGTCGACCAGCTCCGCGAGAACTTCGCGCGCCTCCTGGAGCCCATCGACGTCTACTCCGAGGTCTTCGACCCGTACGCGCCCCGCAGGGCCCCCGTCCCGGCCCGTCTCTCGGACGACCTGGCCGACATCATCACCGACCTCCGCCACGGCATGGCCCACTACCGGGCCGGCCGCACCACGGAGGCCCTGTGGTGGTGGCAGTTCTCCTACTTCTCCAACTGGGGCCCGACCGCCTCCGCGGTCCTCCGGGCCCTCCAGTCCATCCTGATCCACGTCCGCCTGAACCAGCCCCTGGACGAGCTGGACGGCCTGGACACGGACCAGGACACGATGGGCGACGAGACGCTGGAGTTCGAGGCGGGCCAGGTCATGCAGGAGGAGATCGGCGGGACGCTGGGCCTCAAGTCCAAGTGAACCGAGGCTTCGGCTCAATCGGGCATCCAGAACGGCAGGACGGCATCTAGGACAGCCACCGTCCTAAGCGGTGCCTACCGTCGCCGGTGACATCCGACACCGGCGAGAGGACCACCATGCCCGAGCGGACCGGCACCGCCCCCGAGGGGTACACCACCGTCGCGCCCTGGGTCGTCACCGACGACACGGGCGCGTTCCTGGACTTCGTCACCGGGGCGTTCGGGGGTGAGGAGCTGGCGCGGGTGCCGACCGAGGACGGTCTGGTCGGGCACGCCGAGATCAGGGTCGGCGACACCGTCGTGCTGGCCTTCGACCGGCACGCCGACTGGCCCGTCCTGCCGAGCCTGCTGCGCGTGTTCGTCGCCGACGCCGACGACACCTTCGCCCGGGCCCTCGCGGCCGGCGGCCAGGTCGTCACGGACCTGGCCGACGACGCCTTCGGACAGCGCGGCGGGCGCGTCAAGGACCCCTTCGGCAACATCTGGTGGGTGGTCGCCCACGTCGAGGACGTCTCCGAGGACGAGATGTGGCGCCGGCTGCGGGACCCCGGGTACGCCGAGGCCATGCGGGCGGCGCAGGAGACATTCGACGCCGAACTCTCCGGCCGTCGCGAGGGCCGTAGCAGCGCGCCCGTACGGCCCGGGCGGGCCACGGGCTGATCCGTCGGGCGCTACAGCGTCCACACCCCCTTCGTCACCGCCGTCACGCCGCCCGTAAGGGCCAGCAGCAGGACCAGGCGGCGGGCCTGGTGGTCCGGCATGCGGTCGCCGACCGCCCGGCCGAGCACCCCGCCCGCCACCATCGCCCCGCCCACCGCCGCCCACTCCGCCGCGCTCAGGCCCGGCACCCCGTTAGCCGTCACCGAGAACGCGTTGACGATCACGCCGTAGAACTGTGCGTTCGGGACGAACTCCCGTACCGTCCAGCCCGCGTTGAGCGCGTACAGGGAGACCGGCGGGCCGCCCACGCCCGCCGCCGAGTTCATGAAGCCGCCCACCGCGCCCGCCGTCAACGCGCCGGCCCTGCCGCGGAGTACGGGGACCCGGGCGCCCCGCATCACCAGCAGTACCGCCGCCGTCACCAGGGCGCCCATCGTCAACAGCAGGGCGGGCGGCGGGAGTCGGTGGGTCAGCCAGGTGCCCGCCGGGACCGTGCAGGCCGCCGCCGCGCACAGCGGGACCATCGCCGCCGGGCGGACCCTGCGCCAGCCGCCCGCCAGGCCCACCACGCTGATCGCGCCGGCCGCGCAGTTCGCCAGGGCGACCCCCTCGGCCGGGCCGAGCAGCAGGATCAGGGCCGGTACGGCGACCAGCGCGAAGCCCATGCCGGTCAGCCACTGCACGCTCGCGCCCAGCAGCACGATGCCGGAGAGGAGGAGAAGGATCGGTGCCGTCACGGTGTACCTGCCTACACCAGCGGTCCGGCAGCGCACTCCCTCGTCGCGGTCCTCGGTAGCCGGAATCGTTGATCTCGCCAGGTCAACCGGCCGGCCAAGCCGAGAAAAGGATCTCTCCCGTGAAGACGCTGCTCTCCTCCCGGCCCGTCCTGTGGTTCCTCTTCCTCTTCAACCTCGTCGTCGCCGCCGTCGCGCCCTTCGCCGTGGACGGCACCCAGGGCGTGCTGACCGCCGTCGGGATGGGCGTCGTCTCGCTCGGCGCCGGGGTCAGCCTGCTGCGGGGGTGAGCGCACGCACCGGCGTCACTGTGAGCCACCGCACTTTCCCGCGTGGTGTGCCGTGCGCTGGGCATGTTCCGTCCCGGAAGCGAGCGGCGGAACACCCCGCCAGGACGTCTCACCATGCGGGAGCACGCCGGTGGAGTTCGACCGCTCGTTAAACTGAGCCGACACAGACAAACCGAGCGAGGAGCGCACGTGGGCCTTGTCGTGCAGAAGTACGGAGGTTCCTCCGTTGCCGATGCCGAGGGCATCAAGCGCGTCGCCAAGCGAATCGTGGAAGCGAAGAAGAACGGCAACCAGGTGGTTGTCGTCGTTTCCGCGATGGGCGACACGACGGACGAGCTGATCGATCTGGCCGAGCAGGTGTCCCCGATGCCTGCCGGGCGTGAGTTCGACATGCTGCTGACCGCCGGAGAGCGTATCTCCATGGCACTGCTGGCCATGGCGATCAAAAACCTGGGCCACGAGGCCCAGTCGTTCACCGGCAGCCAGGCAGGCGTCATCACCGACTCGGTCCACAACAAAGCCCGGATCATCGACGTCACGCCGGGCCGGATCAGGACGGCGCTGGACGAGGGCAACATCGCCATCGTGGCCGGGTTCCAGGGCGTCAGCGCGGACAAGAAGGACATCACCACGCTGGGGCGCGGCGGGTCCGACACCACGGCCGTGGCGCTGGCCGCCGCGCTGGACGCCGAGGTCTGTGAGATCTACACCGACGTCGACGGTGTGTTCACCGCCGACCCGCGCGTGGTGAAGAAGGCGCGGAAGATCGACTGGATCTCCTTCGAGGACATGCTGGAGCTCGCCGCCTCCGGTTCCAAGGTGCTGCTCCACCGCTGTGTGGAGTACGCCCGCCGTTACAACATCCCGATCCACGTCCGGTCCAGCTTCAGCGGACTTCAGGGCACGTGGGTCAGCAGTCAGCCGATTGGGGACAAGAAGGTGGAGCAGGCCATCATCTCCGGTGTCGCGCACGACACCTCCGAGGCCAAGATCACGGTCGTCGGTGTGCCGGACAAGCCGGGTGAGGCCGCCGCGATCTTCCGGACCATCGCCGACGCCCAGGTCAACATCGACATGGTCGTGCAGAACGTGTCCGCCGCGGCGACCGGCCTGACGGACATCTCCTTCACGCTGCCGAAGACCGAGGGTCGCAAGGCCATCGACGCCCTGGAGCGCAACCGGCCGGGCATCGGCTTCGACTCGCTGCGCTACGACGACCAGATCGGCAAGATCTCGCTGGTCGGCGCGGGTATGAAGACCAACCCCGGGGTCACCGCCTCGTTCTTCGAGGCGCTGTCCGACGCGGGCGTGAACATCGAGCTGATCTCGACCTCCGAGATCCGTATCTCGGTCGTCACCCGCGCCGACGACGTGCCGGAGGCCGTGCGCGCCGTGCACACCGCCTTCGGACTCGACTCCGACAGCGACGAGGCCGTGGTCTACGGAGGCACCGGCCGATGACTGCCAAGCCGACGCTCGCGGTCGTGGGGGCGACCGGGGCCGTCGGCACGGTCATGCTCCAGATCCTGTCCCAGCGGGCGGACGTCTGGGGCGAGATCCGCCTGATCGCCTCCGCGCGCTCGGCCGGCCGCAAGCTGACCGTGCGCGGGGAGGAGATCGAGGTCGTCGCCCTGTCGGAGGAGGCCTTCGACGGGATCGACGTCGCGATGTTCGACGTGCCCGACGAGATCTCCGCGCGCTGGGCGCCGGTCGCCGCCGCCCGGGGCGTGGTCGTCGTGGACAACTCCGGGGCCTTCCGGATGGACCCCGAGGTGCCCCTGGTGGTGCCCGAGGTCAATCCGCACTGCGCCCGCAGCCGGCCACGCGGGATCATCGCCAACCCCAACTGCACCACCCTGTCGATGATCGTCGCCCTGGGCGCGCTGCACGCCGAGTTCGGGCTGCGCGAGCTGGTGGTGTCGTCGTACCAGGCGGTGAGCGGGGCCGGGCGGGCCGGCGTGGAGACGCTGCGGGCCCAGCTGTCGATGGTCGCCGGTACCGAGCTGGGCACCAAGCCCGGTGACGTACGGCGGGCCGTCGGGGACAGCACCGGGCCGTTCCCGGAGCCGGTCGCGCTGAACGTCGTACCGTGGGCCGGGTCGCTGCGCGAGGACGGCTGGTCGTCGGAGGAGATGAAGGTGCGGGACGAGTCCCGCAAGATCCTCGGGCTGCCGAAGCTTCCGGTCGCCGTGACCTGCGTCCGGGTCCCGGTGGTCACCACGCACTCCCTGACCGTGCACGCCCGCTTCCAGGGCGAGGTCACGGTCGACGGGGCCCGGGAGATCCTGGACACCGCCCCCGGGGTCGTGCTCTTCGACAACCCGGCCGCCGGGGAGTTCCCGACCCCGGCCGACGTGGTGGGCACCGATCCGACCTGGGTGGGCCGGGTGCGGCGGGCGCTCGACGACCCGACCGCGCTGGAACTCTTCGTATGCGGGGACAATCTTCGCAAAGGCGCCGCACTGAACACCGCGCAGATCGCCGAGTTGGTGGCGGCGGAACTGACTGGCCGTTCAGGTATGGCCGATTTCGCGTGAACGGCCGGTGACCACGGGAAACGTCCTGGGTGGGAGCGGGCCCACAAGTGGGGGCCCGGTGAGAAATGTGGCCATGAGCATGGTCCAAACCACTTGAACCCCGGCCCCTCGGCGTTCGAAGATTTTCCTCCCCGTCCTCCGCAACCGCGCGGACGGCGGGGAGCGTCTTTGCGATCGCCCTCTTACGGGGCGCTTACGCGGCCGGCCCTCTGGTCGTGGGGACGCATGATCCTGGCGTGGGGACGCCGTGATCAGGGCGTGGGGACGCCCGTTCATATGGGACACAAGGGAAGAGCGGGACGCATGACGGCACGTGAGGCACCGTCGGGTGTACTGCCGGACGCGCGGAGAACGGTCTCGACCGCGCGGGCCGGCCGGCCCGGCATGCCCGGCGCGACCCCGCCCGGCGCGCCTGACACGAAAGTGATGCCCGGCACGTACAACCCCGAAGGGGGTAGACGTGTCCAACTGACGTGGCAGAGGTACTCGAACTCAGTGCGCCCCTCGGCGCGACGGCCTTGCGGCCGCCCCGCGCGGGCCTGCGCCCCCGCATGCCCGGCGCGGCCGGCGGCATGCCGGTGATCGCGCCCATGCCCGCAGCGCGGCCCACCCGCATACCCAGCCAGCGCGACGGCGCCGAGGACACGGCGGCGGCCGGAACCACCGTCGACCACCTCACCGAGACCTACCGGGCGCACTACCGTTCCCTGCTCGGCCTCGCCGCGCTCCTCCTCGACGACACCGCCTCCTGCGAGGACGTCGTCCAGGAGGCCTTCATCCGTGTCCACTCGGCCCGCAAACGCGTCCGTGACCCGGAGAAGACCCTGGCCTACCTCCGCCAGACGGTCGTCAACCTCTCCCGCTCCGCGCTGCGCCGCCGCATCCTCGGCCTCAAGCTCCTCTCCAAGCCGATGCCCGACATGGCGAGCGCCGAGGAAGGCGCCTACGACCTGCTGGAGCGGCGCGACCTCATCAAGGCGATGAAGGCCCTGCAGCGCCGCCAGCGCGAGGTCCTGGTGCTGCGCTACTTCGCCGACATGACCGAGGCCCAGGTCGCCGAGACGCTCGGCATCTCGCTGGGCTCGGTGAAGGCGTACGGCTCGCGCGGCATAGCGGCGCTACGCGTGGCGATGGAGTCGGCGGCATGACGGACAGCCCCCAGGGAGGCGACTCACATGATCGCCACGAGCCCTACGCTTGGCACGAGCCGACCCGGGACGGTGCGCCACGCGCCGGCCGCGGGCCGCAGGGTTCCCACGGCTCGGGGGAGCCACACGGACCGGGGGAGCCGCACGGTTCTCACGGTCAGGGGGAGCCGGCCCGGGACCACGGGCCTGCCGGCCGGCGAGAGCCGGCGCGGGACCACGAGCAAGAGCACACGCAATCGCACGCTGGGAACGGAACTGTGAACCACGGCCCCGACGAAAAGGGCCCCGAGGAGCTCGGACAGGGCTTCGACGGGCTCGGCGCCGGCCATGACGGGCTCGGTGCCGACGAACTGGCTCTGCGCCGGATGCTGCACTCCGCGGTCGACGACCTCGCACCGCGCGACGGCGTCCTCGACCACCTGCGCCGCGCGGTCCCGGCCCGCCGGGCCCGCAAGCGCCAGGCCGCCGTCGGCATGGCGGCAGCGGCCCTGTTCATCGGCACCGCGATCCCCGCCCTCGTGCACGTCTCCAACTCCGGCGGCATGGACCCCAACACCTCCATGGCCGGCCAGGCCTCCCAGGCCCAGGGCGGCTCCGCGGGCGGCAAGAACCCGGACGGCGGCTCCAGCACCGCGGGCGCCACCAGCGGCCAGACCACCGACCAGCAAACCGGCGGCACCAAGGACGGCGGCAAGGACGAGAGCACCGGCGCCGTCGGCGGCACCAAGGTCGTCCCCTCGGCCAGCGCCGACACCGCGGCCCCGGTCTGCGCCTCGGACCAGCTCGCCACTCCGACCGCCGCCGTCGACGCCCCCGACTCGACGGGCGTCGTCTACGGCACCTTCCGGGTCGTGAACGTCTCGAAGACGAGCTGTACGGTCGGCGGCCCCGGCAGCGTGGGCCTGCTCGCGCAGGGCGCGGCCGACGCCACCAAGCTCAGCGCGGTCCGGCACACCTCGGGCGACGCGGCGGCCGGGCTCCCCGACCCGTCCACCGAGCTGACCGGCCTGGTGCTGGCACCCGGCGCGGCCTACGAGGAGAAGTTCGGCTTCGTCCCCCTGGAGACCTGCCCGACCAGCGGCTCCAGCACCGGCGGCTCCACCGACACCGGCGGCACCGGTGGCAGCACGGCCTCCCCGAGCCCCTCCGAGGACCCCGGCAGCGGCACCGGTACGACCACCTCCGGGTCGGAGGGCGTCACCACCCAGCTGCTCACCGAGGACGGCACGGCCGACGGCGGCGTCGCGGTCTCGTACACCCCGCAGGCCGGGTCCCCGACCGGCTCCGCGACGGTGACCAACGCGTGCGCCGGGACGGTCTACTGGACCGGAGTCCTGCCGGCGGTGTGACCGGCGCCGCGGGGGCGACGCCGTCGGCGTCCGTCAGACGGCGGTCGGCTGCTGGGCCGGGGTCTCCTCGTCCGGCACCAGGCCGAGCGCCGCGTCCCGGGCGAACTCCACCTCGCGGCGCAGCAGCCGGAACCACATGAACACCGTGAACCCCGCGAACACGAACCACTCGCCGGTGTAGCCGAGGTTCTGGAACGCCTTCAGGTCGAGCCCCGAGTTGTCCGGCGCGGTCGCCGGGACGGCCGTCATCCCCGAGTCGGACTTCTCCAGCGTGATCCACGCGTCGTACACCCGGTACGGCACCAGGTTCACCAGCGAGGCCGCGCTGATCGCCGCCGTCTGCCCGGACGGCAGCCCGCCCTGGGTGCTGACGCCGTTGTCCCCGGGCGTCTCGGAGGCCTGCAGCGCGCCGGTGACGGTGACCTCGCCGGCCGGCGGGGCGGGCGCCTTGGCCGCGTCGGCCCTGCCGGGCAGCCAGCCGCGGACGACGGGCAGGGCCTGGCCGGAGTCGGTGCGCAGCAGGGTCAGGACGTAGAAGCCGTCCCTGCCGTCGAGCTGCCGGTCGGGCACCAGCAGCTGCTTGGCGTACCGGCCGCTGACGACGGCCCGCTTTCCGGAGGTCGACTGGTCGACGGGGAGCAGGTCGGCCAGGGGCCGGGCCGCTTCCGTCCGGGCGGTCTCGACCTGCTTGTCGGCGCTGCGGTGCGCCTCGACCCGCGACTCGAAGCGGCTCAGCTGCCAGGACCCCATGAAGATGCAGAACGGGATGGCGAGCAGCACGAAGACGTTGATGCCCCACCAACGGGGTGTCAGCAGAAAGCGGTACACGCTGTCCACGGTACGGGGCGCTTTGCGGCGGGTTGGGAGTGGGGTCGGCGCGGTGCGGGCGGCAGCTCGCAAAGTTATCCACAGGCTGAGGACGCCCGCCAGCGCATTGTGGGTGGGTGCGGGCACTATGGGGCCATGACTGCGGCCATGAGTGAGAGCGACATGCCGGACTGGGAGAAGCGCTTCCGCGCCCCTCGGGTCTCCCTGCCGGACTGGGCGGAGGACGCCCCCGACCGTTCCCTGTTCGTGTCGAACGCGACGGGGACGTATGAGCTGTACGCCTGGGACCGCGCGAGCGGAGAGCAGCGCCAGGCGACGAACCGGCCGAACGGCACGACGGACGGGCTGCTCTCCCCGGACGGCGCGTGGATCTGGTGGTTCGACGACAAGGACGGCGACGAGTTCGGCGTCTGGCGCCGCCAGCCCTTCGGCGGCGGCGCGGACGAGGAGGCGGCACCGGGCCTGGAGCCGTCGTACCCCTCGGGCCTGGCCCTGGGCCGGGACGGCCGCACGGCGGTCGTGGGCCGTTCCACCGACGACGAGGGTACGACTATCTACCTGGTCAGAGTGGGGGAGAAGCCGCGGGAGATCTACCGCCACCATGAGTCGGCGGGCGTCGGCGACCTCTCCCACGACGGCTCGCTGATCGCCATCGAGCACACCGAGCACGGCGACGCGATGCACTCGGCGCTGCGCGTGATCCGCCCGGACGCCACGCCGGTCGCCGAACTGGACGACACCAGGGGCGGCGCGGAGGAACTGGGCCTGGAGGTACTGGGCTTCGCCCCGGTCGAAGGCGATCCGCGGCTGCTCATCGGCCACCAGCGACGCGGCCGCTGGGAGCCCCTGGTCTGGGACGTCGTGACCGGCGAACAGACGGACCTGACCCTGGACCTGCCGGGCGACGTGAGCGCGGAGTGGTTTCCGGACGGCAGCGCACTGCTGATCGCCCACAGCCACGAGGCCCGCAGCGAACTGTTCCGCTACGACCTGGCGACGCACGAGCTGACCGGGATCCCGACCCCGGCGGGCTCGGTCTCCGGGGCGACAGCCCGCCCCGACGGAAGCGTCGAGTACCTCTGGTCCTCCGCCGCCGAGCCGCCGGTGGTCCGCTCGACGACGGGCGAGGTGGTCCTGGACCCGCCGGGCATGAAGTGCCCCCCGTCCGTGCCGGTCTCGGACGCGTGGGTGGAGGGCCCCGGCGGCCGCATCCACGCGCTGATCCAGAAGCCGGTGGGAGCGGAGGGGCCGTTGCCGACCGTCTTCGACCTGCACGGCGGCCCGACCTGGCACGACAGCGACAGCTTCGCGGCGGGCCCGGCGGCCTGGGTGGACCACGGCTACGCGGTGGTCCGCATCAACTACCGGGGCTCCACCGGCTACGGCCGGGCCTGGACGGACGCGCTGAAGCACCGGGTGGGCCTCATCGAGCTGGAGGACGTGGCGGCGGTACGGGACTGGGCGGTCGAGTCCGGCCTGGCCGACCCCGACCGGCTGATCCTGACCGGTGGCTCATGGGGCGGTTACCTGACGCTGCTGGGCCTGGGCACCCAGCCCGATTCCTGGGCGGTGGGCATCGCGGTCGTCCCGGTCGCCGACTACGTCACGGCGTACCACGACGAGATGGAGTCCCTGAAGGCGATGGACCGCACGCTGCTGGGCGGCACGCCGGAGGAGGTCCCGGACCGCTTCGCCGCGAGCTCGCCCCTGACCTACGTGGACGACGTCAAGGCCCCGGTCTACATCTCGGCCGGCGTCAACGACCCCCGCTGTCCCATCCGCCAGATCGACAACTACGTCACCCGCCTGGCAGCCCGCTCGGCCCCGCACGAGGTCTACCGCTACGACGCGGGTCACGGCTCCCTGGTGGTCGACGAACGGATCAAGCAACTGAGACTGGAGATGGAGTTCGCGGAAACCCACCTCACGCCCACGGCGACAGCACCGACGGACTGAGGGGACCAGCCCCCACCCACCCCCACCTCTCAACCGAGTGAGTCTGGTGGGTGGGTGGGCGGCACCCGGCGGCCGGACAACTCCGCCAGCCCCCTGCGCGTGACCGCGACCACCACCCGATCCCCACTCCGCAGCACATAGTCCCCGGCAACCGGTCGCCCCTCCAGCGCCAGCACCCGCCACGCCCCCGCCCGAAACGCCCCGTCCACCGTCCGCCCCTCCAACTGCGGATGCCCGCCCACATCCACCGCCGCCACCAGCAACACCCTCCGCTCCACCGGAATCGCCCCGAGAATCTGCCGCCCCAGCATCGCCCCCGCGAAGGACGGCGCCGCCAGATAGGACACGCTCCGGCTCCGGGTGACCGCACGCGGATGCGCGGCCCGCAGCGTCCGGTACACGGCCGTAGCGAAGTCGTCGTCGTACAGCCGCAGCACCGCCTTCAGGTCCGGCCGTACCGCCCGCGCGTACAGCACGGCCTCCAGATTCGTCGTGTCCGCGCTGGTCACCGCGAGCAGCGCCTGCGCCCGATGGATCTTGGCGGCCTCCAGGACCCCCTCCTGGGTGACGTCCCCGAGCACCACCGGCACCCGCAGCCGGCGGGCCACCGCCAGCCCGCGCGCCTCCGGATCGGACTCGACGCACACCACGGGGACGTGCAGTTCGTGCAGCCGCGTCAGCACCCGCGTCCCGATCTTGCCCAGCCCGAGCAGCACCACATGCCCGCTCAGCCCCCGGGGCGGTTTCCGCAGCGCGGAAGCCGTCCGGAAGGTGCCGAGCGCCTCGAGCACCGCCGCCAGCAGCACCGGCAGCAACAGCAACCCCATCAACCCGGACAGCAGTTGCAGGATCTGCCGCCCGACCGACTGCCCGATCGCGGGATCGTCGATGGCGAACAGATCGAGGAGCGTGTAGTAGAAGGCCCGTACCGGATGAATACCCGTCACCACCGACAGCGCGACCGCGAGCGCGACCACACACCCCACGACCCCGGCCAGCGACCACCGCAGCCGCCGCGAGAACAGCGAGACGAGCAGCGGCACGACCCCGACCCCGGCCCCGAACCCGACCCGGCGCCGGTCCCGCGCCGCCGCCGGGGAGGAGGACGAGGACACCTGCTCCAGCACCATCACGCCACGCTCACCCGCGGCCCGTACCTCCGCGTCGTCGGGCAGCAGCCGCGGCCCCTGCTCCCCGGCGCCCTCGACCGGTGCGGGACCGTTGTTGTTCGCCGAGAACAGCGCCAGCGTGCACAGCCCCTGGCCGGCGTCCTGCCCGGCGAGGGCCCCCGCCGGCAGGTCCACCGCCCGCAGCACCAGCCCGTTCGTCTGGATGACCTTGCCGGTCCCGGCGAGCGCGGTCGCGGCGAGCGCGGGCGCGGCGGTGTCGGCGTCGGAGAGCACGGTCGTCGACGTGTCGCCCGCGCCGCCGTCCGTGTCGCCGACCGCCAACACGGCAGCCTGGTCCAGGAGTTCCTCGATGTGCTGCCCCAACCGCCGGTTGTACAGCCGCAGCACCAGCCGCAGCCGGGGGTTGAGCCGGCGGGCGGTGAGAGCGGCCCGGATGTTGGTCTCGTCGTCGTCGTACACCAGCGCGAGCGCGGCGGCCCGCTCCACGCCCGCCTCGGCGAGCACGGCCTCGGTGGCCTCGACGGCCTCCAGCACCCGCTCCCCGCGCGGGCCTTCACCGGGGGCCGGGCCGGTACCGCCGCCCGCACCGTTGCCGCCGTTCCCGTTGGCGCGTCCGACGGCGGCGCTGACCACCCGGTCGAGGAGCGCGGCCGAGGCGGCCCGGGCTCGTCCGACCACCGGCGGCCTGGCGATCCGCACGTTCGGCGGTACGACAAGGGTGACCTGTTCGCCGTACACCACGCGCAACTCGGCCGCCAGCCGGTGCGCGAGCCCGTCGTCGCCGCAGACCACCATGTGCGCCGGGGCGCCACCACCTTGATACGGAACGCTCGCCACAAGGGAAAAGACTGCCTCAACAGGACGCATGGTTCCAGCAACGAGGTGAACAGCCGCCCCTGACCGCCCGTAGGGAGGGGAGAGGGAGCATAATCCCGGATCTGACCGAAGTGCCGGAGGTATCCGACCCGTGGCCATCACCGAGAAAGCCGCCCCGCCCGGCGTCGCGCCCGAGGACGGGACCCCCGGCGACGGCAGCCGTACCCCGCCCGACCATGAGGGCTGGCATCTCAGCTCCCCCCTGGCCCTGACCCTGGTCCTCCTGCTGGTCGTGGTGTTCCAGGGCCCGGTGCGCGGCGCGCTGTCGACGCCCGTGATGCAGAGCTGGATGACGGTGTTCGTGGCGGTGGTCGTCCAGGCGCTCCCCTTCCTCGTCCTCGGTGTGCTTCTCTCGGCGGCGATCGCGGTCTTCGTGCCCCCGTCCTTCTTCGCCCGCGCCCTGCCCGGCCGTCCCGCCCTGGCCGTTCCGGTCGCGGGGCTGGCCGGCGCCGTACTGCCGGGCTGCGAGTGCGCGTCCGTCCCGGTGGCCGGCGCACTGGTCCGCCGGGGCGTCACCCCGGCCGCGGCCATCGCCTTCCTGCTCTCCGCCCCCGCGATCAACCCGATCGTGCTGACGGCGACGGCGGTGGCGTTCCCGCGCAACCCCGAGATGGTGCTGGCCCGGTTCGCCGGCAGCCTGCTGGTGGCGTGCGGGATGGGCTGGCTGTGGCAGCGCCTCGGCCGTACCGACTGGCTGCGCCTGCCGGCGCACGCGCACCACGAGGGCGAGACCAAGGCGGAGGCGTTCTGGGACTCGGTCCGCCACGACACCGTGCACGCGGGCGGCTTCCTGGTCCTCGGTGCGATGGCGGCGGCGACCCTGAAGGCGGTGGCCCCGGCGGAGTGGCTGCGCACGGCCGCCGCCAACCCGGTGATCGCGATCCTCGCCCTGTCGATCCTGGCGGTGCTGCTGTCCATCTGCTCGGAGGCGGACGCGTTCGTGGCGGCGTCCCTCACCCAGTTCTCGCTCACCGCGAAGCTGGCGTTCCTGATCGTGGGCCCGATGATCGACCTCAAGCTCTTCGCGATGCAGGCGGGCACCTTCGGCCGCGGCTTCGCCCTGCGCTTCGCCCCGGCCACCTTCGCCGCGGCGATCGCCGGCGCGGTCCTGACCGGGGCGGTGCTGCTGTGAACCGGCAGGCCCAGGCGGCGATGATGTTCCTGGTGGGCGCGGCCCTGCTGCACGCCGGCGCCACCGACCTCTATCTGCGCTACGTGAAGGCGGGCCTGCGCCCGCTGCTGCTGGCGGCGGGCGCGGTCCTGATCGTCTCGGCGCTGGCGACGGCCTGGTACGAGTGGCGCCGCAGCCGCCGTCGTACCACCGCCACCGCCACTGACCACACCCATCCCGAACCCCGGATCTCCTGGCTCCTGGTCCTCCCCCTCCTGGCCCTGATCCTCATCGCGCCGCCCGCGCTCGGCTCCTACAGCGCGATGCGTGCGGGCACCGCCCTGCAACAGCCGTACGGCTACACGAAGCTGCCGACCGGGGACCCGATCCCGCTCGCCCTGGTCGACTACGCGGGCCGGGCGGTCTACGACCACGGCCGCTCGCTCGACGGCCACAGCGTCCGTGTCTCCGGCTTCGTGGCCGTGGACACCGCCGGCACCCCTTACTTGGTCCGCATGGCCCTCAACTGCTGCGCGGCGGACGCCCAGCCGGTGAAGGTCGCCCTGACCGGCAAGATCCCCCCGGTCCTCCAGCCGGACGCCTGGCTCCAGGTGACGGGCACATACAACGCCCGCCAGACCCGGGACCCGGTGAACGGCGGTCCGATCCCGTTCCTCCAGGTCACCGAGGCCAAGCCGATCCCGACGCCGGCCGACCCGTACGACGAGACCTGGAACAACTGACGGGTCCTGAGACGGGCCCCGGTAAACGCTTGATCAAGAATCAGCAAGTCCGTTCGAACCCGGTGTTACGCTCCGCCTGCTCCGCGGCCGGGGACCGCGGCACAGGGGGAGGACGACACGATGAACAGACCCACGCACAGACGCGCCCGGCTGGCTTTGCTGCTGGCAGGCGCGGTGGTGGCAGCGCTTCCGGCGACGGTGGCGTCCGCCGACGAGACTCCCGTCGACCCGGCGCTGCCGACGCCCACCGTGCCGACCGGCACGGGCTGCGGCACCGCGGACAGCCCGCTCTGGCGCACCGCCTCCACCCCGCCGCCCGAGGGTTTCAGCGTGTCGATCGGTGTCCCGCGGCCGACCGTGAACGGGGTGAAGTACCAGGGAGTCGTACACGCCTGGGACACGGACGGCGCACAGTCGGCTGACGGTTCGGCCGACGGCCTGCCGGTGCTCTCCCAGTCCGTCTATGTGCCCTTGCCGCTGACGAACGGTCACGCCTACGGCTGGCACGCCTCGACGTACGACGGCACGTCCTACTCGAACCCGACCGGCCCCTGCTACTTCCAGGTGGACAGCAGCGCACCGGTCACGCCGACCGTCACGAACCCGGATTTCCCGCCGATGGGAGCGGGAACGCCGACGAAGGCGGCCGGACAGCCGACCACCTTCACCTTCGCCTCCACCGACTCGCTGCCCGAGGGCTGCGCGTCGGCGGGCGCCCCGGACTGCCGGACCAGCGGGCTGGACCACTTCGTCTACGGCCTCGACCAGGCACCCGGCATCGGCGCGCCCCAGGTCGCGGCCGACGCGCAGGGCAGGGCGAGCCTGACGACCACGCTCCCGTGGGGTGTCCACACCCTCTACGTCGGGGCGGTCGACGTCGCGGGCAACATCTCCCAGGCCGCCTACCCCATGGCGGTCCCGTATCAACTCCCGCCCGCGACCCCCACCCTCGCCCTCACCGCCCCGGCCAAGTCGAACAGGGCGGCCTCGCTGACGGTCATCGGCCAGTTGTCGGCGGCCCCCTACGCCTCCGGCGAGACCGCGCACGTGACCAGGACGGACCGGGCGCACCCCGCCGGCGTCGCTCTTCCCGACGCGCCCGTGGCCACCGACGGCACGCTGCGCTTCACCGACGCCCCGGAGGTCGGCGGCGCCGACACCTACACGGTGACCTACCCGGGCGACTCCACGCACGAGTCGGCGAGCGCGTCGGCGACGGTCCAGGTCTCCCGCACAACCACGGCGCTGAGCCTGACCACGAACGCCGCCTCCTACGGCTACGGAGCGACGGCGCGACTCACCGCCCACCTGGGCAGGACGTACGACGACCGCACCGTTTCCCTCTATGCCCAGCCGTACGGTGGCAGCAAGAAGCTGGTCAAGGCGGCCAAGACCGACAGCCACGGCAACCTGACCGCGACGTACCAGGTCACCCGCCGGACCGGGTTCACCGCGGAGTTCGAGGGCGACGACCACTACGCCCCCGCGACGGCCACGAAGACGGTGACGTCCCGGGCGAGGGTCGCGGAGTCCCTGACCGGCAACTTCACGACGACCCACTACGGCACGGTCCTCTACCGCGTCTACCACCACACGGCCAAGGCCAAGCTGGCCGTCACGGTCGCCCCGGCAAAACCGGCCCAGTGCGTCCGCTTCCAGATCCAGCGCTACCAGGACGGCGCCTGGCACACCGGGACCACCTCGGCGTGCCACTCCCTGACGTCGAAGAGCACCACCGACCTGTCGACGGCCCTGACCAGGTCGACGGGCGGCAGATTCCGGATCCGGGCCGAGTACGTCCCGAGCGCCAAGGACACCGGGAACCTCAGCACGTGGGGAGCATGGCAGTACTTCACCGTGCGCCAGTGAGCCTCACCCGAAAAAGCCGGCCAGTTTCTCGATCGCCGGGGTGACGTACTCGTCCCTGTCGTAGAGGTCGACGTGGGTCGCGCCGTCGATCCAGAGCAGTTCCTTGGGGCCGGAGACCCGCTGGAAGGCCGCCACGCTCATCCAGGAGGTCACCGCCTCGCGTCCGGCGATCATGAGCAGCGGGCGGGTGCCGAGCAGGTCGAGGGAGCGGAAGGCGTCGAAGGACGCGATCCGGTCGACGCTGTTCCAGGTCAGGGTCTCGGCCGAGCGCGGGTGGTGGGCGCGGGGCGTGCGGTAGTACTCCCACCCCGCGTGCACGTGCTCCCCGCCGGCCAGTGCCTCTTCCTCGGTGGCGGGGAAGACCGGGAAGCTCCCCACCCCCTCGCCCCGGGCCTCGGCCGTGCGCGCCGCGGCGGCCGCCGCCAGCATGCCCTGGAGGACGGCGGGATCCTGGGCCCCGTCGGCGCCGTTGCGGAACTGGCGGGCGATGTCGACGGCGCTGACGGTGGCGACGGCTCTGATCCGCGGGTCGGTCGCGGCGGCGGCCAGGGCGTACCCGCCGGAGGCACAGATGCCGAGTGCCGAGACACGGTCGGGGTCGGCCTCCTCCCGGGTGGTGAGGAACGAGACGGCGGCCCTGAGGTCCTCGACCCGCTGGGCGGGATCCTCCAGCCCCCGTGGCTCGCCCTCGCTCTCGCCCTGGTGGGCGGCGTCGAAGGCCAGGGTGACGAAGCCGCGTTCGGCGAGCCGCCGCGCGTACAGCCCGGCGGCCTGCTCCTTCACCCCCGTGCCGGGGTGCCCGACGACGACGGCGGGACGCGGCCCGGTGGCAGCCTCGTCGGGGGTGTACAGATGGCCGGCGATCTTCAGTCCGGCGCTGGGGAAGGTGATGTCGGTCCTCATGCCCACCACATTCGCCCCGCGGGAACGGCCGCCACCAGGGAGGACTCTGCCTATGCACTCCAGTACCAGGCACGGGACGGCCGACCGGGCCGACACTGGACCCATGACCAGCAGCCCCGGTGCCGCCGCCTCCGACAACGAGCTGGGCGAGTTCCTGCGCGCCCGCCGTGCCGCCCTCAGCCCGCAGCGGGCGGGGCTGCCGGACGACGGCCGGCCGCGCCGCGTACCGGGCCTGCGCCGCGAGGAACTCGCCCAGCTGGCGCACGTGAGCATCGACTATGTGGTCCGCCTGGAGCAGGGCCGCACCCACCGGGTCTCCCGCCCGGTCCTGGACGCCCTGGCCGACGCCCTCCAACTCGCCCCGGACGAACGGGACTACCTCTTCACGCTCGCCGAGACGGCACCCACGCGTCCGGCCCGCCGGCCGGGCCCTGCGGAGGTCGCCCCGCACCTGCGCCGGCTCCTGTCCACCATGTCCGACGTCCCGGCGATGATCCTCAACCGCCGTATGGACGTACTGGCCTGGAACGGCGCGGCCGCCGCCCTGCTGACCGACTTCACGACGGTTCCTCCGGCCGAGCGGAACCTGATCCGCCTGACCTTCCTGGACGAGACCTTCCGCGCCCTGTACGCGGACTGGCCGCGCGCCGCCCGCGAATGCGTGGCGGTCCTCCGCATGGAGGCGGGCCGGACCCCGCACGACCCCGCCCTGACCGCCCTGATCGCCGAACTGACCGCCCACGACCGGGACTTCCGGACCTGGTGGTCCAGCCATCAGGTCCGCGGTCCCCGCCAGCTGCTGAAGACCTACCACCACCCGGTGGCGGGCCCGCTCACCCTCGACGTTCACCAGTTCTCGGTGGACACCCACCCCGACCAGCAACTGATCGCCTACACCGCGGAACCCGACTCCCCGTCGTACGAGGCACTCCGCTTCCTGCTCCAGTGGTCGGCGTCGCAGCCGGCCCAGCCGGTCCGGGAGAGCCGTAACGGTTGAAGGCGGTCCGGCGGTCCGCGCCGGTCCCGTTCACGCCCGGCGGACCGTGTCCTGCTCCTCCGCGCCGGCCGGGACGGGGACCGTGCCCTCGGCCGGAAGGGGCTCGGCTGTCCCGGACCCGCGGGTGAGGCGGCGGGCCAGGGGCTCGGTGTAGCGGGCGGTGAGGGGGCCGAGGACGACCAGGATCAGGACGTAGGCGGTGGCCAGCGGACCCAGGGAGGGTTCGATGCCGGCGGTGACGGCGAGGCCCGCGATGACGATGGAGAACTCGCCACGGGCGACCAGCGTGCCGCCGGCCCGCCAGCGGCCCTTGGCGGAGATCCCGGCGCGCTTCGCGGCCCAGTACCCGGTGGCGATCTTCGTCAGCGCGGTGACCACCGCCAGGGCGAGTGCGGGCAGCAGCACCGGCGGAATGCTCGCCGGGTCGGTGTGCAGGCCGAAGAAGACGAAGAAGACGGCGGCGAACAGGTCACGCAGGGGAGCGAGCAGGTGGTGGGCGCCCTCCGCCACCTCGCCGGAGAGTGCGATGCCGACGAGGAACGCGCCGACGGCGGCGGACACCTGGAGCTGCTGCGCGATCCCCGCGACGAGCAGCGTCAGGCCCAGCACCACGAGGAGCAGCTTCTCCGAGTCGTCGCTGGAGACGAACCGGGAGATGTGCCTGCCGTAGCGCACCGCCACCACCAGCACCAGCCCCGCCACCCCGAGGGCGATCGCCAGCGTGAGGCTGCCCGCGGCCAGGCCGGCACCGGCGAGCAGCGCGGTGACGATCGGCAGGTAGACGGCCATGGACAGGTCTTCGAGCACCAGGATGCTCAGTATCACCGGGGTCTCCCGGTTGCCGAGCCGCCCCAGGTCGCCGAGGACCTTGGCGATGACCCCGGACGACGAGATCCAGGTGACGCCGGCCAGCACCACGGCCGCCACCGGGCCCCAGCCCAGCAGGAGGGCCATGGCGGCGCCGGGCAGCGCGTTGAGCGCGGCGTCGACCAGGCCCGCCGGGTACTGGGTCTTGAGGTTGGAGACGAGGTCGCTGGCCGTGTACTCCAGGCCGAGCATGAGCAGCAGCAGGACGACACCGATCTCGGCGCCGATCGCGACGAACTCCTCGCTGGTGCCGAGCGGGTAGATCCCGCCGTTGCCGAAGGCGAGCCCGGCCAGCAGGTAGAGGGGGATGGGCGAGAACTGGAAGCGGCCGGCGAGCCGGCCGAGCAGGCCCAGGCCGAGGATGATCGCCCCGAACTCGATCAGGAAGACGGCGGAGTCGTGCACGGTGGCCTCACTCCCGCCCGAGTATGGAGGCGGCCGCGTCGACGCCCTCGCGGGTGCCGATCACGATGAGCGTGTCCCCGCCGGCGAGCCGGAAGTCCGGGGTGGGGGAGGGGACCGCCTCGGCGCGGCGCAGCACGGCCACGATGGACACGCCCGTCTCGGTACGCATCCGGGTCTCGCCGAGGAGCCTGCCGTTCCAGTACGACGTCGCGCCCAGCTCGATCCGCTCGGCGACCAGGCCCAGATCGGTGGTGGAGAGCAGGTTCGGGCTGTGGTGCGTCGGCATCAGCGCGTCGATGAGCGCGTCCGTCTCACCCGAGGACAGCCGTACCGACAGGGCACAGGCGTCGGGGTCGTCCTGGTGGTAAGCGCTGAGAATCCGTGAACCGTCACGGTGCGCCACCACGGACAGCCTGCGCTGCTCCCGCGTGGTGAGGTCGTAACGGACCCCGATTCCCGGCAACGGCGTCCTGCTCAGGCGTGGTGCCCCCAAGGCTGCCTCCCCTGTCTCGTCGATCTCGTCGATCTCGTTCCGCGGTCCCTTTGCGATTTCTTTAACCACACCCTAACGGCCGACGGGATGACACCGACGAACGGTTCGCGGGGGTGCGGGGGACCAGCGGTTCGAGCAGGGGCCGGAGCAGGGTGCCGGAGCAGGGCGGACATGACCGAGCCGGAGTGCGCCTCGGTTCCGCGAGGGCCGGGCGGCCGTCAGGTCGGGTACGGCTCGTAGCAGTCCAGGGCCGGGTGGTAGAGGACCTGCCAGGTGCGGCCCTCGATCACGCCGCTCTCCGGGAGGCCGTGGCAGACCTGGATCCACTCGATCTTCTTCTGCAGGAGGGTGCCGTAGACCCCGTTGGGGTCGAGTCGGGGTGGCTCGCCGCCCCACGCGTTGCTGAGGCACTGGGCCTGCTGGACCGCCGCGCCGCTGTCGCCGTACGTGAGGGTGGGCCGGAAGCCCGACGACACGTAGGAACAGCTGTGCTCGGTGGCGGCCGCGGCGGTGTGGGGCACCGCCAGGCCCAGTACGGCGGCCGCGCTCAGTGCCGCGGCCGAGGTGAGCAGTCGGTTCCGTCGCATGCGCGCTCCTTCAGGGCCGGCTCATGCCATGGTCCCGCGCGGGCGGCGGCCTCCGCGAGTCGGACACGCGGCCGGAGGGGCGACGGAAGCGGGAGGGCGGTGGCGGCCGCCCTTTCCCGCGCGCACTACCCCGCGTGCGCGGTCGCCCCGGTCGTTCCGATCGTCCCGGTCGTTCCGGTCGTCCCGGTCAGCGCAGGCGCAGCGCCTCGCGGACCGTCGCGAACAGGTCGGTCTGGTTGGTGACGCCGAGGACCCGGTAGGCGAACGGGCCCTGCGCGGCGATCCGGACCTGCGTGCCGGTGTGCTCCTGGGACAGCCCCGGCGTGTTGGTCGAGTAGTTGACCTTCAGCTGCTGGCCCTCGTTGGTGACGAGCGTGGCGGACAGACCGGGCGGGGTGGCCTCCAGCGGCACGATCTGGCTGGTGTGGCCGTGGTCGGCGGTGGTGACGACCAGCGTGTCGGGGTGCTTGGCCGCGTAGGCGCGGGCGACCTTGACCGCCTTGTCGAAGGCGGCGGTCTCACCGATCTGGCCGCACGGGTCGGCCGCGTGGTCCTGCTTGTCGATCGAGGCGCCCTCGATCTGCAGGAAGAACCCCTTGTCGGAGCGCTTGGACTGCTGCTTCGCCTCCAGGAGCTGGATCGCCTTGGTGGCGGAGTCCGCGAGGCTCGGCGTGCTGGAGGGGCGGTTCGGGTTGGAGGTGACGCACCGCTGCGGGTCCGTACCGCCGACCGCCGCGGCCTTCCCGGTCCACTCCACCGGCACGTTGCCGGAGGCGAACAGGCCCAGCACCGGCTTGCCGGCCTTCACGCTCTTCAGGCCCGCGCTGTCGGTGACGACCTGGTAGCCGAGCTTCCGCGCCTGCTGGGTGACGGTCAGGCCCTTGTAACGGCCGTCGGTGACCGTCTGGTCGAAGCGCGCCTTGCCGCCGCCGAGGAGGACGTCCACCTTGTGGTTCACGGACTGCTCGGCGATCGAACCGGGACCGCCCGCGGCGATCGTGTCCTTGGAGCACTTGGCCATGTCGGCGGGGCCCTGGCAGGAGCGGTCGGTGACGTGCGAGGCGAGCACGGCCGGGGTCGCGTCCGTGAGCTCGGACGTCGTCACGCTGCCGGTGGCGTAGCCGTTCTGCTGCGCCAGCTCCAGGATCGTCCGGACGGCCTTGTCGCTGCGGGGCGTCTTGGAGATACGGCCGTTGACCGTCTTCACGCCGGTCGCCCAGCCGGTGCCGCTGGCGGCGGAGTCGGTGACGTAGTCCGGGGTGCCGTCCTCGTGTACCGCGTACGTCGTGTACGCGCCGGTGAGCGGCAGCTTGTCCATGTTCAGACGGCCGTTGGCGCCGACCGTGTAGTCGCGGGCGAGGGTGATCTCCGAGTCGCCCATGCCGTCGCCGATGAGCAGGATGACGTTCTTCGCCTTCCCGCCCTTGATCGCGTTCTTCGCCTGCTGGGCGCTGTCGAAGGCGCCGGCGGCGGTGGAGACCGCCACGGCGGCCGTGGTCGCGGCGACCAGGGCGGTGGCGACCGTGAGGTGACGGCGGGTGGGTCTGAGCATGGATACGGCTCCTTGTGCGTCCGTTGGGCGTCCGTCGCGCGGATGCGCGGGTGCGTTGACGACGGAGTCAGATCACCAGCTTTACGCAAAGGCAAGGTAAATGAACGGTCTTGCAGGAGTATCGGAAACGTAACGTCCGGCTACGAGCCGCCGCTCACATCCACCCCCCTCGGCTGCCGTTTTCGCTCTGCGTCCCGCCACTGAAACCGGCCGCCCGGCGCTGAAACCCGGCTGAAGCCGTGCTGAACCGCCGCGGCCGCAAGCTCTGCGGCATGACGACGACAGACAACGAACAACTCGCCATCGCGGCGACCGGGTTGCGCAAGGCCTACGGGGACAAGACCGTCCTCGACGGCATCGACATCCGGGTACCGGCCGGCACGGTCTTCTCCCTCCTCGGACCGAACGGCGCCGGCAAGACCACGGCGGTCAACATCCTCTCCACCCTGATCTCCGCCGACGGCGGCCAGGCCCGGATCGCCGGCCACGACATCACCACGCAGGCCCAGTCGGTACGGGCCGCCATCGGGGTCACCGGACAGTTCTCCGCCGTGGACGGCCTGATCACCGGCGAGGAGAACATGCTCCTCATGGCCGACCTGCACCACCTCTCCAAGAGCGAGGGGCGCCGGGTCACCGCCGAACTGCTGGCGCGCTTCGACCTCACCGAGGCCGCACGCAAGCCCGCGTCCACCTACTCCGGCGGCATGAAGCGCCGCCTCGACATCGCCATGACCCTGGTCGGCAGCCCGCGGATCATCTTCCTCGACGAGCCGACCACCGGCCTCGACCCGCGCTCCCGTCACACCATGTGGCAGATCATCCGCGAGCTGGTCTCCGGCGGGACCACCGTCTTCCTCACCACCCAGTACCTGGACGAGGCCGACCAGCTCGCCGACCGCATCGCGGTGCTCAACGGCGGCAAGCTCGTCGCCGAGGGCACCGCCGAGGAACTCAAGCGGCTCGTCCCCGGCGGTCACGTACGGCTGCGGTTCTCCGACCCGGTGGCCTACGAGCAGGCCGCCACCGCGCTGCGCGAGACCACCCGCGACGACGAGGCGCTCGCCCTGCAGATCCCCAGCGGCGGCACCCAGCGCGAACTGCGCGCCATCCTCGACTGGCTCGACGCCGCCGGCATCGAGGCCGACGAACTCTCCGTGCACACCCCCGACCTGGACGACGTGTTCTTCGCCCTGACGGGCAACCCCGCAGCCGCCACCGACAACGCCGACCGCACCATCAACACCGCCAAGGAGACCGTCCGATGAGCACCGGGTCCTACGCCCTCCGCGACAACCTCACCATGCTGCGGCGCAACCTCCTGCACGCCCGCCGCTACCCCTCCCTCACCCTGAACCTCCTGCTCACCCCGGTCATCCTGCTGCTCCTCTTCGTCTACGTCTTCGGCAACGTGATGAGCGCCGGCATCACCGGCGGCCACGCCGACCGGTCCGACTACGTCGCCTACCTCGTCCCCGGCATCCTCTTCCTGACGGTGGCGATGACCTCGCTCGGCACCGCGGTGTCCGTGTGCACCGACATGACCGAGGGCATCATGGCCCGGTTCCGCACCATGGCGATCTCCCGCCCCTCCGTGCTGGTCGGTCACGTGATCGGCAGCGTGATCCAGACGATGATGGCGCTGGTGGTGGTCCTGGGCATCGGACTGGCCATCGGCTTCCGGCCCGACGCGACACCGGTGGAGTGGCTCGCGGCGCTCGGGCTGATGGCCCTGGTCAGCCTCGCGCTGACCTGGCTGGCGGTCGGCATCGGTCTGATCAGCCCCAACCCCGAGGGGGCCAGCAACATCGGGACGCCGCTGGTCATGCTGCCGTTCCTGTCCAGCGCGTTCGTGCCGGTGGACGCCATGCCGGGCTGGTTCCGCTGGTTCGCCGAGTACCAGCCCTTCTCGCCCTTCATCGAGACCCTGCGCGGTCTGCTGCTGGGCAGTGAGATCGGTACGAAGAACGCCGTGCTGGCCCTGGCCTGGGGCCTGGGGCTGACCGTACTGGGCTACCTGTGGTCCAGGGCGCGGTTCACCCGCGAGCCCCGGCAGTGAGCTCGTGCAGGGCCGCGACCCGCAGTTGATCCCGCCCCAGGGCCGCGTACTCCGACCTCGCGTCGGCGTACGCGGCCCGGTCCGCGTTCTCGGCCGCTGCCCGGGAGCGGTCCAGGGACAGGGTGGGGAACTCCCGCACCACCGGCATCCGTTCGGACAGCGCCAGCAGCCGTACGGCCGCCGGATCGCCCTTGGCCAGCCGGGCGTGCCCCAGTGCCAGCAACAGCGTGCCGTACACCGGCAGTTCCACCGGGGACCCGTCGGCCGGTGAACCGTCGGCCGGGCCACCGGCCAGCAGCCCGAGCAGGTACGCCGCCAACTCCTCGGTGAGCGCGGCGACCGGATCCGGCCGGCCGTGCTGCGCGTGCGCGGCCACCGCCGCCGATCGCAGCTGAAGGACCCACGAATCCACGAAGGGATCGTCGGCGAACAGCGCACCGGCCTGCCGTACCCGCTCCGCGGCCCGGCGCCACAGCCCGAGCCCGACCTCGGTCAGTCCCCGGGCCAGCGCGATCTCCGCCCTGGCCGGCAGCTCGGGGCTGAAAATCTGGTCCGACTCCGGCGGCTGGTCCACGGCGGCGATGCCCAGCCAGTACTCGGCCTCGTCGATCTCGCCCGTGTGCAGACAGGCCAGCACCAGCCCCCAACGGATGCCGAGGGTGTCCGACCCGTCGCCGAACGCGTCGAGCGCGCTCAGCGCGGCACGCAGATGGTCGTACGCCTCCGCGCCCCGCTCGGACTGCAGGCACAGTTCGCTGACCCGGCCGTGGCTGAGCAGGTGCATGGCCGGGTTGTTCAGCGGAGCGAGCGCGTCGAGCATCCGGCGGGCGCTCTCCAGGGCCCGCTCCATGTCGTGCCCGGCCTCCCAGACGTAGCTGGCGACGGCCGAGGCGATGCCCGCCAGCATCGGCTCCTCGGCCTCGCACAACTCCTGGAGCCGAGTGAACTCCGGCGGCCTTGTCTCCGGCACGGCGCACAGCACGACGGACAGGGCCCGCAGCACGGTGTCCGGCTGGGCGGGCGGCAGCCGGCGCAGGGTCACCAACTGGCGTACGGCGTGCGGGCCGTGGCCCATGAAGAGACTCGCCGCGCACACCGCCGCCGCGCTGCGGGCCGGTTCCACGTCCTCGGGGTTCTCGGGCCGGAAGTGGGAGAGGGGGCCCGCGGTGTCGGCGGCCAGCGACGCCAGCCGGCCGTAATGGGAGCCGGTGGACCACAAGGAGGACAGCACGGCGGTGACGGCCGCGGTGGTGGGGCCGTCGGCGCGGGCCAGCGCGTACCGCAGGGCGAGGACGAGGTTGTCCTGCTCGGCGCGGATACGGCTCCAGGCGGCCCCCGGACGGTGACTGAACAGCAGGTCGTGGTGGGCCCGCCCGAAGTCCCGGGCCCAGACCAGGAACCGGCCGGTCACCGCCGCCTCCTCACCGGCCTCGGCGCGCCGGACGGCACCGAACTCCCGCAGCGTCTCCAGCATGTGGAAACGCACCCCGGACGGGCTGTCACCCACCTTGAGCAGGGACTGACCGGCCAGTTGCTCCAGCAGGGCCAGCGTGTCCCCGCCCTCGTCGAGCAGGTACTCGGCGGCCTCCTCGGTGAAGCCGCCCGGGAACACCGACAGCGCGCGCAGCGCCGCCCGGCCGTCTGCCTCCAGGAGGTTCCAGCTCCACTCGACCACCGCCCGCAGCGTGCGATGCCGTTCGGGCGCGTCCCGGGCACCACCGCGCAGCAGCGCGAAACGGTCCTGCAACCGGCGCGCGATGTCCGTCACGGACAGCACCCGCACCCGGGCCGCGGCCAGCTCCACGGCCAGCGGCAGCCCGTCCAGGTGCCGGCAGATCTCGGCCACCTGGTCGGCGGGCAGCTCCACGCCCGGCCGCGCGGCCCGCGCCCGCTGCCCGAACAGCTCGACCGACGTCGCCGCCGAGAGCTCCGGCAGGGCGTACACGGACTCAGAGGTCAGCCCCAGCGGAGCCCGGCTGGTGACCAGCACCCGCAGCTCCTTCGACCGCGAGACCAGCGCCTGTACGAGACCGGCGGCACCGGCGATCACCTGCTCGCAGTTGTCCAGCACCAGCAGCGCGGGTCCCGTGCCCAGCGCGGCGACGATGCCGCTCACCGCGTCCCCGCCCCCGCTGAACCGGCCGCCCTCACCGGCGCCGACGGCCGAGGCCACCTCGCCGGCCACGTCGTCGTCGGCGAGGACACCGGCGAGGGTGACGAAGTACACCACGGGCTGCTCGGCGGCCCGGCTCACCGCGTGCGAGAGCCGGGTCTTGCCGAGACCGCCGGGGCCGACGACGCTCACCACCCGGGACGTGCGCAGCAACCCGCCCACCGCGGCGACATCCGCGTCCCGCCCCACCAGGGGGTTCGGCTCGTGCGGTACCCCGTGCCGGACCCGCGGCACGTCCGCCCGCACCAGCTCCTGGTACACCGATACGAGCCCGGTTCCCGGATCGGTGCCCAGCTCGTCCCGCAGCCGGCGACGGTAGGCGTCGTACCGGGTCAGCGCCGCGGCCCGTCCGGCGGTCACCGCCTCGCACCGCAGCAGCTCCGTCAGCACCTCCTCGTCCCGCGGCAGCTCCCGGGCGAGCGCGGCCAGCGGTGCCACGGCCTCCGCCCGCCGCTCCAGCCGGGCCAGCGCGAGCGCCCGGTCCCGGACCAGCGCGCGATGTGCCCGGACCCGCCCGGCGCGCAGCGCCACCAGCGGATCGTGCAGGTCCTCACCCGCGCCGGCGCCCACGCTCCCGTCCCAGAGCGCCAGCCCGGCCTCGGCCTGTGCCAGGGCGCCTTCGTGATCCCCGGCCCGCGCCCGCTCGGCACTGCCCGCCTCGTGCAGCAGCAGGGCGGAACTGTCGACCTGCGTCTCGGCCAGCGCGAGCCGGTATCCCGTCGGCGTACTCACGATCAGCTCGGCACCCAGCTGCGACCTGAGCCGCGACACCAGGATCTGCACGGCCTTGCCGGGCCGCTCGGGCAGCTCCTCCGCCCACAGCCCCTCCACCAGCCGGCCGGTGCTGCAGCCACCGCGCAGATCCTCCGCGAGCAACGCCAGCAGCCCGCGCAGCCGGGGCGCGGTGATCTCCCGTCCACGGCAGGCGACTCGGGGCAGCAGGGTCAGCTCGGTGGTCACCCGTGCAGCGTAGTCAGCGGGTGACCGCCGCGGCCCCCCTCGAAGGCCGCGAAGCTGACCTCCTGACGCCGGTCACCACCTTTGGGTTCGGTTGCGACCGGACGGCCACGCGACACCCGCGTCGGCGCCACCCGGGCGGCCGTCGTCCCCCTCAGCCGCTCTTCGACGGGCGCCGTGCGGAGACGACGTAGTAGTCCAGCAGCCCGTCGCGATAGGCCGGCAGGAAGTTCCGCGGCCACTGCACGGGCAGGTCGATGCCGGACAGGAAATGATCAAGGCCCGCCCAGACATGACCACCGATCGACTCGGCTCGTACGGCGGTCAGCCCGACGGCGTCCAGGACGTCGACCAGGGAGACGAGCGGGTGGGCCACATCCAGCCCGGACGCGAAGCTGTCCAGCCGGGCGGCCAGTTCCCCGCCCGCGGCCTCGGCACCGGCGGGCAGGAAGAAACTGGTGACGGCAAGCCGGCCGCCGGGCCGCAGCACACGTGCGGCCTCACGGCCGAACGCGGCCAGGTCACGGAAGTGCTGGGCGGCTTCGACGGAGTACAGACACTCGAACCGGCCGTCCTCGAACGGCATTTCCTCCGCCGCCCCATGAGCGAACCGAAGCCGCTGAGGCGCCCGGCCGAGCAGTCCGGCGTTGGCCCGCCGCGCCCGCTCCAATTGCTCGGGATGAACGTCCAGTCCGGTCACGGAGGCGAACCCGAACTCGTCCAACGCGAGTACGGCGCCGAGCCCGAGCCCGCAGCCGACCTCGACGGCATGGGCGTCCGCCCCGTCGAGCGTGCCCAGCACCCGACGGTAGAGATTCCGCTGACTGCGCACCCGGTCCTCGGTGGTCAGGGGCCGGTCGAGCGGAATCCCGTCCCAGTGACCGAAGTTGATGAACCCGCCCGCGAACGCCGGTGCGGAGCTGAGGTCCTGGGGCCCGTAGACGGCACGCACGGAAGGCGCGACGTCGTAGCGGATACCGTCCACACGATCTCCCTGTCCACGATGAGAGTGCTCGGCCTCTGGAACGCATCGTGCCCCCTGCCCGGTCACGACGGCCAGACCACCCGACCGGCCCCACGGCCGATCCGGCACCGCACCGACGACCCCGAGCGAACCCGCGAAGGGCCATCGGCAGCCGAAGGAGTCACGTCAACCGATTGGCCCTCAGAACCCCCGGATGGCTTCCCCGATGAGCGCTCTGCCGGATGTCGATCTAGCCTCCGAAATGAGCGCTGAATTGATCTTTTAATGGTGCGCTCTACTCGCCCCTAGGAGGAGAAATGAACAGTTTCCGCAAGGTCGCCGTTGCGGCCGCCATCATAAGCGGTGTCAGCCTCGTGGCGATCAGCCCTGCCAATGCCCAGGCTGCGCAGAGCATGCGGGGCGGCGGCGGTGGCGGGTGCAAGTCCCACGACCTGAACCTCGACATTCTCGGTGAGGTGGGCATCCTCAACGGCCTGGGCGGCAACCTGATCAACGGCGAAGGCAGCCCAGGTGCGCAGGTCACTGACATCGGTTCCGACTGCGGTCACGGCTGGTAGCAGCCTCGCCCGTATTCGCTTGAGAATAGATGTCAAAGGCCCCGATCCGTGACGGCGGATTCGAGAGGCTGTTGTCGCAGACGCTCGGCTGGGATTTCCCAGCCGAGCGTTTCGCGTGATCGACCTCTGAATTCGGCGGCCGAGGCTGCCCAGTGGTCGCGAGTCCAGACGGACAGGTCCTTAAACAGATGGAGACAGCGGCGGCACTGTGGGCGCCGGGGGCAATCTGCCGCGTGACGCGGCTTGCGGGTTGCATCGCCTCGGTGGCCCACGAGCGGTTGCCGCACGGTGCCGTCCGCCAGATCACCCGCCATGCCCACCATCACGGCCACGTGCGCTCGTCCGGTCGTGGCGTACCGCGTACGCGGCCGGTCCACCTCGCTCAACCGCCCGGTGGATTGCGTCACGACGGGTGTGGAGTCACTCGACCATCTCGAGGCTGTGCAGTTGCTGGTTGTCGAGGTAGAAGAGGACGGCCGCACATTCCAGGACCGGTCGAGACCGTGAGCGATCCACTCCTCGTCGGGTACGTCCTGTCCGTCGTCCGGAAACTCGTCGCCGATGCGGTGGACGGTCCACCCGAGCGTTCTCAGTCCCTCCGCCACACGACGTCCGAGATTCCGGTCCAGGAAGAACTCAGGCGGCAAGGCGCACCACTGCGTGACACAGGGCGTCGACCTGTTCGGGCGTCATGTCGAAGTCGTATGCGATGTCCTCGACGGTCTCCCCGGCTTCCCACAGATCTGTGATGGCATTGACCGGGACGCGGTTGGCGGCCACCACCGGGCGCCCGTGCCCGAATCTCGGGTCGATGAGGACAGGGACCGAGTCCGGACACTGGCGCAGTCGCAGGCTGGGGGGAAAGTCGTCGTCCGGCTCCCAGGTCAGGTAGCGGAGGTAGTCGGAGACCACTTCGTGGATGGGGACCTGACCGTCTCGGGCCCTGCGCAGATCTCCGAAGCCGTGCTCGACGAAGATGTCGACGCCGTCCGTCGCGATCCGTTTCGACACCAGGCCGTACGGCGTGGCAAAGGCGTCTCGCACGGCGGTTGCGGCCTCCCTGATCTCGCTCATGCGCAGGCCCAGGGAGCGCAGGGAACGAAGTACGTGAGCCTCGGCGACGGCGATGAACGGCACCGAGGGCTGGCCCCTCCGCATCGGCTCGACCTGATGGACAAGGGGCGCTCCAGCAGCCCTGCCCTTCAGCCAGGAGGTGAGGGTCGACTGCGGAATCTCAAGGTACGCGGAGGTTTCCGTGGGCGTCAGGAGCCCGTCCGTGAACCGGTCGACCATGACCCACCTCCTCGCCGCGCCGGAACCCGCATGGCTGCACACCAAGCCTCCCACCTGCGGGCCGACCGCACCCCGCCTCGCCGTCTCAACCGGCCGCACGGACACAGACCTCGGACTGGCGATCCCGGCAGCGCCGGCAGTGGCCGGGTGCCGCCGCCCGGAACGCGCGCTCGCAGCCGTCGCAGGTCTGGAAGGGCAGGACGGCCGGGCGGCCCGTGGGCCGGTCCTCGATCCTGGCTGCCGCTGGTACCGCGGTCAGGGGAGTCTCCTTGAGCCGGAAGCCGAGGATGCCGGCCGGACGGACCAGCAGCTGGTCCGGGAGTCTGTTGGTCAGGTGCTCGGTGATCTGAGTCGGCAGGACACCCGCCGCCAGCCACTGGGTCACGGCCGGGGCGAGACGGGCGGCTTCCTGCGCGGACAGCAGGAGCCGGGGGTCGACCCGGCGCAGTGAGGCCAGTACGGCCATGGCCTGAGGGTCGGCCTCGGAGGAGGGAAGCGGGTCCGGTGCCGCGGAGGGTGCCGGTACTCGGGTCGTAGCGGGAGTCGGCTTCTCTCCCCTCGGCTTGCGCGGTCGAGGCGGCTTCGGCGGTTCGGGCGGCCCGTCCGGGTCGTCGTCCGGAGCGCCGTACTGAGCGCAGTCCGGATCGCCGTCACGCGCGTCGCCGCGTACGACGTCCCCCGGCACGTTGTGGAAGTACGTCCGCGTACGGATGTGCCCACCAGGCCCGCGCTCCCGGCGGCGTTCCAGGTAGCCCGCCGCCTCAAGTTCCCTGAGCGCACGGGAGATCAGGATCTCGCCCTCGGTGAAGTGCTCGCACAGGGCGGCGATGCTCACACGGGTGCCTTCGGGCAGGGACAGGACGTACACCGCGACGCCGACCGTGACCGCGCTGCCGCGTCGCTGGGTGAGGGCGTTGGGGACCACGGTGAAGTCGGCCGCGAGAGGGGTGCGTACGTGGATCACGCCAGAGGTCGGAGCTCCGGCGTCGGCGCGCAGGCGCGCGTTAGACTGCGGATCAGCCATCGGGAAGGTTCTGCTTCCTGATCGGTCAGGCCCTCGATCGGGATGCCAGTCCCGGCCGGGGGCCGTCGTCTGTGTGCGGTTGTCGCGGCGAACGTAACCGCCCGCGTTCGGGCCACGCAAGCCGGTCACCCGGACGGGTGACGTGGGACTTTCCGGCGGCTTTCCCGGCGCGGGAGGGTGGGTGGGCGGGTAGTTCTTTCCCCGGTTCTTTCAGGAGCCCAGTGGCCCGCCGGACCCTGGCGGGCAAGGGCCCGGTGAGCCCGGGACGCGGACGGCGACCGGAGCCCGGACGGCTCAGGGGCGGTGGGGTACGGCCTTCAACTCGCCTGTGAAGACCGACCAGGAGGCGGCCCCGAAGCACAGCGCGGGACCGTGCGGGACCTTGCTGTCACGGACGGGGACGACGTCCTGGAACCCGTTGGCCACCTCCACGCAGTCGCCCCCGGCTTGATTGCTGTAGCTGCTCCTGCGCCAGGCGGCGTCGTTCAGATCGGGACGGGACCTTCGCGCCACGGTAGTTGCCCTCCATCGCGGACCGGATCATGTCGCGGGACATGAACGGGGGCAGGGCTGCCGCCTTCAGCCGATCGTAAATCACCTTGTAGCGACTGACGCTGGCTGGTTCCTCGATGAGTTGGCCGTAGTCAGAGCCCTCTGTGTAGGCCACCTCTGAGCCGTCCGGCAGGGTCAGAACCGTCAGAGAACCGCCCATCGCCTCATGCCCACCATGGTCGAACGGCAGTACCTGCACGACGATGTGACGTTCCGTGGCCGCATCGAGAAGTCGCGTCAACTGTGTGCGCATCACGCGATGGTTGTCGATCGGACGCCTCAGTACCGCCTCGTCAAGGATCATCCACAGCTCGGGCCGGTCGGGCGAACCGAGTCGTTCCTGCCGTCCCATGCGGGCTGTGACACGTTCCTCCAGCTGCTCTTCGCTGTCGAGTAGGGCGTCGAGGCTGAGCACCGCCCGCGCGTAGTCCTCCGTCTGCAACAGACCAGGCACCACGTGCGCCGCGTACTGCCGGATGAGTACGACCCTCTCCGAGTACTCCATGAACCTCCGCGACCAGTCCGGAAACGCCTCCCGGTACACGTACGGCCATAACTCGACCAGCAGATCGTTCGCACCGAGAGCCACGTCGAGCGCCCGTGCCAGCTCCAACGTCGGTTTCGCCCCTGAGGCCCGCTCGATCCGTGGGATCCGGGTGCTCACCACGTGCGTCTTGTCGCCCAGTTCGGCCTGGGTCAGTCCGGCCGCCAGGCGGAGCCTGCGCACCCGTGCGCCGAACAGCGCGGCCATCGACGCGGTGGGGCCAATTCCGTTGGCCAAAGCGTCACTTCCGTTCCTTACGGACTGAAAAGTAAGCCTGCGTCACCTTTCGAGCGTAGGGCGATCGGACGACTCTTGGACACGGAACGTGACGACCCGCCCACATCGCGGGACGTCGAGGCTCGACACACAAGGACGGACAGGCCGTGCTGACCGCAACGACCACCTCGGGGGAAGAACTCCTGACATTCAGGGAACAGTTCCCCGCCTCGCCCCGAGGCGCGCAACAGGCTCGACACGGCGCCGTCCGACGCATGGAGGAATGGGGACATCCGCCGCCGTCGGACGCCTCCTGCGCGGTCGCCCTCGTCGTCGGAGAGCTTGCCGCGAACGCAGTGCGTCATGGCCGTGTACCGGGGCATGACTTCGACCTCCGCCTCACTCTCGACGAGGCGGCGGGCCTGGTTCGTATCGAGGTCGCGGATGCAGCCGCCACGAAACGGCCGCCCGCCGCCGCGCCCTCGGCCTTCCCCGACGGTGAATCGGGCCGCGGCCTCCTCCTGGTCGATGTCCTGGCCGTGCGCTGGGGTTCGACGCCACGTCATCCCGTCGGGAAGACGGTGTGGGCGGAGGTGGCAATCGAATCGCCAACTTGCCTATAGCCGGCAGAAGTCGCGATAGCCGGGAGTATCGATGGGATCCTGACGTCAGGACTCTCTCCATCCGCCCACCGCGCCCGGCCGACTCCTCATCGGCAGGAACACGACCTCTACGTACCGAGGTGATCGCGTCGCGTCGTAACTATGCCGCGCCATCGTTCGCGGGTTCTCTCTTCCCCGTCGATCCACCGTGCTCGTGCGGTGTCTGTGGGCAGCGGGAGGCCGGCCATGAAGTGCGCGATCTCGACATAGTATGCGTAGTCGCCGCTCCGGGTGCGCTCGCGTAGGCGGGAGATCCCGGCCGCGAGCTCTTCTCGGGTGTCGAGGACGGCATGGTGGAAGCACAGGGCCAGTTGGAGTTTGGGCGCCGCGTAGGAGACGCCGGAGACGTCGATTTCGGCGAGGAGGACGGCGGCCCGGTCCGGTAGGTCTGTGGCAGACCCGGCATCCCGTACCAATGCGGCTATGCGAGCGGTCATCTCGGTGGAGCGCAGGCTGAGACCCGACAGCAGTCGATCTGTCAGGTCGAGTTCGGCATCGGCCTGAACGGGGTTGGTGAAGGCGACGGCGAAGGCGAGATGGGCCTGGGACATTGCGGTTTCGCCGGCCGCGCCGTGCTGTTCGGCTTCGCTCCGGGCCGCCAGGTAGGCGGTTGCCGCCCGGGCCATGTCGCCCTGGACCCACCACACGTCCCCGAATACTCGGTGGTGCCGCCCTTCCCAGCCCAGCGCCCCAGCGGCTTCCGCTGCCGCTGGGAAGTCTCCGGACAGTCGGCTCAGATGCGCGAGACCGCGTCCGGCGGCGACGGCCAGCCGACCGCCGGCGGCGGCAACGTACTGCATGCCCCGGCGGGAATGGTCGGTCAGCCCGAGGTCTCGCTGGGCCTTCGCCAAGTAGTACGTGGCCAGTTCGACGAGTTCATCGGGGAGCAGACCCGACGCCAGGACGGCCGAGAGCCGACCGGCCGTACGCTCGCGGTGCTCGTGTTGTCGCCGAGCGATGGCGCTGAGCGTTTCCCCCAGGGCATCCGTGGCAGTCCGCAGGCCGCCCGATGCCACATCATCCGCAGCAGGGAGTGCGAGGGGTTCCCAAACGGAATCTCCCACGTACTGGAAGGCGGCATCGGCGAGCCAGTCGAGATCGAGATGAAAGTCGCGTGCGAGGAGCAGCCCTTGTCGGAGGCAGCCGACCAGGACAGCGCGGTCGTGTCGGGCTTGGCGCCACTGGGATTCCAGGGCGTGGAAGGCGCGCTGGGCCGCGCGTTGCCAGTCCTGCTCCGACCAGCGGTCGTCACTGCCGTCGTCCGCGTTGCGGATGGCGGCACGGACCAGGTCGTGGACATGGAAGGGCCACACACCGGAGGAGGACTCCCGGATGAAGGGGCGCTCGGTCAGCCGCAGGGCGGGCGCGTCGTGGTCCATGCCGGCGACCTGGGTGGCCAAGGGCACGGAGAAGGCGCTGAGCAAGCTGACCGAGCGCAGCACGTGCCGTTCCTCGGCGGTCAGGTCACTGAGGGTACGGGCGATCAGGGCGGGGAAATCGTGGTCGAAGTCGGTGACCTGCGGCTGCCTGCCGCCGCGCCGGAGTTCCATGTAGCGCATGACCGACAGGTCCAGGTACAGAGGGAGCCCGTGGGAGCGCTCGGCAATGATCTGGCGGACCGGTTCGTCGATCAGCGGCTGTCCACCGCGGCTGAGCCTACGGGACAGGTAGACCTCGCAGTCTTCGGGAGAGAAGTCGCCGATCAGGATCTGGCGGCCGGGTCCACCTGACACCGGATGCGCCGTGCCGGGGACGAGTCCGGGCCAAGCGTTCGGCCCGGTCCAGTCGAGTTGGCCCTCCAGGCTTGTCTCCGCCCATTGGAGGCGGTTGCGTCCGGTGACGACGAAGAAGGCGTTGGGCATCAGCCACACGATGCGCTGGAGCAGGCGCTCGAAGTCGCGGTGCGTGCGGTCGCCGGTGTCCTCGAAGGTGTCCAGCAGAATGACGGGGAGTGCGCGCTTGTCGACCGGGAGTTGGGCCAGGTCCCAGGCGAGCAGGTGCGGGTAGAAGCTGAGGGCTTCCAGGTCGGGCTCGGCCTCGAGGAGGTCGGCCAGGCGGGAACAGCCGGCGAGGGCCCGTACAGACTGGCGCCGCTCGCGTAGCGCCCTGATGAGTGCCCCGGCCCCCTGACCGAGCACGCTGCCGATGGTGCCGGGCAGGAGCAGGGCCTGGGCGACGTCGCTGAGGGCGGACTGCATCTGCTGGGGCAGGGCGGCAGCGGCGCTGAAGCGGCTGAGCAGCCCGCCCCGGCGCAGGTAGTCCTCGATCGGTTCGCCCGGGTGGTTGTGCTCCCAGTAGCGGCGAAAGGCGAGGTCGAAGGCGGGCATCGACCGACCGAGCGCGGCTACGGCCAGGCGGATGGTGAGGATGACGCGCTCGAAGTCCATGCCCACGGCGCGCGCGAGATCGATGCGGACCGGCACCGTCCGCTCCTCGGGGTGGGACGGCGACTCCCACTGCACGGGACGATCCTCGCTGCGGGTGAGCGACGCCTCGATCTTGCGGGAGAGCGTGGACTTGCCGATCCCGCCAACGCCGTGGAACACGAGTATGTTGCGGCGGGGAGCCTCCAGATCCTCCGCATCGAAGTCCGCGCGGATCACATGCCGCACATGCTCGGTGAGGCAGACCGTCACCGCTTGCCACTGTGCCTGCCGGTTCGTGAACGCCTCACCGGCGGCGATGCTCCGGTCGTTCGAGCTGAACAGAGTTCGAAGATCCCGCCCGGCCACTGCTCCCCCTGGTGATCAACTGGAGCAAATCTATGCTGCTTGGAGACCATGCTGCCAAGCCCGCATCCAGACGCGTCTGTGGATGTGATGACAACTCTTCGTCTCGTCACAAAGGACAGCTGTCCGGACCGCCGGCGTGATGGGTGCGGCTTGGGCCGTGATCACCGTGGCCGTTACCGCTTCATTGCCCACCTTGCGGCGGCAACCTCCACTCCGCGCTCCGACGCGCTCATTCTCAACTCGCCTTGCGGCAGCGAGAGAAGGCAGACGCAGCCAGCCCGGGTCGCACAGCATGCCCACCACGAAACTCGCCGTCACTGGCATGGGGGAGCGCTGGCATCAACGATGGGGTAGTCCTTGAGCCGCTGCCCGAACCCGGCGCCCAGTCGGGTCGGCAAAGCGAATCAGGCCCGGCGCCTGATCTCTCGGCATCGGGCCTGAACCGGTGTTTCCCTCTTGGCCCCGAGGTGACTTGGCCAAGGGCTCTGCCTTGGGCGGTGAGCCTTTGAACTGCGCCGATGATCTGTGGACGTTCGCGTTCGTCCGTCGGCGTTGCCACTCAGTGGGACACTCCGCTTCTGCGGCCTGTCAGCTGCGGGTTCCGCGGCTTGGCCAGGGGTGGCCATCGGGCGATCGGTCCGCAGGGCGGCCCGCTCGGACGAAGTCGGCATACTCGTCCTGGACCATGCTCTCGTCGACCCACCTCCCCGGTACTGCGCCCGTGGCCTCTTCGGCAGTGGTCAGTGCGACAGACGGGTCCTCGGCCGTGGCAACGAGTCGGCCGAACTCCTCTTCGTCCTCGTCGGCGTCGAATGGTGGAAACTCGACCAGGTCGAAGAACTTCTCATGGCCGACATCCTCGACGGTATGGACGTAGACCTCATATGACGCCTTCGCCGGGCGGATCTCGACGTAGCTGACTCCGGGCCGACCTGGAGCACCGATCGGACCAAGGAACTGTTCCACCGGCCGCCCCCGCTTCAGAGCCCCGACAACGAAAGCCTCTGTCAGGTAGCGCACCGTACGAACCCTACCCGCGTGCGTTCGGCCTGCGCTGCGGGTGGCTCTCAGCCTGGGAAGCTGAGGTGACCGTAAGGCTCGCTGTGGGGCGAACACTGGGGCAAAGACCCAGTTCTCGACCGGAATTCGGGCTCCCGCAGCCTCGGACTGCCGGCCCGTCAGCCTGCGCATTCTGTGCAGGCACGCCGGTCGCCCCGGTCGCAGCCGAGCGGCGGTGGAGATCATCGGCGGGATCGGCTGCAAAGCGTGGCGGAACACGATTCGTGGGAAGCTCACGTCCGTCGCCCCCGAAGGCTGTTCGGATTCACCAAGTACCTTCTGGCACAGGCGTGTTGGAATGCCCATATGGCCACTCCCGCTGACGGAACCACCCACCTGAGTCCGGACGAGCCCGAGCGCCGCCTGCGTGCCGAGATCGAACGGCTGAGGGACGAGGCGACGCGCCAGAGGACACTCGCCCACCGCCGGGCCGAGTTCTGGACCAAGATGGACATCGCCCTCGGTTTCCCCGCTGCCCTGCTCGCCGGCACGGCGGGAACGGCGGGACTGGCCTCCGCGGACGCGCGCGTTCCCGCCGCCCTCGCCGCTCTGGCCTCCGCCGGGTTCGCGGCGGGAGCGGGCTTCCTGCGCAGCGACACCAGGCGCCGCGCCAACAAGCGCGCCCGGCACGCATGGGCCTCGGTCGAGGCCCGTGCCACGGTGGCACTGGCCCAGGAGCACCTGACCCCCGAGATCCTCGGCAACCTGCTGGAGTGCCGCCAGGCCGCGCTGGCGGCCTACGACGGCGAGGAGCCTCGGCCGGGAGCGTCGTGATCCGCAGCCCTTCGACCACCGCTCCCTGTCGACGAACCCGGAGTGGATGACCTGGCAGGCGTCGCTGCCGACGCGTGCTCGCGGCAGCGCGGTCAGGCTCGGGCACCGGGTCCGGAATGTGAGCTGAACCGGGACGTGAAAGGGCCGCCGAGACTTCCGGGATCATGCACTGCGCGGTCGTTACCGCGGTGTCACCCTTGCGCGTGCGGCACACGAAGCGTGGCCGTCGGGGGATCTGCAGAGGCGGGCGAGTGCGGTGGGGGACTTTCTCGGGGCGGTCACGGCGTTTCCGACCGTGGTCTTCACCTTCGCGCTCGTCGTGGTGGCGGTCTACTGGCTGCTGGTGCTCCTGGGGGGCGCCCACTTCCATGGGGCGCGCGGAGGACATCACGGGCACGGGCACGGCCACGGCCACGGCGCGGGGCGCCACGGCCACGGGGGGCTGCAGAGGGTGCTGGGCCTCGGCGGGGTGCCGATCACCGTGGCGGTGTCGCTGGTGGTCGCCTTCGCCTGGTTCGGCGCGCTCAGTGGCCGGGTGGTGTTCGGCGGCGGCCACGGGGGAGTCCTGCTGCCGGTAGCCCTGGTCGGCGGGTGGGTGGGAGCGCGGGTGCTCGCGTGGCCACTGGGACGGCTGATGCCGGCCCCCGCCCCGCCGCCGTCCCGCCGGGACTTCGTCGGTCTCGGGTGCGTGATCCGCACCGGACGGGTCGGCCCCGACTTCGGACAGGCCGAGGTCCATGCGGCCGACGGCTCCTCCGCGGTCGTACAGGTCCGGCAGAGCCTCGACGACGCGGCAGGGCCGGGCGGCGTACTCCGCGCCGGGGCGTCGGCACTCATCTACGACTACGACGACGCGGGCGAGTACTTCTGGGTCATGCCCGCCGTGCCGGCCACCGGCTGACGCGGCATCACCCCGACCGTTTCGTTCCGGGCGTTACGCACGCCCACAGTTCGCCCATCCATCCGCGGCAAGGTCGTCCAAGGGAACAGCCATGTCTGTCGTCACCATCGGAATCGGCGTGTTGGTCGCCGTCCTGCTGCTCATCGGTCTGGGCACGCTGCTGCTCTTCGGCCGGCTGTTCCGCAAGGTCGTCCAGGGCGAGGCGCTGATCGTCTCCCGGCCCAAGAGCGTCGACGTCACCTTCACCGGAGCCCTGGTGCTGCCGATGCTGCACCGGGCCGAGGTCATGGACATCTCGGTGAAGACCATCGAGATCATCCGCACCGGACGGGAGGGCATGATCTGCAGGGACAACATCCGCGCCGACATCCAGATCACGTTCTTCGTCCGGGTCAACAAGACGGTCGAGGACGTCGTCAAGGTGGCCCAGGCGATCGGCACGGAGCGGGCCAGCCACCAGGAGACCCTCCAGAACCTGTTCAGCGCGAAGTTCGCCGAGGCGCTGCGGACGGTGGGCAAGCAGCTCGACTTCGCCGACCTCTACACCAAGCGCGAGGAGTTCAGGGACCGCATCGTCGCGGCCATCGGCACCGACCTGAACGGTTACCACCTGGAGGACGCCGCGATCGACCACCTCGAACAGACCCCGCTGGAGCAGCTCGACGCCTCCAACATCCTGGACGCCCAGGGCATCCGGAAGATCACCGAACTGACGGCGCTGGAGCACATCCGCACCAACGACTTCCAGCGCAACGAGGAGATGGAGATCACCCGCCAGAACGTGGACGCGCGCGAGGCGGTGCTGGAGCTGGAACGGCGGCGCGCGGAGGCGGAGATCAGGCAGCGCAAGGGGATCGAGACCCTGCGCGCGCAGGAGGAGGCGGCCACCGCACAGGTCCAGGAGGAGGAGCGGCTCAAGGCGCACAGCGCGCTGCTGCGGACCGAGGAACTGCTCGGCGTCCAGCGGGAGAACCAGGTGCGGGAGATCGCGGTCGCCGAGAAGAACCGGGAGCGGGTCCTCGCGGTGGAGAGCGAGCGCATCGAGAAGGACCGGCTGATGGAGGTCGTCAACCGGGAGCGCGAGGTGGAGCTCGCCAGGGCGGAGAAGGAACGGCAGGTCGAGGTGGAGCGCCGGGGCGTGGCCGACGTGGTGCGCGAGCGGATCGCGGTGGACCGCACGGTCGCCGAGCAGGAAGAGGAGATCAAGAGGGTCCGGGTGGTCCAGGAGGCCGAGCGCACCCGGCAGACCGTGATCATCGCCGCCGAGGCGGAGGCGCAGGAGCAGCTGGTCAAGGACATCAAGGCGGCCGAGGCCGCCGAACAGGCCGCGCACCTGCGGGCCAAGGAGCAGCTGGTGCTGGCCGAGGCCGGGCAGAAGCGCGCGGAGCTGGAGGCCGCCGCCAACGTGCGCCGGGCGGAGGGCGAGCGCGCCCTGGCCGGGGCGGCGGGCCTGGCCCAGGCCGAGGTGGCGGAGCGGCAGGCCATGGCCGAGGCGGCCGGCGTGCGGGCCCGGCTGGAGGGCGAGGCCGCGGGTCTGAAGGAGAAGGCGGAGGCCGTCGAGAAGGTCGGGTTCGCCGAGGCCGCGGTCGCGGAGAGCAAGGCGAACGCGGAGGCGGCGGGCATCCGGGAGCGGCTGCTGGGCGAGGCCGCCGGTCTCAAGGAGAAGGCGGCGGCGATGGCCGCGCTGGACGAGGTGTCCCGGGCCCACGAGGAGTTCCGGCTGCGCCTGGCCGCGGACAAGGAGGTCCGGATGGCCGCGCTGGAGGTTCAGAGCAAGGTGGCCGAGGCCCAGGCGGCGGTGCTGGCCGCCGGACTGGAGAGTGCGGACATCGACATCGTCGGCGGCGACAGCGTGTTCCTGGAGCGGCTGGTCGGCGCGGTGTCCTTCGGCAAGGCCATCGACGGCGCGGTGCGGGGCTCGGAGACGGTGCAGGCCCTCGGGGCGGACTGGCTGAACGGCGAGAAGAGCTTCAGCGGCGACGCGACGGAGGTGCTGCGCTCGCTGGCGGCCGGCGGCCCGTGGAATCTGGCCCTGCTGATGAAGCTGCTCGGAGGACAGGCGGCCGACGGCACGATGCCGGCCGACCCCGTGCAGCTCGCCAACGGTTCAGCCAAATAGCGCGACGACGAAGGCGCCCCGCAAGGGGCGCCGGGCCGTGTTGATGTGCGGCTACCGCCGCGCGGGCGTGACCGGCCACAACGGCGTCGCAGACGATCGACAGCGCAGTACGGCACGTTCAGCGCTCAGGCCAGAGGGAACGGGAAGCAGTCATGGGCGTCGAGGACGGCACCTACCAGATCCTGCGGGCAAGGCTCGCCGACCGCGCCGCGGAACTCGGCCGACGGGCCGCCTCGCTGAACTCCCGGCGGCAGGAGGCGTTCGGCTCCCGCACGCTGGAGCTGGCGGCCTCGGCGCGGCCGCGCACCGCCGGCGAGGGCACCGCGTGCGGTGTGGTCGCCGTACGGCCCGACGTCCTCCTGCTGGGGACCTCGGCGCCCGACCTCGACGCCGGCCTGCTGTCGCTGCACACCCTGGACGGCTCGCCCCTGGAACACGAGAAGGTCCCCGGTCTGCTCGACGACGAGCGGTTCCACCGCGACCTGGCCGAGCTGCTGCGCTACTACCGGGACGCGCGCCTCACCGACCTGAGGCGTACGGCGGCGGGGCGGCTGCTCGCCGTGTTCCGCACCGGCGAGAACGAGGGCGATCTGCGGGTCCTGAGCTGGCAGTCGGGGGCGGACCGGGTCGAGTACCTGGGCAACCACGGTGAACGCGACCTGCCGCAGCCGGCCGCCTCCGAGCTGCCGTGGACGACGACCGGACGCGAGTACCACGCGGACGGAAGGATCCTGATCGAAGGCGGCGAGGGCGCGGTCTCGGTCGCCACCACCGGCGGCAGCCTCACGGTCCGGGCGCGCCCCGGCGACCGGCTGCTGTTCCGGGAAGCGGTCGACGAGCCGCTGCAGAGTCTGGCCGACGCCACGGTCGCCTACGCGGCGACCGGACCCCTGCTGCTCCTGCGGATCCGCCCCTACAACGAGCCGGCGGACCGCTACCTGGTCGTCAACACCCGTACCGGCTCGGTACGTCGACAGGACTCGCTGGGCCGCGGTGCCAGGCTGCTGCCCGCCGAACAGGGCCTGATCTTCCCCGGCGGCTACGAACTGGCGGACGGGAGCCATCGGGCCTTCCGTATCGGCGGCGGCGGGGCGGGCGGCGCGGGCGGCGCGTCCGGTACGGGCGGTGCGGGTGCCGGTTCCGCGGCCGACGGGTCCGTCGCGGACGAGCTGCGCTTCGACGCGGTGCTCGCCTCGCCCAACGGCGAGGACCTGCTCTACGTCCTGAGCCGGCCGGGCCGTGCCCAGGTCCTGCTGCTGCCGTGGAACACCGTCCGCCGGGAGGCCGCGAGCGCCCTGCACGGCGCGGCGTACGCCCTGCTGCCGGACGGCACCCTCGTCCTGGTCAGAGCGGACCACGAGCCCGTGCGCACGCACGAACTCCAGCTGTGGCAGACTCCTTTCCAGTCCGCCGATCACGCCGCCGCCCAGCCGGTCGGGGACGGCCCGCTGGCGCGGATCGGCAACGCCGACCTGGTCGCCGGCATCGCCGACTGCCTCGACGTGGTCCGCGGCGCGACCGCCGCCGTACAGGAGAACCGGACGGCGGCCTCCCCGGAGCTGATCCTCGACGCCTGTGCCAAGGCGACGGACCGCCACTACTGGCTGGCCGACACCGGCCTGCTCGCACCACTCACCGAACTGGCTTCCGCCGCAGAGCAGTTGGTCGCTGAGCAAGCCAGGCTCCGGCAACTCGCCGCGCGCGCCGCACAGGCGCTGGACCAGGCGGCTGCGGAGGCCGCCGCGCTGGTCCGCCGTTCCCACGGCGAACCGCCCACCGACGCGGACGGCTGGACCGTACTCCTCTCAGAACTGCGCCGGGCCCAGGGCCGTACCCGCACACTGCGCGAACTGCCGCAGCTCGACCCGGCCGCACTGGACCGGGTCGAGGCGGACCTGGCCGCCGAGCTCGCGGCGGCGACCGAACGCGCCTTCGCCTTCTTCGCCGGTCCCGACGCCTTCGCCGCCCCCCTCGCCGCCGCGCGGCTCGCCGCCGAGGAAGCCACCTCGATCGCCACCGCCGCCGAGGCCGCGCGCCTCGCCGACCGCCTCTCCGAGCAGGCGGACGCCCTGGCCACCGTCACCGACCTGGTCACCGGCGCGGCCGATGCCGACCCGAGCGCGGGAACGGCCGTGCTGCTGGCCATCGGCGAGGTCCTGGCAGCGGTCAACCGGGCCCGAGCGGTGCTGACCACCCACCGCCGCGCCCTGCTCGACGCCGAGCACCGCGCCGCGCATGCCGCGGAGTCGGCGCTGCTCGCCCAGGCGACGACCGCCGCCCTGTCCGCCGCCGACCGCCCGGCCGCCTGCGACGACCAACTCGCCCGCCTGCTGCTGCGGGTGGACGCGTTGGAGGCCCGCTTCGCCGAGGCCGAGGACCTCGCCGCCGACCTGGCCCTGCGCCGGGAGGAGATCCGGCAGGCGTTCGCCGCCCGCCGCCAGACCCTGCTGGACGAGGCCGCCGCCCGCGCCGACCGGGCCGCCGCCTCCGCCCGCCGGGCCCTTCAGGCACTGAGCCGCAGGCTCGCCGGACTCGGCTCGGCGGCCGACATCCACGCCGCACAGGCCGCCGACCCGATGGCGCTGCGCATCCGTGCCGCCGCCGGGGAACTGCGCGACCTCGACGACCGGGTACGCGCCCAGGAGCTGGAGGACGGCCTGCTCGGCGCCGTCCGCACCGCCCTGCGCGAACTGCGCGACCGGGCCGACCTGTCCGAGGACGGCGGCGCCACCGTCCGACTGGGCCGCCACCGCTTCGCCGTCCGCCGCGAACCGGTGGAACTCACCCTCCAGCCGGACGGCGACGGGCTGGCCTTCGTCGTCACCGGCACCGGCTACCGCCGGTCCGCCGACCTCCCCGAGCTGCTGGCCGGCCGCGAGTTCTGGACGCAGCCCCTGGTCAGCGAGTCCCCGACGCTCTACCGCGCCGAGTACCTGGCCGCCTCGCTGCTGGCCGCGGCCACCGGTGAACCGGGTGAACCGCTGCTCGACCAGGTCCGCCGCGCGGCCGAGCGGGGCTACGACGAGGGGTACGAGCGCGGCGTCCACGACCACGACGCCACGGCCATCCTCGGCGCGCTGCTGCGGCTGCGGGCCGGTGCCGGTCTGTTGCGGCACCCCGCCGAGGTGCGCGCCACCGCCCAGCTGTTCTGGGCCCACGGCGCGACCGACGCCCAGCGGGCCGCCTGGCAGCGCCGCGCCCGCTCCCTGGCGCTGGCTCGCACCCACTTCGGCCCCGACGCCGCCGCGCCGGCGACTGCCTCCACCGAGCTGGCGGCCGAACTCACCGACGCGGTAGCCGAGTTCACCGCCGCAGTCGGACTGCCGCCGGCTCCACGGGCGGGCGACTACCTCCAGGAGGAACTCGCCGACCCGCACGAGGGATTCGCCACCGGCGTCGCCGCGCGCACCCTTCTGGACGGCTTCCGCCACACCGCCGCCGCCCCCGCCCTCACCTCGGACCTCGGCGCGCTCGGCGCCGACCTGCCCGCGCGGCACCAGCTCGCCGGCGCCTGGCTGGGCTCGTACGCGGCCATGCATGCGGATGGCGAGGGCGTGCCGGAGGCCGTGGCGCACCTGTGCGCGCCCGACCTGGCGCGTTACGAGGTCACCGCGCCCGTCGGCGAGACCGTCGACGGCCTTCTCGGCACCCACCCCCGGGTCCGCGACGGCCGGCTGACCGTACGCATCGACGAACTGCCCCACCACGCACGGGTGTTCCGCGAGCAGCGAGCCCCGGCCTTCCGGGCCTTCCAGCGACAGCGCGCGGACGTCCTGGTCGCCGAGCGGGCCCGGCTGCGCCTGGACGACCACCGCCCGCGCCCGCTCGCGGGCTTCGTCCGCAACCAGCTCATCGACCAGGTGTATCTCCCACTCGTCGGCGACAACCTGGCCAAGCAGCTCGGCACCCTCGACACCACCGGCCCCGCCGACCGCAGCGGCCTGCTGCTGCTCCTGTCCCCGCCCGGCTACGGCAAGACCACCCTGCTGGAATACGTCGCCGACCGCCTCGGCCTGCTCATGGTCCGCGTCGACGGCCCCGCGCTCGGCGCCGGCACCACCTCACTCGACCCGGACCGCGCCCCCGACGCGGCCGCCCGCCGCGAGGTCGAGAAGATCGTGTTCGCCCTGGAGGCGGGCAGCAACGTCCTGCTGCACGTGGACGACATCCAGCACGTCCGCGCCGAACTGCTCCAGAAGTTCATCCCGCTGTGCGACGCGCAGCGCCGCGTCGAGGCCGTCAGCGACGGCGTAGCCCGCAGCTTCGACTTGCGCGGGCGCCGTTTCGCCGTCTGCCTCGCGGGAAACCCCTACACCGCGAGCGGGCGGCGCTTCCAGATCCCCGACATGCTCGCCAACCGCGCCGACGTCTGGAACCTCGGCGAGGTCCTCACCGGCCACCAGGACCTGTTCGCCCTCTCCTTCCTGGAGAACGCCCTCGCCGCCAACCCGGTGCTGGCGCCCCTCGCCGGAACCGGTCCGGCCGACCTCGCCCTGCTGGCCGCCCTCGCCGACGGCGACCCGGGCGCACAGGCCGACCAGCTCGCCCACCCGGTGCACGACCTGGACCGGGTGCTGGCGGCTCTCACCCGGCTGCGCCGTGTCCAGCGGACCGTCCTGGCCGTCAACAGCGCCTACATCGCCTCCGCCGCCCAAGAGGACACCGACCGCGTCGAACCGCCGTTCCTGCTCCAGGGCTCCTACCGCACCATGGCCCAGCTCGCCGCCAGGATCGACCCCGTCCAGAGCGACACCGAGGTCGAGGCCCTGCTCGACGACCACTACCTCGCCGAGGCACGGAGCCTCGGCAGCGCCGCCGAGGCCAATCTGCTCAAACTGGCCCGACTCCGCGGCCGGTCCACCCCCGAACAAACGACCCGCTGGCACGCACTGTGCGCCGCCTACGGGTCCGCCGACTGATCCGGCCACCCCAGCAGCCGGGCACCGAACACCGCCGTCTCCAGGGTGTACCGCTGTAGCGCGTCGTCCGGATCCAAGCCCGTGAGCCGGACGATGTGCGCGATGCGGTACGCCAAGGCGCGCACACTCAGCCCGAGCCGCCGCGCCGCCTCCGCCGCGACGTAGCGCGACTCCGCGTAGGCGGTCAGGGTCTCCAGCAGCAGCTGAGCCCCGCCACGCGCCTTCCGCAACGGGCCCAACACCCCGTGCACCAGATCCTCCAGGGCCTCCCGGTCCCGCAACAGCACCGGCAGGACCAGCAGATCGGCCGCGTTCAGCAACTTGCCGTCAAGCCCCAGCTGGGCCGCCTGCTCCAACGCGTTCCGCGCCTCCTCGTAGGAGCGCACGACACCGCCGGGCCCGCTGTGCGGACGGCCCACCACGACCCGCCGCCCCTGCGTCAGCTCCGAGAACGCCCTGACCGCCGCGGCCTCGCCAGGGCCGGAGGGCACGATGCACACCAGCCGCCCGTGCTTGACCGCCAGCAGCACCTCCTGCTCGCCGAACCGGCCGAGCAACTGCCGCTCCAGCGCCCGCACCTGGGGATCCTCCAGGTCGTAGCCGTCGCCCTCGGCCACCGCGACGACATGCGCGCACGCCAGATTGAGCCCGAAACGCTCGGCGTGTTCGGCGAGCCGTCCCAGGTCGCTGCGGCTGCTCAGCAGGTCCGCCACGAACTCCCGCCGCCCGGCCTCCTCCCGGCGCAGCCGTTCCCGGTGAGCCCGGCCGTGCCCCGCGGCGAGCGCGGCCACCGCCGCCCGCAGCGCCGCCATCGACGCCGCGTCCACCGGCTGCCCCTCCCAGACCCTGCCGGCCGCGGCCAGCCGCTCGTCGACCAGCTCGGCGAGCCCCCGCCCCTCCTCGGCGGCCCGGTCGCCGTACTCGCGCAGCGAGTCCAACTCCGTGCGACGCAGCCGCCGTCCGCTCCTGGCCACGTCCTCCAGCAACCGCCCCCACGAACCGTCCTCGGACGAAACGGACACACCCGAGACCGCTCTGTCCGTAGCCAACTCCCGCTTCCTCCCCCGTACTGCGACAGCGACGTGCCAGCGTACGCCGCACCGCGGACACACGACACCTGAGGTCACGTCTTCGCGCGCGTAAGCCGAGCGGCCGCAATGGCGAAGGGCGCCCCGGAGGTTCCCGGCGCGCCCTTCGCGGTGGTCGTCAGAAGAGGCTGGTCAGCGGACGTCCACGTAGTCGTGGTAGCTCTCGGCGTCCACGTAGGAGCCGGACGCGAGGTAGACCCCGACCCAGGTGCCGTCCTGCTTCGCGGTGAAGCGGGCCGTGAAGCGGCCGTGCGAGTCGGCCTTGACGGAGCCCAACTGCGTCCAGGACTTCTTGCCCTTGGCCTGGAAGAGGATGTAGACGCGCTGCTTGCCGAACGCCACCCACTTCGTGCCGCTGAGCCGCTGCAAGGTGCCGGTGGTGGTCACGGTGTGGCCCTTGCGCACCGGCTCGGGGCCGGCGTTGAAGCCGGCGATCCTGGTGGCGGTGCGGTTGAAGTGCACGGAGTTGGAGTAGCCGGACTGGTAGTCCGACGACCCCGCCGAGTACAGCCGCCAGTAGCCCTTCGGCACCGACACGTACGCGTCGAGGTTGAAGGTGCCGTCGGACTTCGCGGTGAACCAGCCGAGCGACTTCCAACCGGACTTGCCGTCGGCCGACTGCTGGAGGTAGAGCTTCCGGTTCGGCGGCACCTTGCCGTTGCTGGCGGTCATGCTGCCCTGGACGTGCAGGTCGGAGTACTCGTCGAGCCAGCTCGAACAGAAGCAGAGGTTCGTCCGGTTGATGATGTCGACCTTGAACTGCGCGTCCGAGGCGGCCAGATACGGGTTGGCCAGGTAGCTGTCCTGACTGGTCTCGACCGTGAACGTGCCGTCGTCGGACAGCAGGTACGGGTAGGTGAGCTTGAAGCGCCCGTCGGCACCGCTGGTCGCCTTGGCGTAGTAGTTCATCTCGAGCGCGACGCCCTTGGCCGGGCGCCAGGTGCCGTCGTACAGGTACTCCACGACACCGGACGAGGACGCCTTGGCACCGTACTTGATCTTGACGCTGGTGTGGTCCAGCCGAATCCGGCTCGGGCTGACCACGACCGGCAGGGTCTTGTCGTCGACCAGTACATAGGTGTTCGTGCCGTCGGGGTTGGCGATCCAGAAGGAGAGCGAGACCGGCACGGACGGGGTGTTCTCGCCGTTCAGCTGCGGAGCCACGTCGATCGCGTAGCTGCCGTCGGCGGCGGTGACGGCGCTGTAGGCGTACTCGGCCACCACACTCAGCGCCTGGCCGGCCAGCGGCGAGGTGTCGCCGGTGATCGGGTCGAAGAGCGAGATGCGGCCGCTGAGCGTGATGTGCGTGTGCTCCATGTCCAGCACGGCGGGGCTGATGCTGCGGTCGGCGAAGACCGGCTTCGGCTCGACGTCCACGGTGGTGGTGTCCGCCGCCGAGGTGCTGTCGCCGTCGCTGTCCAGGGCGTTGACCGTCACGTCGTAGCCGCCGTACGAGGGCAGTTGCGACATGCGGGGCGAGCGCCAGACGCCGTCCTGGGGCGTGCCGGAGACGAGCGTGAAGCCGGTGACCGCGACGGTCGCCGGGTCCGCGCCGTGCAGCTCGGTCAGCTGGGCGGACACCTCGGTGATCGCAGAGTCGGAGGAGACGGCGACCGTCAGGAAACCGGCGTCGGAAGGGTCGGAGCCGACGTCGCCGAACACCGGGGCGCCGGTGCCGTCGGCAGGCGCGCTGCTGCTCGGGTCGGGCGTCGGGTCGCCGGAGGGCGGGTCGGACGGGGTCGTATCGGCGTGGGTCGGGGTGTCCGACGATTCGCCGGTGGGCGGGTCGGACGGGGTCGGGGTGTCCGAAGGAGTGTCGGACGGGGCGCTGGTAGGCGTGTCCGCCGGCGTCGCATCGGCCGTCTGGTCCGGGGTCGCGGTGACCGCGGTGGCCGCGGTGGTCGCCGGGTCCTGACCGGGCTTGCCGCCGTCGGCCGCGTACGCCAGCGTGGGCGCCGCGAGGAGTGCGGCGCCCAGCGCGGCGGATACGGCCGCCGACACCAAAGAGCGTGTTCTCACTGCTGGATTCCCCCCACGGGAATGGCGCGGCATCGCTGCCCCGGCTATGCGGAGGCCGGCCGCGCTCTTTGTACGGTTGCTGTGAACATCACGCAACGCGTCGAACTCTAGTGCCCGCCCCCGACACGGGAGCAAGGGGGTTTGCGGAACCCGCCGAGGGCATCATCTGCCCCTGCACGCAAGGGTGTTGAGAACCCCGTCCGGAGCGGTCCGCCGGTGTCAGGGCCAACCGATGACGTCCGCTCAGCGCAGTGGGGCGGTGCGTCCGGTACGTAGTCGGGACCTGCGCCATCGACGGCACGACGCGGCAGGGGATACGAACGGCACCGCGCCACCGGACCTGCCCCACCCGCGGTCCGTCGCCAACGGCCTCGAACGCGACAGCGCCGCCGCCGTCGACGCCGGACGCACCGAGGGGGCGTCGACACCCAAACCGAGATGATCACGAGACAGACGCACAGCCGAGCCGGGTTCCCCCGCTCTCGGACCACGGCATCCCCTCCCTCGACAAGGAGGGAAGCGCGGTGTGCCGACATACCGGAGACCGGCACAGGCCGCGCCGCCCTCACGGCCCTGCCGGGCTTCGCCCTCCCCGGCGACACCTCGGCCTCCCGTCGGCGCTCGCCGTGAAGTGCCACCGCAGTGGCGGCCCGGCACCTCACGGGGAAGCGCAGGCCGGCCGCCTCCCCGGATGCCCAGGACGGGCGGGGGAGAGGATGCGACGCTGGAGTGAGGGGCCCGCGAGTGGAGGTCCGAGTGCGTCTCATCCGGTCCGGGCCCTCTCCTTCGGCCTGGCGACCATGTCCCGGTGCGGCTCAACGGATGCGACGCGGAATCGTGCGGTCAGTCCGTGAGCCCGCCGGCCGGGGCACCACTCACCGAGCGTCGCCAGGCGGCCTTACCGCGTGGACCCGGCCCGCCGGGACCAGGACCGCGCGACCACCCCGGAAGGCAGGTACGTCCCATGCGCACGTCGACCCGTATCGCCGGTGCCCTCACCGGCCTGACCCTCACCCTCGGTGGTGCGGTCCTCGCCGCTCCCGCGGCCCGGGCGGACATCCCCGCCTGCACAAAGATGGCCGAACTGGCCGGTGCCACCGCTTCCGACTCCGTCACAGCGGCCTGCAGCCGTGGCGTGGTCGGTGACCTGCAGAGTTGTGTGACCGGGCTGACCGGGGCCGGAGTGGCGGGCGGCGCCGCGACCGGTGCCTGCCGGGCGGCGGCCCACGAACCGCGTTAGAGGACCGCGCGAGGCAGCCGCCTGCCGGCACCGCGCGCGGCTGCCGCCCGCCGGCACCGGTCGGAGGCAGGTACGGTCCGTCTCCTCCTCGACCCCCGGCCTGCCCGGACACAACGCGGCCCCGATGGGCAGTCTCGACGCCAAGGCCCGGGACATCGAGGTCGCCCCGCTCCTACCGACGCGCGCACGCGACGTACCGACGCGGCCGGTCGAGTCGAGGTCGGTGACGTCATGCCTCTCCGGGCCGGGCAGTCACCGCCCGGGCGCGGCGCCCAGCCTTGCCTCGTCTCGCCTCGCGGGCCTCATGCGGAGCGCCCATGCTGAGTAAGAGGGCGCCGTCGTCTTGAGACTTGTCCTTCCCGAAGGCCGAACGAAGGCGCCTGAGAGGAGGAGGAAGTCATGCGCATCCGCAGAATCCTGGGCCTCGCCCTGGCCGCGGCAACCCTTGCCGGCGTGAGCGCCGTCGGCGCTGTCAGCGCCGGGGCCGCCTCGTCTCCGAACATCTCCAGAGACGACTGCACGGCCGCCGGCGGACAGATCGGTTCACGCCCCTACGCCGGCTACATCTGCACGCTGCCTGACGGGACCACGCAGGCGATCACTTGACCCGGACGGCGCACGGCTGGGCAACCAGTCCGGCCGGTGTGCACCCGGCGCGGTAGCCATGGAGTGACGACACCCGGTCCACCGTCGGGTGGGTCCGCCGCACCCGTCTTCTGGCGCGGGCGATGATCGCGCCGCTGTCCGCATTGCGGTGGCCCTTTGCCGATGCCCTGACTCATCCCCACCGTGGAAGAGACCCAGCAGGTCATCCCGCTCCAACCCGTCCGAGTCAAGGCCGACCCCGCCGGCATCGCCGACCGGCACGCGGCCCACGGCCCTCTCCGGGGACCTACGAGACGGCGCCATAACAGCAATACCAAGGAGCCGACCGGCACGGTGCACCCGCCGGTCGGCTCCGCCGTGCTCCTCGACGACCCCAGGGACGACTCCGTCGTTCGGCCCATCAAGGGCACCGGCCGCAGCGCCGAAAAGGACCAAGCGGAGTCGCCCCACCCTCGCGTTCCGGTACGCCTCCGTGCCCCAGGCCGCCCCGATGACGGCGGTCCCGTACCCCGGCCGACAGGCCCGGAGGAAATCCCGCATGCGCGTCTTCCCGCCCCTGACCGCCGTCACCACCGCCGCGCTCCTGCTCGTCACGGTCACCGGCGCGACTCCCGCCGCAGCGGACCGGAACCCCGACGGCACACCACTGGTCCAGGTGTCCCACGGCGACCCGTACGCGAAGTGCACCATCGGAGCGAGGTCCCCCGACAGCATCGTCTACCCGGCCACCGAGGTCGAGCCGTACCTGTCCGTCGATCCGCGCGACCCCAAGCGCGTGGTCACTGTGTTCCAGCAGGACCGCTGGAACGACGGCGGCGCCCGTGGCCTGGCGGCCGGCTGGACCACGGACGGCCACACCTTCCACCGGAGCACGCTGCCGTTCAGTCTGTGCGCCCCCGGCGGCGCGGACTACGAACGGGCCTCCGACCCCTGGGTGAGCACCGGACCGGACGGCACGGTCTACGCCGGCGGGGAGGGCGTCGACTTCACGAAGAGCACGCGCAGCGCCCTTCTGGCAGTCACGTCCCGCGACGGCGGCCGCACTTGGCAGAACCTCACCACCACGCACGTCGACGAGCAGCCGTTTTTCAACGACAAGCCCTCACTCACCGCCGACCCGATCCGCAAGGGCACCGCCTACCAGGTCTGGAACCGCCTCGACAACGACCCACCCGGCCCCAGCTCCCTCGACGGTCCCGGCTACATCTCCCTCACCCGCGACGGCGGCCGCACCTGGAGCAAGGGCCGGCCGTTCGTCGACACCAGCACCGTGCCCAACACCCAGACCATCGGCCATCTGATCGTCGCCGACCGGTGCACCGGCACCCTGTACGACTTCTTCGACCGGATCACCTACTCCGACGACCTGAGCACCGTCGTCGAAGCCCGCTACGAGGTGGTCACCTCGACCGACGCCGGAGAGACCTGGGGCGCCCCGGTCACCGTGGCCCGGGACACGTCCGTACCGGAGGTCGACCCGAACGACCCCACCAAACTGCTGCGCGCCGCGGCCACCTTGCCGAGCCCGGCCGTCGACCCCAGGACAGGCACGCTGTACATGGCCTACGAGGGCTCGGACTTCTCCGGTGGAAAATTCGACTCCGTCCAGCTTGTGCGGTCCACCGACGGCGGACGCACCTGGGGGACCCCGGAGCTGATCAGCCCCGAGGGCGTTCCGGCCTTCTCACCGTCGATCGCGGTCGCCGAGCGGGGCACGGTCGCGCTCACTTACTACGACCTGCGCTTCCTCGAGCCCGGCAACACCACCACCCTGCCCACCGCCTACCAACTGGCCACGCTGCAGCACGGAAACCCGAAGCTCCGGACCGAACGACGGATCTCGCGGGTCTTCGACTGGCTGCAGGCGCCGTTCGCCGGGGGCTACTTCCTAGGCGACTACCAAGGCCTGGTGGCAGACGGCAAGGGAGTACGGGCGGTGCTCACCGAGACCCACTCCGGCGCACCACAGAACCGTACGGACGTGTACACCAGCAGTCTCCGCACCGGCTGACCGACGCGGACGCCCTCGACCGGCCCCTCGGCGATTACGAGCCGCGCCGCGATCTCCGCCGGAGAAGGTGCGGCCTACGGCCGCGCAAACCTCGGCGGCTCGCTGCGCTCACGCGCGACGGCGTTCGGGAGCTCCCGCCCGCCGCGTGCTTCCGGGCCGACTCGGACCTGGCGTGCCCGACGGGTCGGCACAGTCCCTGCGACTCTCTCGGCTGCGCTCGCGGGGGAGCGCCCCGCGGCGCGTGGCCGCGGGGCGCCTTGTGGGGTTCAGTCGATCTGCTCCCCGTTGTGCGTACCGCCCTTGCAGAGGTTGTCCGTCAGATCGGGCATTCCGCCGCCCTGCTTGCACTGAGAAGGGGTGACGTAGGACGGGGCACCCTGTGCGGTGGCGGCGCCTGTGAGGCCGAGTCCCGCGAGGGCTGCCGTGGCGATGACGGCGGCGAGGATTCGTCGAATACGCATGTGGTTCCCTTTCACGGATTGCCTCGGTTGGGGCACTAGTCAGCTTGATCTTCACCCATGTGGGTGGCACATCACGTTGCTCCATTCGGGTGACAGTGCTGTCGGTTGCGGGGTCGGTGACGCGACCCGTCGGACAGGCCCTGGAACGAAGAGACCACCCCGGCCGGATGGGCGGTCTCTTCGTTGTTCCGGAGGGGGCGGCGTCCGCGACCGGCCCCATGCTAAGAGCTGTGTTGACCTGCGGAGACGCGCCCTTGGTAGCGGAGGGTGGCCGGATGCTGGGCCCCTTGGAAGGCCCGCAGGGCAGCAGCCCAGGAGCGGGCGTCCCCGGGGCAGGTACAGGCGCCCTCCCCGGTCCGGCAGAGGGCGCTGATCCGGCGATGCCGCGTCAGTCCTCGACCCGGTTGACAGCCGCTCGGCGGTGTTGCGGTCACCGCCACATGACCCCCTCGAGCCGATCCTGCCGCCGCTCGGGTTGAGCTAGAACTGACCTCGAGTTGGGCGCCGGAACTCCCGGAGGCTCACCGCGTTGGCGGTCCAAAGAAAGACGTCCGCTTCCTGCGCAGATGCCGGTGCAAGGCACTGCACGGCGCTCCGACACGAGCCCCGCCCTCTCACCTCACCTGAGGGTGCGAAGCTCACGCGTTCCTGCTCGCGCCCGTCGGTAGGCTGTCCGTGCGCCTTCGCGCGGTGACGCGAGTCCCGACACCGCGGCGGTGAGAGGCGGCGTAGGGCTTGTCGCGGGTCGCGCGGTTCGGGTGTGTCCTGCCGCGCGACCCAACCCTTCGGGATCCTCCAAGCCGTGCAGGACCGTTCCTACCCACGCCTGAGGGACCGTCAACCCGGAGATCAGTGGCTCCTCGACGTGGCCAGCTGACCAGTGGTGCTGATGGTGGACCTGGGCATGCCGCTCAGCATGGCCCGCCCGCGGTCTGCGGCGTATAGCGCCCTATCGCACGTTGACGTAATCGCCGGCTGCCCGGACCGCCGCGGTCGTCGTCGAGCCGGTGAAGTAGTAACGCCAGTAGCCGTCCGCAGAGGCCGTGACCGTCGTTTTCAGATTGCCGTACACGTTGGTGTAGACAGTTTTGACCGTGCTGTAGGTGTTGGTCCCCGCCTTGCGGAACTGCAGTTTGACCGGCTGCTTCGCGTACCCGTGGTACTGCAGATCGTCGTGCCACGAGGCACGCGAGAGCTTGCCGCCCACGGTGATGGTCCTGCCCTTGCTCACCGGCTCGGGTGATGCGTTCACGGTCAGCCTGGATGCCCGCAGGACGCGGATGGCCGGATTGGGCGTCAGGGTGGTGTACGAGCCGTTGCTGGCGTAGGCCTGCGCGTAGACGTGCCAGGTACCGGCCGTGGAGTTGGTAACCAGCGTCGGATTGCCGTTGATGCTGATCCTGCACTTCCAGGTCTGGTAGTTCACCTCCGAGCAGGTGGCCTGGCCGGTGGTCGGCATGAGAACGGCATCGAACTCGTCGTCGTTCATATCGGTGCCGCCGTGGTACAGCGTCACGGGACCGTTCGTGATGCGGGACGAGTCGCTCGCGGTGACCGTTGCCGTGATCAGCTTGGTGGTCGTGCCGATCACTACGTCCTGGCCGTTGTTGACCGCCACGTTGAGGATGGTCGGCGGCGTTTCGTCCGCGTGTGCGGCCGGAACGGCCACCGCGGTGAGTGCGAGCGCGCCGACCGCGGCGCCGAAGGCGGATATGCGCATGGACTTCCTCAGGGAACGAGAGGGAGGCGACGCCCAGGTGGCCTATGCCCCAGGGCCGGTGAACCCTACACCGTCGAGCCGTCATGCACGGGGCCTGGGGCGCTCCCGTGGCTGCAAGAACCAGTGCCGCTTTTGGCCGCTGCGAGTTGTCGGCGGAGGGCGTTGATGTCGGGCAGCGCGTCGGCGGGGCGATGACGAGGCGGCCCGGTATCTCCATCGCGCGCGGGCTTCCCGTGCAGCGGCCGATCTTTCCGCCGGATTGCAGCGCGGATATCCGGGGGTCCGTAGCGAAGAGGGGCTACGCGGCGGGGCCAATTCGGAGGGCTGCGGGGGCTTGTGAGGTGCTGTTCGAGCTTTGGACAATCCGTCGGTCCGCGTTGGTATGGCTGACGTGCTGCAAGGGGGAGCGGAGTTGGTCGTACAAGGCGTGACCAGTGGTGTGCGGCGGAAGCACCTGGCGGTCGTACTGCTGGCCGGTGCGCAGGTCCTGGTCGTCTTCGACGCCACGGGATTCGCCGTCGTGCTTCAGGATCGGGCGATAGTCGCCGAGTGGATCGCAGCGCACCACGTGAGGATCCCGACCGCCCGCAGAGCGCACAACGAGATGACGGATCACCTGGGCAAGATCCTGATCGCCATGGAAGGGAAGCGGGATCGAACTGCCGTCGGTACGCCAACCCGAGACGGAGATCAGCCAGCACCCGGAAAGCTTCCTGCTGCCGGACGCCCCTGTCGGCACCTCTGGAGACGCGGCCGCTGACGGGCCTGATGCCTGAACCGCGAATCTCTGAGACCTCTGATTCGCGAACGTGCAGTAGAGACCCACGAGGCGCGACGTACGTCGGGACACGGATGGTGGACCCGTCTGGGAGAAGCCGACCAAGATCTCCTCCCGGATTTCCCCCGAACGATCACCGGGACGCAGCAAGGGCCTGATCCTCAGTGAGGATCAGGCCCTTGACCTGGTGTTTCTCTGTCGGGGTGGCGGGATTTGAACCCACGACCTCTTCGTCCCGAACGAAGCGCGCTGCCAAGCTGCGCTACACCCCGATGTCGCTGCTGTCCTGCTTGTCGCGGCGACGTCGTTTACTTTAGCCCACCGGTGGCCGGAGACGAAATCCGGTTTACGGGCGGCGGCCGACCGGGTTCGGGCGGGTGTGGTCCAGGGCCACCAGGAGGACCGCCAGGGCGTAGATGGCGAGGCCCAGGAGGAGGGCGTTGGCGAGCGCGCCGCGGTAGCCGTGTTCCTCGGCGTCCAGGAAGGGGTAGAGGTAGCGGCCCGGCGTGCCGGGCAGCAACAGCTCCGCTCGGGTCAGGAAGAACGCCAGGTAGGCCAGGGGGTAGAGCATCCAGCCCGCCGTCTGGCGGAGGTGGAGCCGGCCGGGCGGCGTGAGGATCAGCCAGTCCACGAGGGCTGCCACGGGTGCCGCCGTGTACAGGAGTTGCAGGGCCAGCCACTGGCCGTGCCAGGCCACCGGCGGATGTGCCGCGCCCGTCATGGAGAAGGGGGGCGTGGTGTGGCCCAGGAGCAGGTGGTAGACCAACCCCGAGATCACGATGTAGAGCAGCGCCGCGCCGGTCAGGGACGAGGGCAGCGGGCGGGACGCCTGCCAGGCGCGGCGGGCCGAGGCCAGGCTGGCCAGGGCCAGGAGTATCGCCGCCTGGATGCCGAAGTAGCTCATGATCTGGCCCGGGCTGCCCAGCAGCAGCTCCAGGGCCACGCCCATCGACGCCAGTGCGGCGGTCAGGAGGCGGAACACCGCGGTCGCGGGGCGGCGGGTGGGGGCCACCACCGCCGTCGCCGGAACGTAGCCGGGCAGCAGCACGGGCGTGCCCGGGACCGCGGGGAGGTCCGGGATGTCCCGGGGTATGGGAGCCGTCATGCCCCCAAAGTATGAATAAAGGGGCATCTGCGGCATTTTGTTCTACGCCGAGTGGGTTAAGGGAGAGACCTACTCCCGGCCCACCAGCGTCAGCAGCGTCGCCTCCGGTGGGCACGCGAAGCGGACCGGGGTGTAGCGGTTCGTGCCGCAGCCCGCCGAGACGTGGAGGTACGACGTACGACCCTCCGCCGTGTGCCGCGAGAGGCCCTTCACGCGGTCCGCGTCCAGGTCGCAGTTGGTGACGAGGGCGCCGTAGAAGGGGACGCAGAGCTGGCCGCCGTGCGTGTGGCCGGCCAGGACCAGGGGGTAGCCGTCGGCCGTGAAGGCGTCCAGGACGCGCAGGTACGGGGCGTGGACCACGCCCATCGAGAAGTCCGCCGTACTGGACGGCCCGCCCGCCACCTGCACGTACCGGTCCCGCTTGATGTGCGGGTCGTCCAGTCCCGTCAGCTCCACCGAGATGCCCTCGACCTTCAGGACACCGCGGGTGTTCGTCAGGTTCAGCCAGCCCGCTCCGTCGAACGCGTCCCGCAGGTCCTCCCACGGGAGGTGGATCGCGCCGACCACCGGCGGATTGCCGTTGAGGCCGTGCCTGCCGCTCGTCTTCTCCAGCAGGTAGCGGGCGGGGTTGCGGGGTTTGGGGCCGTAGTAGTCGTTGGAGCCGAAGACGTACGCGCCGGGGAAGTCCATCAGGGGCCCGAGCGCGTCCAGGACCTCGGGGATGCCCTCCGGGTCGGACAGGTTGTCGCCCGTGTTGATCACGAAGTCCGGGCGCAGGCCCGCCAGCGACTGCAGCCAGCGCTGCTTCTTGCGCTGCCCGCTCACCATGTGGATGTCGGAGACCTGGAGCACGCGCAGCGGGCGCATCCCCGGCGGGAGGACCGGGACCGTCACCCGGCGCAAGCGGAACGAACGGACCTCGAAGCCGGCCGCGTACAACACACCGGCGGCACCGAACGCCGCGATTCCCAGGGGTACTCCGTATCGAGCGCGCATACGACCATCGTGTCAGACGCGCGGCGGGACTCATGACCGGCCGCCGCCGCCGGGGGCGGCCTCAGGACCGGCCGCAGGCAACAGGGGCGGGTAAAACGGTGGGCGGTCCGCGTGGGGCACCTGCGACAATCGCAACCATGACCACCACGCTCAAGTCGAAGCTGCACGACGACCTCAACTCCGCGATCAAGGCACGCGACGAGCTCCGCTCCTCGACGCTCCGGCTGACGCTCGCCGCGATCACCAAGGAGGAGGTCGCGGGCAAGGAGAAGCGCGAGCTCTCCGACGACGAGGTGCTCAAGGTGATCGCCAAGGAGGCGAAGAAGCGCCGGGAGGCGGCCGAGGCCTTCGCCCAGGGCGGCCGCGCCGAGAGCGCCGAGCGGGAGAAGGCGGAGGGCGAGCTTCTCGACGAGTACCTGCCCAAGCAGCTCAGCGACGAGGAGCTGGCGGGGATCGTCGCCGCGGCCGTCGAGGAGGCGAAGGCAGCGGGCGCCGAGGGGCCGCGGGCCATGGGCGCCGTGATGAAGATCGTGAACCCGAAGGTGGCCGGACTGGCCGAGGGCGGCCGCGTCGCCGCCGCGGTGAAGAAGCGGCTCCAGGGCTGACACCGGGGGCGCACCGGCTGTACAGGGGGCGGCACCGGCTGTACCCGGGCCGCACCGGCTGACACCGGAGGCCCACCGGCTGTACCGGAGATCCGGATGCACCGGAGGTCCGGCTGCACCGGGGAGGTACCCGGGAGGCACCGGACGCTTCGGGCGGTACGACGGCGGGGGGCGCCCGCGGGGGGGGGTGGGCGGCCCCCCCCGGACCCCCGGAGAGACGGGACGGAGGGGGGCCGGGCAGACCCCGACGCACACCGTAGG
>NZ_JBEYFE010000041.1:0-72258 GCF_040634235.1 Streptomyces sp. NPDC007157
CGTAATGTCCGCGACACGGTCCGGTTCGCCGATGCGGTTGTCCGCCTGCACGAGCAGGGTGTGACGAGGTTCGTGGAGGTCGGTCCGGACGCCGCGCTGACCGCCGTAGGACCTGACTGTCTGCCGCAGGACGCGACGGCGGTGTTCGTGCCGTTGCTCCGTCACGATCAGCCGGAATCGGTGACGCTGCCCACCGGGCTGGCCCGCTTCCATGCGCATGGCGGTGGCGTCGACTGGGCGTCGTATCTGCCGGCCGCGGCCCGGGTCGACCTGCCCACCTACGCCTTCCAACGCCGACGCTACTGGCTGGACTCGGCCCCCGGCGGCAACCTCGCCGCTTCGGGGCTGCTCCCGGCCGGCAACCCGCTGCTCGGTGCGGCCACCGCGCTGGCCGGGTCGGACGCATATCTGCTCACCGGCCGGCTCTCGGTGGTGTCCCAGCCCTGGCTGGCCGACCATCGCGTCAACGGCGCGATCGTGCTGCCCGGCGCGGCGTTCGTGGAGCTGGCGGTGCAGGCCGCCGACCGGGTCGGTTGCGACCGGGTCGAGGAACTCGTGCTGCGGGCGCCGCTGGTGCTGACCGACACGGGTGCGGTCCGGCTGCAACTGACCGTCCGCGAGGCCCAGGACTCTGGCAGTCGCGCCGTGGAGATCTACTCTCTGGCCGAGGACGCGTCCGAGGACGAGCCGTGGACGCTGCACGCCACCGGCACCCTCGCCCTCGGACCACTCGAACCCGTCGCCGCCGAAGAGGTCTGGCCGCCGCGGGACGCCACCCCGGTGGCCGTAGCCGCCGCCTACGCCGATCTCGCCGCTCGCGGCCTCGGCTACGGACCGGCGTTCCAGGGGCTGCGCGCGGCCTGGCGGCGGGGCGACGAGGTCCTCGCCGAGGTCGCCCTGTCCGACGAACTCCGCGACCGGTCCCGGGGTTTCGGGCTGCATCCCGCTCTGCTGGACGCTGCTCTGCACGCGCTCGCGCTCACCGACGACACGGGCACCGCGCGGCTGCCGTTCTCCTGGTCCGGCGTCCGGCTGCACGCCGCCGGAGCGGCCGCCGTGCGGGCGCGGCTCGCCCCCACCGGTGCTGGTGCCTTCGCGCTGGACCTGTTCGACGGCGCCGGATCTCCGGTCGCCTCCGTCGAGTCGCTGACTCTGCGGGCCGCCGCCGGAGAGGGGGCGAGCCGGGTGCCCCGGGACTCGCTGTTCCGGCTGGACTGGGACACCGTCCCGGCCCCCGCCGAACCGGCCGGCGGTCGGTGGTCGGCGCTGGGCGCGCTGCCCGAGTCCCTCGCCGCCGACCTGCGGGCCACCGGGGTCGACCTCGCGGGTGACGGGACCGCCGACATCACCGTGCTGGCCGTCCCGACGGGGGAACCCGTCGAGGCGGTCACCGCCACCGTGCTGCGGCAGGTGCAGGACTGGCTGGCCGACAGCGCGGCGCCCGCCCGGCTGCTCGTGGTCACCACCGGCGCGGTCGCCACCGAACCCGCCGACGCCCCGGCCGATCCGGGAGGCGCGGCGGTGTGGGGGCTGCTGCGTGCCGCGCAGGCCGAACAGCCCGAGCGGATCGTGCTGGCCGACCTCGACGACACCGCCGGGTCCCGTCGCGCCCTGCCCGCCGTACCGGCCACCGGCCAGCCCCAACTTGCGCTGCGCGACGGCCTGTTACACGCTCCCCGGCTGGTCAGGCCCGAGCTGGTGCCGCCCGTGGAACCGCACTGGCGGCTGGCCGTAACCCGCCCGGGCACCCTGGACGCCCTCGCGCTGGTGCCCGCCCCGGCCGCGGCGGCCCCCCTACGGCCGGGCCAGGTGCGTATCGCCGTGCGGGCCGCCGGGCTGAACTTCCGAGATGTGCTGATCGCTCTGGGCATGTACCCCGGTGAGGTGGCCCTCGGCGGCGAGGGCGCCGGCGTGGTCACCGAGGTCGCCGACGACGTCACCGACCTGGCCCCGGGTACTCGGGTCACCGGCCTCTTCGGTGACGCGTTCGCCCCGGTCGCGGTGGCCGAGCGGGCGGCCGTGGCACCGATTCCGGACGGCTGGACGTTCGAGCGGGCCGCCGCCATGCCGATCGCCCACCTCACCGCCCGGCTCGGTCTGGTCGAACTCGCCGGACTGCGGGCCGGGGAGGGGGTGCTGATCCACTCCGCGGCCGGCGGTGTCGGCATGGCCGCCGTACAACTGGCCCGGCATCTCGGCGCCGAGGTCTACGGCACCGCGAGCGAGGGCAAGTGGCAGGTGCTGCGCGACCTCGGTCTGGACGACGCGCACATCGCCTCCTCGCGGGACACCGGCTTCGCCGCGCGGTTCGGCACGGTGGACGTCGTACTGAACTCGCTGTCCGGTGAGTTCGTCGACGCCTCGGCGGGACTGCTGCGTCCCGGCGGCCGGTTCCTGGAGATGGGCAAGACCGACCTGCGCGACCCGGCCGACTTCCCGGACATCGACTATCTGCCGTACGACCTGATGCGGTTGCCGCCGCGGGAGATGCAGCGGCTGCTGGTCGCGGTGCTCGAACTGTTCGCCGCGGGGGCGCTGACCGTACCGCCGCCGTCCGTGTGGCCGGTCTCCCGGGCCGTCGACGCGTTCCGGCACCTCAGCCAGGCCCGGCACACCGGCAAACTGGTCCTCACCCTGCCCCGCCGGCCCGACCCGCGGGGCACCGTCCTGATCACCGGCGGCACCGGCACTCTCGGCGGGCTGGTCGCCCGGCATCTGGTGCGCGAGCACGGTGTACGGCACCTGCTGCTGACCGGTCGCCGTGGCAGCGCCCCCGAACTGGAGGCCGAGCTCACCGAACTCGGCGCCGACGTACGCGTGGTGGCCTGCGATGGTGCCGAACGGGACGCGCTGGCAGCGTTGTTGGCGGACATACCTGGCGAACATCCGCTGACCGCCGTGGTGCACGCGGCCGGAGTCTCCGACGACGGGCTGTTCACCGCGCTCACCCCGGAGCGGCTGGCCGCGACGCTGCGGCCCAAGGTGACCGCCGCACGGCACCTGGACGACCTCACCCGCGGCCTGGACCTGGCCGCGTTCGTGCTGTTCTCCTCGGCCACCGGCACCCTCGGCGGCCCCGGCCAGGCCAACTACGCCGCCGCCAACGCCTGCCTGGACGCACTGGCCGGCCGACGGCGCGCCGCCGGGCTGCCCGCCCAGTCGCTGGCCTGGGGGCTCTGGGCCCCGCCGAGCGGCATCACCGGCGAACTCTCGGCCGCGGACCTGGCCCGGATGGCCCGCGCCGGAGTGCAGGCGCTCACCGCCGAGGAGGGGCTGGCGCTGTTCGACACGGCGCTGGCCGTCGACGAACCGGTGCTGCTGCCGGCCAAGGTCCGGTTGCACACCGCCGACGCGGCGCTGCTGCCACCCCTGCTGCGCGGCCTGATACGCGGCCCGCGACGTCGTACCGCCGCGCCGGCCGGGCCCGGTACGGCCACCCGGCCCGACCGGCTCACCGCCGAGGAACTGCTGAGCCTGGTGCGCGCCGAGACCGCCGCGGTCCTCGGCCATGCCGACGCCGACTCCATCGACCCGCAGGCGGAGTTCCGTGCACTCGGCGTGGACTCGCTGTCCGCGGTGGAACTGCGCAACCGGCTCACCGCGGCCACCGGCACCGCCCTGCCCGCGACCCTGGTGTTCGACTACCCGACGCCTGCCGCGGTCGCCGGACACCTGCGCCCGGACGCACCCGAGGACAAGGCCGCGCCGCCTCCGGCCGGCGTCGGCGCCGACACCGACGAGCCCATCGCGATCGTCGGCATGGCCTGCCGCTTCCCGTCGCGGATCCGCTCCCCGGAACAGCTGTGGCGGTTCCTGCTCGACGGCGGTGACGGCATCACCGAGTTCCCGGCCGACCGTGGCTGGGACCTGGACTCGCTGTTCGACGCCGACCCCGACCGGCCGGGCACCTCCTATACCCGCCACGGCGGATTCCTGCGCACCGCCGCCGACTTCGACGCCGACTTCTTCGGCATCAACCCGCGCGAGGCGCTCGCCACCGACCCGCAGCAGCGGCTGCTCCTGGAGACCTCCTGGGAGACCTTCGAACACGCCGGGATCGACCCGGCCGCCGTGCGCGGCAGCCGGACCGGGGTGTACGTGGGCGTGATGCGCCAGGACTACGGCCCGATGCTGCACCACGCCGCCGAGGGCGTGGAGGGCTACCGGCTCACCGGCAGCGCGGCCAGCGTCGCCTCCGGCCGGCTCGCCTACGCGTTCGGCCTGGAGGGCCCCACCCTGACCGTGGACACCGCCTGCTCGTCCTCGCTGGTGGCCCTGCACCTGGCCGCTCAGGCGCTGCGCCGCGGCGAATGCGACCTGGCGCTGGCCGGCGGCGCCACCGTGATGGCGACCCCCGGGCTGTTCGTGGAGTTCTCCCGGCAGCGCGGCCTGGCCGCCGACGGCCGCTGCAAGTCGTTCTCGGCCGACGCAGACGGCACCTCGTGGTCGGAGGGCGCCGGGATGCTGCTCGTCGAGCGGCTCTCCGACGCCCGTGCGGCCGGGCACCCGGTGCTGGCCGTGGTGCGCGGCTCCGCGGTCAACTCCGACGGCGCGTCCAACGGGCTGACCGCCCCCAACGGCCCGTCGCAGCAGCGGGTGATCCGTACCGCGCTGGCCACGGCCGGACTGTCCACCGGGGACGTCGACGCGGTGGAGGCGCACGGCACCGGCACCACCCTGGGCGACCCCATCGAGGCGCAGGCCCTGCTGGCCACCTACGGCCAGGGCCGGGACGGCGAGCCGCTGTGGCTCGGGTCGGTCAAGTCCAACATCGGCCACACCCAGGCCGCCTCCGGTGTCGCCGGGATCATCAAGATGGTCCTGGCTCTGCGGGAAGGGCTGCTGCCCCGCACCCTGCACGTCGGTGTACCCAGCCCGCACGTGGACTGGGCCTCCGGCGCGGTGTCCCTGCTCACCGAGGCACGGCCCTGGCCGGAGACCGGCCGGGCCCGCCGCGCCGCGGTGTCCTCGTTCGGCGTCAGCGGCACCAACGCGCACATCGTCATCGAACAGGCGCCGGCCGAGGCACCGCCGCGGCCGCCGGAGCGCACCCCCCTGCCGCTGCCGGTCGTGCTCTCCGCCCGCACCGGGACGGCCCTGCGCGCACAGGCGGCCCGGCTGCTGACCCACCTCGGCGACCATCCGGATGTCGAACCTGCCGCGTTGGCGCACTCGCTGCTGACCACCCGCGCCCCGCACCCGCACCGGGCGGCGGTGCTGACCGGTCCCCACGCCGGGCATCAACACCCGGGGCCGGCTGATCCCCGCATCGGACTGACCGCCCTCGCCGACGGCACCCCCGACGCCGACGTGGTCACCGGCTTCGCCGCGGACGCCGGGAAACTGGCCTTCCTGTTCCCCGGTCAGGGCTCCCAGCGCCTCGGGGCCGGCCGCGAACTGGCCGCCGGGTTCCCCGCCTACGCCGAGGCGTTCGACGCGGTGTGCGCCGAACTCGACCGGTACCTGCCCCGGCCGCTGCGCGAGGTGCTGTTCGCCGCCGAGGGCAGCCCCGAGGCCGCCCTGCTGGACCGCACCGACTTCACGCAGGCCGCGCTGTTCGCCGTGGAGGTCGCGCTGGTCCGGCTCACGGAGAGCTGGGGGCTGCGCCCCGACCTGGTGGCAGGCCACTCCGTCGGCGAGATCGTCGCCGCGCACATCGCCGGGGCGCTCACCCTCCCCGACGCGGCCAGGTTGGTCACCGCTCGCGGCAGGCTGATGGCGGCGGCCACGACGGGCGGCGCGATGGTCGCCGTCCAGGCCACCGAGGCCGAACTCGCCCCGCTGCTGGCCGAGTACGCCGGGCTGGTACGGCTGGCCGCCGTCAACGGCCCGAGTGCGGTGGTGGTGTCCGGCGACGCCGACGCGGTCGCCGAGATCGGCGGGCACTGGCGTGAACGCGGCCGCCGTACCCGGCAGTTGCGCGTCACCTTGGCCCCGCACTCGCCGCACGTGGACGGCATCCTGGCCGAGTACCGGGAGATCGTCACCGGTATCCCGTTCAGCGCGCCACGGCTGCCGGTCGTGTCCACGGTGACCGGGGCACCGCTGTCCGAGCGGGAGATCACCGACCCGGAGCACTGGGTGGCCAACGTCCGGGACAGCGTGCGGTTCCTGCCCGCGGTACGCGCCCTGGCCGAGGCGGGGGCCACCGCGTTCGTCGAGATCGGCCCGGCCGCCGCGCTGACCGCCATGGCCCGCGACTGCCTGACCGAGACCCGACCCGGCGGCGCGTCCGTCGACGAACCCGCCGCCGGGTCTGCCGACGAGCGCGCCGCAGGGTCCGTCGACGAGCCCGCCGCAGGGTCCGTCGACGAGCCCGCCGCCGGAACGGTCGTGCTGCCCACCCTGCGCGACGGCCGGGACGAGATCCCGGCCCTGCTGGACGCGCTGACCCGGCTGCATGTGCACGGCATCTCCGCCGACTGGGCCGCGGTCACCGAGGACCGCGCGCCGGCGCCGGTTCCGCTGCCCACCTACCCGTTCCAGCACCGCCGGTTCTGGATGACCGGCGAGACGGCCGCGGGTGCCGGCGCGGCCGGTCTCGGCACGATCGGGCACCCGCTGCTCGGAGCGGCCGTCACGCTCGCGGACGGCGCCGGGGTGCTGTTCACCGGGCGGCTCTCCACCACCGCCCAGCCCTGGCTGGCCGACCATGTGGTGGCCGGCCGGATCGTGCTGCCCGGCACCGCGTACGTCGACCTGGTCGCCCGCGCCGGAGACGAGGTCGGCTGCGGCCGGATCACCGAACTCACCCTGGACGCACCACTGGTCCTGCCCGAGCGGGGCAGCGCCGTACTCCAGCTGGTGCTCGGCACGCCCGACGAGCGGGGCCGCCGGACGGCGAACCTGTACTCCCGGGCCGAGGCGGGCACCGCCGACGAGCCGTGGACCCGACACGCCACCGGCACCGTCGAACCGGCAAACGACAGCGCGCCACCGTTGGGCGAGTGGCCCCCGGCCGGGTCCGAGTGGGGCGAGCCCGGCGGGCTGTACGAGCTGCTGGCCGACCGTGGCCTGGCCTACGGACCGGTGTTCCAGGGCCTGCGCCGGGTCTGGCGGCACGGCGAGGAACTGTACGCCGAGGTCGCCCTGCCCGATCCGGCCGAGACCGCCGGCTTCGGGGTGCATCCGGCGCTGCTGGACGCCGCGTTGCACGCGCTGGCCACCGACCCGGAGGCGTCCACGGCCGCCCTGCCGTTCGCCTGGACCGGGGTGACCGTCCGGCAGCCCGGCACCGACACGCTGCGGGTGCGGCTGTCCCCGGCCGACGGCGGCTACGCCATCGCCGCGTACGACGGCTACGGGGCCCCGGTGCTGACCGTGGACAGCCTCGCGCTGCGCCCGATCCCCGCCGGCCTGAGCGCCGCGGACGCCGGGACCGAGGCACTGCACACGGTGGCGTGGACGCCGTTGCGCATCGCAGGGGAGGGTTACTCCCCGACCGAATCGAGCACCGGAACCGAGGGCTACTCGCCCACCGGACCGTCTGCCGAAGTGTCCACCGGACCGTCCGCTGCCACGTCCACCGAACTGTCCGCCGCCCCGTCCACCGAGCCCGCCGCCGGCACCGAGGACCCCGGGCCCGTCCGACTTGGCGCGGACCTCGACCTCGCCGCGGACCTCGACCTCGCCGCGGTGACCGACCCGGGCGAGTGGCTGCTCGCCGCGTCGCCCCGCACCGCGAACGACCCGGCCTGCATCGCCACCGCCACCCACCGCGTCCTGGCCCTGCTGCGCACGTTCCTGACCGAGGAACGGTTCGCCGCCACCACGCTCGCCCTGCGCACCACCGGAGCCGTCGACGGCACCGACCTGGGCGCCGCCGCCGTCTGGGGCCTGGCCCGGTCCGCCCAGTCGGAGAACCCGGGCCGGATCGTGCTCCTCGACAGCGACGGCAGCCTGCCCGACCCCGTCGCCCTGGCCACCGGTGAGCCCCAACTGGCCGTGCGGGACGGCGTGGTGCGCGTACCCCGGCTGGTCCGCGCCGACGCCGGCGAGCCCGTCGTATGGCACCCGGAGGGCACGGTGCTGATCACCGGCGGCACCGGCGCCCTCGGCTCGGTGCTGGCCCGGCACCTGGCCGCCGAGCACGGCGTACGGCACCTGTTGCTCACCGGCCGCCGTGGCCCCGACGCCCCGGGCGCCGCCCGACTGGCCGCCGATCTCGCCGAACTCGGCGCCACCGCCCAGGTGGTGGCCTGCGACGTCGCCGACCGGGCCGCGCTGGCCGCGCTGCTGGCCGGTATCCCCGACGCGCACCCGCTGACCGCCGTCGTGCACGCCGCCGGCGTACTGGACGACGGCATGCTCGCCGCGCAGACCCCGGAGCGCATCGACCGGGTGCTGCGGCCCAAGGCGGTCGCCGCACTGCACCTGGACGAGCTGACCCGCGGCCTGGACCTGGCCGCGTTCGTGCTGTTCTCCTCGGCCGCCGGGATCCTGGGCAGCCCCGGGCAGAGCAACTACGCCGCCGCCAACGCCGTTTTGGACGGCCTCGCCGCCCGCCGCCGCGCGGCCGGCCTGCCCGCGGTGTCGCTGGCCTGGGGCCTGTGGGCCGGCGGCATGGGCGACACGGCGGACGGTACCGCCCGGCAGCGCATCGAACGCCTCGGCGTGGTGCCGCTCGAACCGGCCGAGGGTATGCGGCTGTTCGACGCCGCCGTACCCGGCGAGAACGCCCTGGCCGTTCCCGTCCGGCTGAACCTGGCCGCGCTCCGCGAGCAGGCCCGCACCGTCGCGCCGGCCCCGGTGCTGCGCGGCCTGGTCCGGGTCCCGGCCCGCCGCACCACCGGAACCGGCGCGCTCCGGGCGGCGTTCGCCGGGCTCGACGAGGCCGCCCGCGGCCGGCTGGTGCACGACACCGTCCGCACCGCGGTCGCCGCCACCCTCGGCCACGGCAACGCGGCCGAACTGGGCGACCGGCGCGCCTTCACCGACCTCGGCTTCGACTCGCTGACCTCGGTGGAACTGCGCAACCGGCTCGCGGCCGGCACCGGCCTCGCGCTGCCAGCCACCCTTGCCTTCGACCACCCGAGCATCGCGGCCACCGCCGCCTACCTGCTGCGCAGGCTCACCGCGGCCGCCGCCCCGGCACCCGCCGCACCCCGCCGCACCGGACCTGCAGACGAACCGATCGCCATCATCGGCATGGCCTGCCGCTACCCCGGCGGAGTGCGCTCCCCGGAGGACCTGTGGCGACTGGTGAGCGCGGACGGCGACGGCATCTCGCCGTTCCCCGCCGACCGCGGCTGGAACACCGAACAGCTCTACGACCCCGACCCCGACCGCGCCGGGCGCACGTATCTCACCAAGGGCGGATTCCTGCACGACGCGGCCGAGTTCGACGCCGGCCTGTTCGGGATCTCACCGCGCGAGGCGCTCGCCATGGACCCCCAGCAGCGGCTGCTCCTGGAGACCTCCTGGGAGGCACTGGAACGCACCGGCATCGACCCGATGTCCCTCCGGGACACCGACACCGGTGTGTTCGTCGGCGTCATGTACCACGACTACGCCACCCGGCTTCCCAGCACCCCGCAGGACGTCGAGGGCTACCTCGGCGCGGGCACCGCGGGCAGTGTCGCCTCCGGCCGGGTCGCCTACACCTTCGGCCTGCAGGGCCCCGCGGTCACCGTCGACACCGCCTGCTCCTCCTCGCTGGTCACCCTGCACCTGGCGGCGCAGGCGCTGCGCGCGGGGGAGTGCTCGCTGGCGCTGGCCGGGGGCGCGACCGTGATGTCCACCCCCGGCACCTTCATCGAGTTCTCCCGGCAGCGCGGACTGGCCGCCGACGGCCGGGTGAAGGCGTTCTCCGCCGACGCGGACGGCACCGTCTGGTCCGAGGGCGTCGGCCTGCTGGTGGTGGAGCGGCTGTCCGACGCGCGCCGCAACGGCCATCGCGTCCTCGGTGTGCTGCGCGGCTCGGCGGTCAACCAGGACGGCGCGTCCAACGGGCTCACCGCCCCCAACGGCCCGTCCCAGGAGCGGGTCATCCGTACCGCGCTCGCCGCGGCCCGGCTGTCCCCCGCGGACGTGGACCTGGTCGAGGCGCACGGCACCGGTACCGCCCTGGGGGATCCGATCGAGGCCCAGGCGCTGCTGGAGACCTACGGCGCCGACCGCCGACAGCCCCTGTGGCTCGGGTCGGTGAAGTCGAACATCGGGCACACCCAGGCCGCCGCCGGGGTCGCCGGTGTGATCAAGGTCGTACAGGCGATGCGCCACGGAGTGCTGCCGCGCACCCTGCACGTCGGCGAACCGACCTCGCACGTGGACTGGTCGGCCGGTGCGGTACGGCTGCTCACCGAGGCGCGGCCGTGGCCGGAACGGGAGGGGCCGCGGCGGGCGGCGGTGTCCTCGTTCGGGATCAGCGGCACCAACGCCCACGTGATCATCGAACAGGGCCCGGAGGTTCCGGTCCCGCGGCCGGCGCCCCGGCGGGTGGTGCCGGTGCCGTTGTCCGGCGACACCGAGGCCGCGCTGCGTGCCCAGGCCGGCCGGTTGCGCACCTGGCTGACCTCCGAACCGGACGCCGGAGTCGGCGAGTTGGCTGCCGCCCTGACCACCGGGCGCTCCGCGCTGACCCGTCGCGCCGTGGTGGTCGCGGCCGACCGCGAGGACCTCCTCACCGGACTGACCGCACTGGCCGCCGGGGACACCGCACCGCACATCGCCACCGGAACGGCCGGGGCCACCGGCCGGACGGTGTTCGTGTTTCCGGGGCAGGGGGCGCAGTGGGCGGGGATGGCGGTGGAACTGCTGGATTCCTCGCCGGTGTTCGCGGAGCGGGTGGCTGAGTGTGCTTCGGCGCTAGGTGAGTTCGTGGACTGGTCGCTGTTGGGTGTGCTGCGGGGTGAGGCGGGTCAGCCGTCCCTGGAGCGGGTGGATGTGGTGCAGCCGGTGTCGTTCGCGGTGATGGTGTCGCTCGCCGCGTTGTGGCGGTCGTTCGGGGTGGAGCCGGACGCGGTGGTGGGGCATTCGCAGGGGGAGATCGCCGCCGCGTGCGTGGCGGGGGCCCTGTCCCTGCGCGACGCCGCGCTGGTGGTCTGCGTGCGGAGCGGGCTGATCGCCGAGGAACTGGCCGGACACGGCGCGATGGCGTCCGTGACGCTGCCCGCCGACGAGGTGACCGCCCTGCTGCCGCCCGGTGTGACGGTCGCCGCGGTCAACGGTTCCGCCTCCACGGTCGTCTCCGGCGACCCGGCGGCCCTGGACCGGCTGCTGGCCGACTGCGAGGAGCGGGGCACCCGCGCCCGTCGTATCGCGGTGGACTACGCCTCCCACTCCCCGCAGGTCGAACGGATCGAGACACGACTGGTCGAGGCGCTCGCGGAGGTGCGCCCGCGGGCGGCCGACGTGCCGATGTTCTCCACGGTCACCGCCGACTGGGCCGACCCGACCACGCTGGACGCGGCGTACTGGTACCGCAACCTCCGGCAGACCGTTCATTTCGAAGCAGCCGTGCGCGCCTTGGCCGAGCAGGGGCACCGTGGATTCGTCGAGGTCGGCCCGCACCCCGTGCTGACGCCCGGCATCGACCAGACGCTGGACGAGGTGACCGTCGTGGGCTCGCTGCGCCGCGACGAGGGCGGCCTCGACCGGTTCCTGCTCTCCGTGGCCGAGGCACAGGTCGCCGGGCTCCCGGTGCGGCTGGCCGCCGCCTTCGACGGCACCTGGGCCGCCCCGCCGGACCTGCCCACCTACGCCTTCCAACGACAGCGCTACTGGCTGGCCGCCCCGGAGCACACCGGCACCGACGCGGCGGACGGCACATTCTGGGCGGCCGTCGACCCGGCCGACCCCAAGGCACTGGCCGACCTGCTCGGCGTGCCGGCCGAACCGCTCGCCGAGGTCCTGCCCGCACTGGCCGCCTGGCGCGCCGCACAGGAGACGACCGCCACCACCGACAGCCGGCGCTACACCGTGGGCTGGCGGCCCGTCGAGGCCACCGACGCGGTGCTGAGCGGCACCTGGCTGGTGGTGGGCCCGGACGACGTGCCGAACCTGGCCGAGGAGTGCGCCGCCGCGCTCACCCGCGCCGGGGCCGAGGCCCGCGTGGTCGGCCCGGACAGCGTGGCGGCCGAGGCCGGTACCGCGTCCGGGGTGGTCTCGCTGCTGGGCCTGGCCGAGGGCACGCACCCGGACCACCCCGCTCTGCCCGCCGGACTCGCCGCCACCCTCTACCTGGTGCGCGCCCTGGCCGACACCGGCACCGCGCTGTGGCTGGTCACCTCCGGCGCGGTCGCCGCCACCCCGGCCGACCGGCTGCTCCACCCCGAGCAGGCCATGCTCTGGGGCCTGGGCCGCACCCTCGCGCTGGAGCAGCCGAAGCTGTTCGGCGGCATCGTCGACCTGCCCGAGGATCCGGGCCGGGGACTCGACCGGCTGGCCGCGCTGCTGACCGGCACCGAGGACCAGGCCGCCCTGCGCGACACCGGGCTGCTGGTGCCGCGCCTCGCGCACGCCCCGCTGGGCGGGCGCACCCCGGCCCGGCCGTGGCAGCCCACCGGGACCGTGCTGGTCACCGACGGCCTCGGCCCGATGGGGCTGCCGGTGGCCCGCTGGCTGGCCGCCAACGGCGCACAGGCGCTGGTCCTCACCACCGACGACCCGGCCGCCACCGCACCGGACGACCTCGGCGTCCCGGTCACCGTCAGCACCTGCGACCCGGCCGACGAGACCGCGCTCGCCGAACTGCTCGCCGCCGTCCCCGCGGACACACCGCTGACCGCCGTGGTGCACACCGCGGGCACCCTGCGCTCCGGCCCGTTGGCCGGCACGGACCTCGCCGAGGTCGCCGCCACCCTCGACGCCAAGGTCCGCGGCGCGGCCAACCTGCACCGGCTCACCGGTGAGTTGGACGCCTTCGTGCTCTTCTCCTCCGTCGCGGCCACCTGGGGCGGCAGCGAACAGGGCGCCTTCGCCGCGGCCAACGCCTACCTCGACGCCCTCGCGCAGCACCGGCAGGCCCGCGGGCTGCCCGCCACCGCCGTCGCCTGGGGCCCGTGGGAAGGCGCCGGGTTCGGGGCGGCGGACGCCGGCACCGAGGCCCGGCGCCGGGAGGAACTGCGCCGCCGGGGCGTGCTGGCGCTGCCCCCGCAGGAGGCGCTCGCGGCGCTGGCCGACGCGGTGCGGCACGCCGACACCACCGTGACCGTCGCCGACGTGGACTGGGCCGGTTTCGCACCCGCGTTCACCGCCGCCCGGCCCAGCCCGCTGCTGGGCGACCTGCCCGAGGTACGGGACGCGCTCACCACCGTGACCGGTGAACCGGACGCCGCCGAGTCCCGGCTCGCCGACCGGCTGGCCACGCTGCCCGAGGCGGACCAGCAGCGCGAACTCGTCGAGCTGGTACGACGGGAGGTGGCCGTCGTCCTCGGGCACGGCGACCCGGACGCGCTCCCCACCGGGCGGCCGTTCACCGACCTCGGCTTCGACTCGCTGGCCGCGGTCAACCTGCGCAACCGGCTCGGCGCGGCCACCGGCGTACGACTGTCGGCAAGCGCCGTGTTCGACCATCCGACCCCCGCCGGACTCGCCGACCACCTGCGCCGGCAGCTGGTGGTGCCGGCCGCGACCGCCGTCGGCTCGCTGGACGAGGAACTCGACCGGCTGGCCGGAGTGCTGGCCGAGGTGTCCGGCGAGGACGACCGGCGGCGGGCGCTGACCCGGCTGCAAGGCCTGGTCGGCCGGCTGACCCCGCGCGCCGACGGTGGCCGCGAGTCGGTCACCGAACAGCTCGGGGCCGCCAGCGACGAAGAGATCTTCCGGTTCATCGACTCGGAGTTGAGCTGATCATGAGTGATGTCGACCGTCTCCGCGACTACCTGCGCAAGGTCACCGTCGACCTGCACGAGACCCGGCAGCGGTTGCGGGACTACGAGCAGCGCGACACCGAGCCGGTGGCCGTCGTCGGCATGGCCTGCCGCTTCCCCGGCGGCATCGCCTCGCCGGAGGACCTGTGGGAGGTGGTGGCCGCCGGACGGGACGTGATGGCGGCCTTCCCCACCGACCGGGGCTGGCCCCTGGACCGCCTCTTCGACCCCGACCCGGACCGGCCCGGCACCACCTACGTCAAGGAGGGCGGGTTCCTGTACGACGTGGCCGACTTCGATGCCACGTTCTTCGGGATCTCGCCGCGCGAGGCCCTCGCCATGGACCCGCAGCAGCGGCTGCTCCTGGAGACCTCCTGGGAGGCGCTGGAGCGGGCCGGCATCGACCCGCTGTCGCTGCGCGGCAGCCGGACCGGCGTGTTCGTCGGCAGCGGCGCCCAGGACTACGGGATGCTCGCCGCGCAGGCCGCCGAGGACCTGGAGGGGTACCTGCTGACCGGCAACGCGATCAGCGTGCTCTCCGGACGGCTGTCGTACACCCTCGGCCTGGAGGGCCCCGCGCTGTCCGTGGACACCGCCTGCTCGGCCTCCCTGGTCGCCCTGCACCTGGCCCGCCAGTCGCTGGCCCGCGGTGAGTGCTCGCTGGCGCTGGCCGGCGGCGCGTCGGTGCTGTCCACCCCGGCCGGTTTCGTGGAACTGTCCCGGCAGCGCGGCCTGGCCCCGGACGGCCGCGCCAAGGCGTTCGCCCAGGCCGCCGACGGCACCGCCTGGGCCGAGGGCGCCGGGATCCTGGTGCTGGAACGGCTCGCCGACGCGCGCCGCAACGGGCACCGCGTGCTCGCCGTGGTGCGCGGCTCGGCCGTCAACCAGGACGGCGCCTCCAACGGACTGACCGCACCCAACGGGCCCTCCCAGGAACGGGTCATCCGCGCCGCGCTCGCCGACGCGGGCCTGGCCGCCGCCGACATCGACGCCGTCGAGGCCCACGGCACCGGGACCGCGCTGGGCGACCCGATCGAGGCCAACGCGCTGCTCGCCACCTACGGCCGCAACCGCCCCGCCGACCGGCCGCTGTGGCTGGGCTCGCTCAAGTCCAACCTGGGCCACGCCGGAGCGGCCGCCGGGGTCGGCGGCATCATCAAGACGGTGATGGCGCTGCGCGGCAACCGCCTGCCGCGCACGCTGCACGTGGACGCGCCCACCTCCGAGGCGGACTTCGCCTCCGGCGCGGTCGCGCTGCTCACCGAGGAGCAGCCCTGGCCGGAGACCGGCCGACCGCGCCGCGCCGGCGTCTCCGCGTTCGGCATCAGCGGCACCAACGCACACGTACTGCTGGAACAGGCCGACGAGTTCGAGGCGCCGGAGCCGGACCGCGAGAACCCCACCGACGACCGCGGCACAGCGACTGCCACACCACTTCCGCGCCCGGCCGCCACCCCGGTTCCGCTCCCCGTCTCCGCCCGCACCCGCGAGGCCCTGCACGCCCAGGCCGAACGCCTGCTGCCCCTGGTACGCGGCGGTACCCCGCTGCCCGACCTCGCGGCGGCCCTGCTGCACTCCCGTGCCGCCCTCGAACACCGTGCCGTGGTCGTCGCCGCCGACCCGGACACCGCCGCCGAAGGCCTGGCCGCTCTCGCCGCGGGCCGGTCGCACGACACCCTGGTCAGCGCCACCGCCGCACCGGGCGACCGGGTGGTGTTCGTGTTCCCCGGCCAGGGCTCCCAGTGGGTCGGCATGGCCGCCGAACTCCTCGACTCCGCACCGGTGTTCGCCGCGCACCTCGCCGAGTGCGACGTCGCGGCCCGCGCCTTCGTGGACTGGTCCCTCACCGACGTGCTGCGCGGGGCGCCCGGCGCGCCCGACATGGAGCGCATCGAGATCCTGCAACCGGTGCTGTTCGCGGTGATGGTGTCGCTGGCCGAACTGTGGCGCTCCTACGGCCTCACCCCGGCCGCGGTGGTCGGCAGCAGCCAGGGCGAGATCGCCGCCGCCTACACGGCCGGGGCGCTGTCCCTGCACGACGCGCTGAAGATCGTGGTGCTGCGCAGCCAGTTGTTCGCCGACGAACTGCGCGGCAACGGCGCGGTGGTATCCGTGGCCGCGCCCGAGGAGCAGGTCAGCGCCCGGCTGGCCGCCCAGGGCGACGCGCTGCACATCGGCGGGGTCAACGGCCCGAACGCGGTCACCGTGGTCGGCGAGCCGGCCGGCCTCGATCGGTTCGTCGCCGAGGCCACCGCCGACGGGCTGCGCGCCCGGCTGGTCGCCTCCACCGTCGCCTCGCACTGCGACCAGGTGGACCCGCTGCACGACCGCATCGTGGACATGTTCGCGGACGTACGGCCCACCGCCACCGAGGTGCCGTTCTGCTCCACCGTCACCGGCGCCTTCACCGACACCGGCACCCTGGGGGCGGAGTACTGGTTCGACAACGCCCGCCGGCCGGTGGCCTTCGACCCGGCCGTGCGCACCCTGCTGGCCGCCGGGTTCCGGTTCTTCGTCGAGGTCAGCCCACACCCGGTACTGGTCACCGCCGTCCAGGAGATCGCCGAGGACGCCGGCGCAGATGTCGCCGCGGTCGGTTCGCTGCGCCGCGACCAGGGCGGCCTGGACCGCTTCCTGCGCTCGGTGGCCGACGCGCACACCCGCGGCGCCCCGGTCGACCTCGGTGCCGCCCTGGCCGGCCGGGACACCGCCTGGGTGGACCTGCCCACCTACCCCTTCCAGCGGCAGCGCTACTGGCCGGAGCCCGACCCCGCCGCCGGCGCGGCGACCTCCGATGCGATGGAGCCCGGTTTCTGGGAAGCGGTCGAGAACGCCGACCTGGCCGGCCTCAGCGACGCCCTGGAACTGGACACCGCACCGCTGGCCGCCGTACTGCCCGCGCTGTCGGCATGGCGGCGGCAGCGCCGGGAGCGGTCCGTCGTGGACTCCTGGCGCCACACCCTGGACTGGCGGCCGGTGCCCGACCCCTCGAGCGCCCGGCTCTCCGGGGACTGGCTGATCGCCGTACCCCCGGGGCACACCGGTCCGCAGGCCGACGCGCTGGCCCGGCACGGCGCCCGGGTGATCCGGGTCGAGGTCGCCGCCGGTCCGCCGGACCCGGAAGCGCTGCGCACCGCGCTGGCCGACGCGCAACCCGCCGGAGTACTCGCCCTGTTGGCCTGGCCGGCCGCCGTGTCCCTGGTCCGCGCCCTCGTCGAAGCGGGCGTGGCGGCCCCGCTGTGGTTCACCACCACGGAAGCGGTGGCCCTGGACGCCGAGCCGGACGGCGACCCGGACCGGGCCGGGCTTTGGGGCCTCGCCCCGACCATCTCCCTGGAACACCCCGCTCTCGCCGGCGGCATCGTCGATCTGCCCGCCCAGGCCGACGAACGGGCGCTGACCCGCTGGTGCGCGGCGCTGTCCGGGCGGACCGGCGAGGAACAACTGGCCGTCCGCCCGGCCGGGTTGTTCGCCCGCCGCCTGGTGCGCAGTCCGCTGACCGCCCCGACCGGCGCCGTCTGGCGGCCCACCGGCACCACCCTGGTCACCGGCGCGGACACCGCCGTCGGCGCTGCCACGGCCCGCTGGCTGGCCGCCGCGGGTGCCCCCGCGCTGCTGCTGACCGCCGACCCCGACACCACCGTGGCCGCGGATGTCGTCACCGAACTGCGCGACCTGGGCGCCGAAGTGCACGTCGTGGCCTGTGATCTGACGGATCGTGAGGCCGTCGCCGAACTGCTCGCCGGGCAGCCGGTCAGCGCCGTGCTGCACACCGCCGTACCGCTGACCGAGGCGCCGCTGACCGCCCTCGATGGCACCGACGCGCCGCACCCCGGGGTCACCGCCGCCCGGCACCTGCACGACCTGACCCGCGACATCCCGCTCACCGCGTTCGTGCTGTTCTCCTCCGTGTCCGGCACCTTCGGCGGCGTCGGCCAGGCCGGCTACGCCGCGGCCGCCGCCGCACTGGACGCGCTGGCCGAACACCGTGCCGCCGCCGGACTGCCCGCCCTCTCGGTGGCCTGGGCGCCCTGGGACGACCCGGCCGACACCACCGGGGTGGCGGCCACCCGCCGGGAACGGCTGGCCGGCCGGGGCATCGCGGTCCTCGACGAGCACCGGGCCCTGGCCGCACTCGGCGGCGCGCTCACCGCCGGGGACACCCGGCTGCTGCTCGCCGACGTGGACTGGCCGCGGTTCCGGGCCGCGTACACCTTCACCGGACCGCGCCCGCTCATCGCCGACTTCACCCCCGACCGCGGCCGCCGCGAGCCCACCGGCCCGGACACCCCGGACGCCGGCCGGCTGGCCGCCCTGCCCGCCGCCGAGCGGTACGGCGCGCTGCTGGCCGCGATCGCCGGACAGGCCGCCGCCGTCCTGGGCTTCGCCGACGGCTCCGCCATCGACCCGGCCCGCCGCTTCCTCGAACACGGCTTTGACTCGCTGACCACCCTGGAGCTGCGCAACCGGCTGTCGGCGGCCACCGGCTTACGGCTCACCGCGGCCACCCTGTTCGAACACGACACCCCCGAGGCGCTCGCCCGGCACCTGCGGGGCGAACTCGGCCCGGACCCGGCCGCCACCCCCGAGGCCGGGGCGTTCACGGGCCTGTGGCGGGCGGCGACCGAAGCCGGGAAGACCGGCGAGTTCGTCGAACTGCTCGGCGCCGCAGCCAAGTTGCGCTCCACCTTCGGCTCCGCCGACGAGGCCGGCCCGCTGCCCGGACCGGTGGAGCTGACCGCCCACGACGAGGGCCCGCTCCTGGTCTGCCTGCCCACCGTGCTGGCCACCTCGGGCCCGCACCAGTACGCCCGGTTCGCCGCCGGACTGCGCGGCCGACGCGCGGTGTCGGCACTCGCCCTGCCCGGCTACCTCGACGGCGAACCGCTGCCCGCCGACCGGCGCGCCGCGATCCAGGCCGTCACCCGGCAGGTGGCGGCGGCGGCGGGGGAGCGGCCGGTGCTGCTGGTCGGCTACTCCTCGGGCGGTCTGCTCGCCGACGGCGTCGCCGCCGAGCTGGCCGCGCGGGGCCGGCCGGCCGCCGGGCTGGTCCTCGTCGACACCTTCGTCTTCGGCCCCGAACTCCCCACCGAAGGAGCGGCCCTGTTCGAGCTGATGTTCGCGAGGCTGGCCGAGAGCGGCGCGGTCACCGACGCCCGGCTCACCGCCATGGGCGGTTACCTGCGGCTGCTCACCGACTGGGAGCCCGCCGACTCCGGCACGCCGGTCCTGGTGGCCCGCGCCACCGAGCCGCTCACCGGGTTCGACCGCCCGCCCGCCTCCTGGGCGTACCCGCACGACGTGGTGGAGCTGGCCGGCGACCACTTCACCCTCCTCGAAGAGCACGCCGACCGTACTGCCCAGGCGGTGCACGAGTGGCTGGAGAAGCAGTGACACAACGACGTACCACCGTTCTGGTCGTCGGCGCGGGCCCGTGCGGCCTGGCCATGGCCGCACAGCTCAGCCGCCTCGGCGTGGCGGTCACCGTGGTCGACGCGGCCGACCACCCGCACACCGGCTCCCGGGCGATCCTGCTGTGGCCGCCGGTACGGGAAGTCCTCGGCGAACTGGGCCTCGCCGAACGGGCCGCCCGCGACAGCGTCCAGCCCGCCGCGCTCCACTACCACCTGGGCTCGGGCGGCAGCGTGCGCGTGCCGCTCAGCGAGACCAACGCCCCGCTGGTGCTGCCCCAGGAGCGCACCGGCCGGCTGCTCGCGGAGGCCCTGTCCGACCAGGGCGTCGACGTCGAGTGGGGCACCCGGGTCACCAAGGTCGCCCCGGACGCGCACACGGTCACCGTCACCGCGAGCCGCGCCGACGGCTCCACCACCGAGATCGAGGCCGACTGGGTGGTGGGCGCGGACGGGCTGCACAGCCAGGTCCGCGCGCAGCTGGGCATCGACTTCTCCGGGGCCCGGTTCCCGGCCACCTTCCTGCTCGCCGAGGGACGCATCGCCGGCGAGCACGGCACCGGCGGGATCAGCGCCGAGGAGATCCACTACTTCCTCGCCGACACCGGGGTCGCGCTGATCGCCCCGCTGCCCGGCGGCGAGTTCCGTATCTCCGGCGCGGTCCCGGACGGCACCGAGGCCACCGCCGAGCAGGCCCAGGCACTGCTGGACGATCGCGGCCCCGGCGGGCTCCGCTTCACCGAGGTACGCACCGTGACCCTGTTCGCCAGCGACGAGCGGGTGGCCGGCGCGCTGCGCTCCGGCCGCTGCTTCCTCGTCGGCGACGCCGCCCATGTGCACAGCCCGATCGGCGGCCAGGGCCTCAACCTCGGCATCCCCGACACCCGCAACCTGGCCTGGAAGCTCGCCGGCGTGGTGCACGGCCGGCTGCACGAGTCGGTCCTGGACACCTACGACCCCGAGCGCCGGGCCGCGATCGAGCAGACCCTCCAGGCCACCGGCCGGATGGCGCGGCAGGCCGTGGTCGGCCCGCTGGCCCGTCAGATCCGCAACCTCACCTGGCGGTTGCTCGACGCCACCGGCGTACTGGCCCGCGGCTACGCCCCGATGCTGGCCGGCTGGCGCAGCCACTACCCGGACGTCCTCTTCGGCGGCACGGAACGCGCCCGGCCGCGCCCCGGCACCCGGGACCCCCGGTGGATCCCCAAGCCGGCCGACGAACTGGCCGGCCGGTTCCAGCTGATCACCTACGGCGGCAAGGACACCCGACTGGCCACCGAGGCCGCGGAGTTGGCCGACCGGCTGCCCGAACTGGTCGCGCACTTCCCGCTGGACGGCCCCACCGAGAAGTACGTGCTGCTGCGCCCGGACGGCTATGTGGCCGCCGCCGGCCCCGCCGACCGGTTCCCCGACGCCGCCGCGAAGCTCGCCGCACTGGCCCCCACCCCGCCGTCCCCGGCCGAGCCTGCCCGGTGACGGCCGAGCAACCACGAGTCGAGTCCCCACGAGTCGAGTCCCCACGAGTCGAGCAACCACGAGTCGAGCAACCACGAGTCGAGCACCCCACGATGAGAGGACATGACATGCCCAACCCCGACGGCGCGCCGGCCACCGGCTGTCCCGTGCACGCCGACGCCACGGCGGCGGCCCCCCGCCCCTGGGCGCCCGGGCTGCCCGAACCCGGCCCGGTGGAGCAGCTGTTGCTGCCCGACGGCAACCCGGTCTGGATGATCACCCGTTACGACGACGCGCTCGCCGCACTCAACAACCGCAAGCTGAGCAAGCACTTCGACAACGCGCTGCCCGAGCTGTGGCCCTCCGTGGGCTACGACGGCCGCAAGTCCATCCTCAACCAGCACATGAACCTCGCCGACCCGCCCGAGCACACCCGGCTGCGCAGACTGGTCTCCAAGGCGTTCACGCCGCGCCGGGTCGCCGACCTCGGCGAGCGGATCCAGCAGATCACCGACGAACTGCTCGACGCGGTCGCCGAGGCCGGCACCGCGGACCTGAAGGCCTCGTTCATCTCGCCGCTGATCTCCACGGTGCTCTACGAGATGCTCGGCGTGCCGCTCGCCGACGTCGAGGAGTTCGAACGCAACACCTACATCTTCGTCGGCCTCGGCAACTCCTCCAGCCCCGAGGAGGTCGTCGCCTCGGTCGGCTGGTTCGAGGAGTACCTGACCAAGCTGACCGCGCAGCGCCGTGCCGACCCCGGCCCCGACCTCATCTCCGGTCTGGTGCAGGCCAACGAGGACGGCGACGCCCTCGCCGACCTGGAGATCCGCTCCACGGTCATGCTGCTGCTCCTGGCCGGCGCCGAGACCACCATCAACCTGCTCTCCAACGGCGTCCTCGCACTGCTGCGCAACCCGGAGCAGCTGGCCGAGCTCAAGGACGACCCCGAGGGGCTCGCCCCTGCCATCGAGGAACTGCTGCGGCTGACCAGCCCGGTGTTCACCGTGGTGTACCGCTTCGCCACGGAGGACATGGAGCTGGGCGGCGCACAGGTCAAGGCGGGCGAGCACGTGATGATCTCGCTGGCCGCGGCCAACCACGATCCGGGCCAGTTCAGCGACCCGGAGTCGCTGGACATCCACCGCGACGCCTCCAAGCACCTGGCGCTCGGCCACGGCACCCACTTCTGCATCGGCGCCCCCCTGGCCAGGCTCAAGGCCCGGATCGCGCTGCGCACCCTGTTCGACCGGTTCGACGACCTCCGACTCGCCGTTCCCGACGAGAAGCTGACCTGGACGCCCAGCCTGGTGGCCAACAGCCTGGACCACCTGCCGGTGACGTTCACCGCGGCCACCCCGGCCGCCACGGGCTGACCTCTCCCGCGTATCCCTTGCCCCTCTCCGTACCGAGACTCTTTTCCGCGCGGTGACGGCCGTCCCCGCGCGGGGTTGGGACGAAAGCGATGACCGAGGCACCGATGCTCGACCCGGGCTTCATTGCCCAGCTGCTGCCCTTCGACCCCTTCGACCCGGCCTTCCTGGCCGACCCCTACCCGATCTACGCGCAGATCCGGGAGAAGGGCCCGGTGACCCGCACCCCGCTGGGGCTGTGGGCGGTGACCGGACATGAGGCCTGCTCGGCGGTACTGCGCGACCAGCGCTTCGGCTGGGGCGACGGCGCCACCGTCGCCGACCACTTCCGCACCGAGGCCGACGGCACGGTGGTGCGGCCGTTCATCTTCTCCGACCCGCCCGAGCACACCCGGATCCGCGCCCTGGTCGGGAAGGCGTTCGCGGCCCGCCAGGTGGACCGGATGCGCAGCACCGCCGAACAGGTCGTGCGCGAGCTGATCGAGACCGCGCGCGCCGAGGCCGGCGACGGCCCGATCGACCTGATGAGCGCGGTGGCGCACCCGCTGCCCGGCCGGATGCAGAACGCGCTCCTGGACGTCCCGGCCGAGCACGCGGCCCGTTTCGACGAGTTGTCCGGCGACATCGCCCGCGGCCTGGACCCGAGCTTCCTGCTCGGGCCCGAGGAGATCGCCAAACGCGACAACGCCCGCGCCGAGCTGTACCGGTACATCGGCGAACTGGCCGAGGAGCGCCGGGCGAAGCCGGGCACCGACCTGATCAGCGAACTGGTCGCCGTCGAGGAGGGCGGCGACACGCTGACCCCGGAGGAGCTGGAGGTCACCTGCACCCTGCTGCTCTCCGCGGGGTACGCCACCACCGTGAACCTGATCGGCAACGGCATGTTGGCGCTGCTGGGCCGCCCCGACCAGCGGGACTGGCTGCGCGCCCGTCCCGGCCAGGTGCCCGCCGCGGTCGAGGAGATGCTGCGCTTCGACACGCCGGTGCAGATGATCTCCCGGGTCGCCCTGGCCGAGGCCGAGATCGCCGGGCACACCGTACAGCCGGGCGAGCAGGTCATGCTGATGATCGGCGCCGCCAGCCACGATCCGGACGTGTACGACGACCCCGACGAGCTGAGGCTGGACCGGCCCGCCGGCCGCAACCTGGGCTTCGGCCTCGGTATCCACTTCTGCGTCGGCGCCCCGCTGGCCCGGCTCACCGCGCAGGCCGCGGTGTCCGCCCTGGCCGCCCTCGACCTGGAGCCGGTCACCGACAGCCCGGCCCGGGTGCCCAACATCATCATGCGCGGCCTGGCCGAACTGCCCGTCCGGGTCACCGGCTGACCCGCAGGACACCGGGCGGATGCCCACCGGAGGCCTCCGGTGGGCACGCACGGCGTCCCGCCCCCGACCACCCGCCGACGGCCTCACCGCACACGGAGACTACGGGGATGACCGACACCCTGACCGCACCGGAACTCTGGATCCGCCGCTACCGGCCGGCGACCCGGCACACCGACCTGTCGCTGATCTGCTTCCCGCACGCGGGTGGCTCCGCCAGCTACTTCCGGCCGCTCGCCGACGCGCTGGCCCCCGCCGCCGACGTCCTGTCCGTACAGTACCCGGGCCGCCAGGACCGGCGCGCCGAACCGCCCCGCACGTCGATCCACCGACTGGCCGACGAGATCCTCACCGTGCTGGAGTCCCTGGCGCCGCGCCGGCTGGTGCTGTTCGGGCACAGCATGGGCGCCTGCGTGGCGTTCGAGGTGGCCCGCCGGATCGAGCGGCGCTCCTCGCTCGACCTGCTGGGGCTCGTCGCGTCCGGCCGCACCGCCCCGCCCAAGGTGCACGACCGCGGGGTCCGTTCGATGGACGACGCCGGTGTCGTCGCCGAGATCCGCCGTCTCAACGGCACCGACGAGCGACTGCTCCTCGACGCGGACGTCATCCAGATGATCATGCCGGCCGTCCGCGGTGACTACACGGCGGTGGAGACCTACCGGTACCTGCCGGGGCCACGGCTGCGCTGCCCGATCAGTGTGCTCGTCGGCGACGACGACCCGCAGGTCACCCTCGCCGAGGCCGAGGAGTGGCGCGATCACACCGAGGGCGCCTTCATCCTGCGCGACTTCCCCGGAGGCCACTTCTACCTGGCCGAGCAGCAGGCCGGGGTGGTCCGGGCGCTGACCGAGGACCTGGCGGCCTTCGGCACGGGTCCGGGACGCGGCGCCTGACCGAACCGTCCCCGAGCACGCCCCCCGACCGAAGGAAGCCTGTGGTGATGACCGACCTGGCCGCCGCGATCGAGTCCCCCGACGCGCTGTCACGTGACTTCGCGTCCCTGCCGGTACCGGAGTCCTACCGGGCCGCCGTGCTGCGCAAGGACGAGCAGCACATGTTCGACGGTGTCCCGGTCGGCGACCGCGAACCCGCCAAGGCCCTGCACATCGCCGACGTACCGACACCGGAGCCCGGCCCCGGCGAGGCCCTGATCGCCGTGATGGCGAGTTCCGTCAACTACAACACGGTGTGGAGCGCGCTGTTCTCGCCCGTGCCGACCTTCGCCTTCCTCGAACGCTACGCCCGCACCGGCGGCCCGGCCGCCCGGCACGATCTGCCCTACCACGTGATCGGCTCCGACCTGTCCGGTGTGGTCCTGCGCACCGGGCCCGGGGTGCGCCGCTGGCGGCCCGGTGACCGGGTGGTCGCGCACTGCCTGTCCGTCGAACTGGAGGACGCGGCCGGCCACGACGACACCATGCTCGACCCGGAGCAGCGGATCTGGGGCTTCGAGACCAACTACGGCGGGCTGGCCGAGCTGGCGCTGGTGAAGGCCAACCAGCTGATGCCCAAGGCCGGGCACCTGACCTGGGAGGAGGCCGCGGCCCCCGGCCTGGTCAACTCCACCGCCTACCGTCAGCTCGTCTCGCGCAACGGCGCCGCCATGAAGGTCGGCGACACCGTGCTGATCTGGGGCGCGGGCGGCGGCCTCGGCTCGTACGCCACCCAGTACGCGCTGGCGGGCGGCGCGACACCGATCTGCGTGGTCTCCAGCGAGCAGAAGGCGGAGATCTGCCGGGCGATGGGCGTCGACGCGATCATCGACCGCGGCGCGGAGAACTACCGGTTCTGGCGCGACGAGGAGACCCAGGACCAGCGGGAGTGGAAGCGGTTCGGCAAGCGCATCCGTGAACTGACCGGCGGCGACGACGTGGACATCGTCTTCGAGCACCCGGGCCGGGAGACCTTCGGCGCGTCCGTCTACGTGGCCCGCAGGGGCGGCACGATCGTCACCTGCGCCTCCACCTCCGGCTACCGGCACGAGTTCGACAACCGCTACCTCTGGATGCACCTCAAGCGGATCATCGGTTCCCACTTCGCCAACTACCGGGAGGCCTGGGAGGCCAACCGGCTCGTCGTCAAGGGCCGCATCCACCCCACCCTCTCGCGCACCTACCCGCTGACCGACACCGGCCGGGCCGTCACCGATGTCCACCGCAACCACCACCACGGGAAGGTCGGTGTGTTGTGCCTGGCCCCGCGGGAGGGCCTCGGCGTCACCGACCCCGAACTGCGGAAACGACACGAGCCGGCCATCAACCGCTTCCGCACGGCGTGAGCGCGGACCGGCCGGGAGGCGCGCGTCCCGGATCCCGCCGAAAGGACGCTCACCGATGTTTGGTCTGAACCATTGACATGTCCACGGACCAGGGCCTTCAATGCGGCACGTCTACGTATGTCTTCCGGCGTTCACGTATGAGGAAGGTCCTGGCATGATCACCCCCCACCCGAACATGGCCTGGCCCCGCACCCTGTTGAGACTCCTCGCCCTGGTCGCCGTGGTGCTCGGCGTCCAGGCCGCACCCGCAGGCACCGCCCGGGCCGCCGCGCCCGTCAATGTGATCGCCTTCTACGACGGCACATACGACGCGGCGCACATCAGCTTCGACCACGAGGCCAGCACCTGGTTCCCGCAGGCCGGCGCCCAGAACGGCTTCACCTACACCCAGACCACGGACTGGAGCCGGCTCAACACCGCGACGCTCGCCAACTACCAGGTGGTCATGTTCCTCGACGACTACCCGCACACCGCCTCGCAGCAGTCCGCCTTCCAGAACTACGTGGCGGGCGGCGGCGGATTCATCGGCTTCCACGTCTCGGCGTACAACGACAACACCAGCGACTGGCCCTGGTACCACAACACGTTCCTCGGTACCGGCACCTTCAAGACCAACAGCTGGGGCCCGACCGCGGAGACCCTCCAGATCGACGACCCCACCCACCCCGCGACCGCGAACCTCCCGGCCACCATCACGTCCTCGGTCAGCGAGTGGTACAGCTGGCAGAACGACCTGCGGCAGAACCCCGCCATCGACATCCTCGCCTCGATGGCCCCGTCCACCTTCCCGGTCGGCACCGACCCCAACCAGACCTGGTACAGCGGCTATTACCCGATCGTCTGGTCCAACCGCAACTACAAGATGGTCTACAACAACTTCGGCCACAACGCGATGGACTACGCGACCAACACCACCCTGTCCTCGACGTTCGGGAGCGCCCAGCAGAACCAGCTCCTGCTCCAGGAGATCAAGTGGGCGTCCGGCCAGTCCGGTCCGGTCACCCCGCCCACGAACACCACCGGTCCGATCCACGGCTACGGCGGCAAGTGCGTGGACGTGGCAGGCGCCGCCACCGCCAACGGCACCGCCGTACAGCTCTACGACTGCAACGGCACCAGCGCGCAGAACTGGACGGTCTCCACGGCCGGGACTGTGAGCTCGCTCGGCAAGTGCATGGACGTGACCGGGGCTTCCACCGCCAACGGCGCCAAGGTGCAGCTCTACGACTGCAACGGCACCGGCTCCCAGGTGTGGCAGCCCGGCGCGAACGGCTCCCTGGTCAACCCGCAGTCGGGCAAGTGCCTCGACGCGACCGGCCCCAGCTCGGCCAACGGCACCCGACTTCAGATCTGGTCGTGCTCGGGTTCCGCCAACCAGAGCTGGACGCTGCCGTCCTGAACCGCCTGCCCGTGCGAGGCCGGCAGGCCGGCCTCGCACGGGATCAGGGCGTCAGAACAGCGTGCGCACGGGCGTCCCGGCGCTCCAGGCCGCGATGTCCTCGACCGCGTCCCGGTAGAACACCTCGTACAGATCCCGGCTGACATAGCCGATGTGGGGAGTGACCACGGCGTTCGGCAGGGTGCGCAGCGGGTGGCCGGCGGGCAGGGGTTCTTGGTCGAAGACGTCCAGCGCCGCCGACGCGATCCGCTTCCCGGTCAACGCGTCGATCAGTGCCGCCTCGTCCACCAGGGGCCCGCGCGAGGTGTTCACCAGGATCGCCGTCGGTTTCATGAGGCCCAGTTCGCGCTCACCGACCAGGCCCCGGCTGCGCTCGCTGAGTACCAGATGAATGCTCAGCACATCGGAGCGGGCGAACAGTTCGTCCATCGAGACGTACTCCGCTCCCTTCGCCTGCGCGTCGGCGGGCGTCAGGTTCCGGCTCCAGGCGATGGTCCGCATACCGAAGGCGCGCCCGATCTCCGCGACCTCGGTCCCGAGCCGGCCGAGGCCGAGGATCCCGAGGGTGGCGCCCCTGAGGCTCGTCCCCAGACCCTCCTGCCAGCCGCCCCGGCGTACGGAGTCCACCTGCTGCGGGACCATACGGGCCGCGGAGAGGATGAGCGCCCAGGTGAGTTCGACCGTCGGGTATCCGAAATAGCCTGTACCGCAGACGGTGATCCCCGCCCGGCGTGCCGCGTCCAGATCGATCGCCGCGTTGACCGGCCCGGTGGTCACGAGCAGCTTCAGGTGCGGCAGTCTGCCGAGCGTCGAGGCCGGAAAGCGGGTCCGTTCCCGCATGGCGACCACCACCTCGTACTCGGCGAGCGCCGCCACGACCGCCTCCTCGTCCTCGAAGGCATCCCCGAAGACGTGCACGTCGGCCCCCAGCGAATCCCAGTCGGCCAGGCTCAGGGCCACGCCTTGGTAGTCGTCCAGGATCGCGATCCGCATACGGATTCCTCTCGTTCTCGGCTGCCGGGCGGCGTGTCCTGAACGAGGGTACGGGGGTGAACCGCCGGGACGCATGCGGCACGTGGGCTCCGTGACCGAAATGGTCGGCACCCGCGTGCGGATTTTTGCGCACACCGTGAAAAGACCTGTCAAGCGCGATGTTCCTCACATGAGAAGGCGGCTCCGGGGCGGCCGTATACGGCAGATTTGCGGTGGTAACCTTGAATGAGTGAGCAATCGACTCCGCGTCAAAGGCACCTGCCGGCACCGCCTTCGCGATGTCTCCGTGGAATTGCCCAGGAGGTCGCTCGTCGTATTCACGGGAGTTTCCGGTCCGGCGGGTAAGTCGAGCCTGGCGTTCGACACCGTATTCACGGAAAGGCGGCGGAAATCTGTGGAATCGCTGTCCGCATACGCACGGCAATTCCTCGGACAGCTCGACAAGCCCGACACCGACACCATCGAGGGACTGTCCCCGGCGATCGCCGTCGGACCACCGCGCCGCACTCTCCAGGTGCTCGACGAACCCACCACCGGTCCGCACTCCGCCGACGGGGAACGCCTGCCGGCCGCCCTGCATCGACTCGCCGACGGCGGGAACACGTTCGTTGTCACCGAGCACCACCTCGACCTCGTCAAGACGGCCGACTCTCCGGGCGACATCGGCTCGGACGGGGGCCGCCGGGGCGGACAGGTGATCGCCGCGGGCACCCCGGAACAGATCGCGGTCCACCCGGGATCGCGCACCGGCAGGTATCTCGGTGCGCTGCTGGAGGAGACGATATGAGCCTCGCCCCGAGCGAAGCCGTCGAAGCCATGACGGCGCGGGCGCTGTCCCCGTTCGACGACGAGACCGACGGCCCCCCACCACGGCTCCCGGCGGAGGGCGGCAGCACCGACCCCGTGAAGGACTACCTGCGCGTCATCGCCCGGGTCCGGCTGCTCACCGCGGAGCAGGAGGTGGACCTCGCCAAGCGCGTCGAGGCCGGCCTGTACGCGCAACGGCTCCTGGCGGAGGGCGGGAACCGGCATCCACGGGAGGAGCTGCTCCTGCTCGCCGAGGACGGCCACCGGGCCAAGGCCCACCTCACCGAGGCCAACCTCCGCCTGGTCGTGTCGGTCGCCAAGCGCTTCACCGGCCGGGGCCTGGACTTCCTCGACCTCGTCCAGGAAGGCAACGCCGGTCTCATCCGCGCGGTGGAGAAGTTCGACTACGCCAAGGGCTTCAAGTTCTCCACGTACGCGACCTGGTGGATCAAACAGGCGGTCACCCGCGCCCTGGCCGACCAGAGCCGCACCATACGGATCCCGGTCCACACCGTGGAGATCATCAACCGGGTGGCCCGGGCGCGCCGGGAACTCATCCAGGAGACAGGCGTCCTGCCGACCCCGCAGGACGTCGCCGCGAAAGCCGAGATCTCGGTCGAACGACTCGTCGAACTCGACGCCTACACCAGGGAACCCGTCTCCCTGCACGCCACGCTGAGCGAGGAGGGCGACGGCGAGTTCGGCGACCTCATCGAGGACACCGACGCGCCCGCGCCCTGGGAGGCGGTCACCCACCACCTCCTCCAGGAGACCATCCGCGACCTGCTCACCGACATGACCGCCCGCGAGTCCGGGATCATCGCGCTCCGTTACGGACTCACCGACGGCCGCCCCCGCACCCTGGAGGAGATCGGCGTCGTCTACGGCGTGACCCGCGAACGCATCCGGCAGATCGAGGCCAGGACGATGACCAAGCTCCGTCACCCCTCCCGCTCCCAGGTACTGCGCGACTACCTCGACGACACCTGACCCGGCGGCCGGCCCGTCCGCCGCTTCTCGGGCGACAGCGAGCCGGGCCATCCGAACGGCCAGGGCCTCGACGGCAAGTGGTTCGCGGTCGGGCCCACCGGGAAGGCCACCCAGTGGCGGGCAGCCGCGTACGTCGACCGTTAGAGGCCGCGCCACACGTTGTCGAAGGCCGCGTCCTCGATCTCCCGCCGCTGGCGGACGGCGGCCAGCTCCGTGACGGCACCGTCCACGGCGGCGACCACCGTCACGGTCGCGTCGGAGACGGTGCTCGCGAGGTCCTTGGGCGTCTCGTCCTGGATGCCGACGGCGGCCGCGAAGGCGGCGAGCACCGGTTCACCCGACGTCCAGCGGTCACGCGCCCGGGCATGCTCGGGCGAGTCGGCGGGCGCCGTCCGCCCGGTCGGCAGCGGCAGCCAGCGCCGCCGCTGCCGGGTGACCGTCCCGTCCTCCTCCAGTTCGGCGAGATAGGCGGCGGACAGGCCACGCCCCCGGCGCCACAGCCAGTCCTCGACCGACTCGTACGGTGCCTCGCGTTTCAGCGCCGCCGCCGCCTCGTCGAGGAGCCGGTCGCCCGTCCCGCCCTGGGAAGCGGGCACGACGATCTCGTCGTCGAGGGTGACCGCCCCGGCGCCGAGGAGATCGACCAGTTCGGCTCCCGCGAGCGCCAGCGAGAGGTCGCCCTGCTCGACGGACCGGCCTGCGGCGTCGTACACGGTGACGATGAACAGGTCCCGGGGTGTGGTCATGTCGGACTCCCCAACAGAGATGGCGACAGAGGCATCTGAGGCAATGGTGGCGCGGAAGAACACGATGCCCGGTGCGGGCGCCACGCAGTCTCTCGCGCTCGGCCCGCACAGGTCACTCGTTCTGCCCAGGCAAGGCGTGCGATACGCCGCTTCCCGCGCCGTACCACCACGATGTGCCGCACGGCGCCGACGCGCAGCGCGGGACGAGCACGCGACCGGGGGAGCCACGGTCCGCACGGGCGGGGACGGTGGTCCGCATCGTCGGAATGCGGCGGTCCGTACGGGCGGGGCGGTGGTCCGCGCGGCCGGGGTGCGATGGGTCGGCACCGTCGGCGTGTGGCGGTCCGCACCGCCAGGGGCGGCGATCCACAGCGCCGGTGGCGTGCCGGCATGCGCGGTAGGCTGCTTGGCGATCAGAGGGGTGACAGTGGCCGGAGGTGGGTGGACATGACAGCGGAGGCCGAGCCGTCGTCCGCCGTCGGCGCGGGCGGCCGGGACAGCCGGCTGGGCCCGCTGATCATCACCCTCTTCGGGCTGTACGCGCGCGGTGAGCACAACTGGCTCTCCGTGGCCTCGGTGATACGCCTCATGGCCGACCTCGGTGTCGAGGGTCAGGCCGTCCGGTCGGCGGTCTCCCGGCTGAAGCGGCGCGGGGTGCTGCGGAGCGAGCGCCACGAGGGGGCCGCCGGATACGCGGTCGCCGACACCGCGCTGGAGGTGCTGGCGGAGGGCGACATACGCATCTTCGAGCGGAACCGGGCCGCGGCCGACGACGGGTGGCTCGTCGTCGTCTTCTCGGTGCCCGAGTCCGAGCGCGACAAGCGGCACGCCCTGCGCACGGCCCTGACCCGGCTGGGCTTCGGCACCGCCGCCCCCGGCGTGTGGGTGGCCCCCGGCATCCTCGCCGACGAGACCCGCCGCACCCTGCAACGCCTCGAACTGACCCCGTACGTCGACATCTTCACCGGCGACCACTTCGCCTTCGGCGATCTGTCGGCGAAGGTCCGTGAGTGGTGGGACCTCGACGAGCTCACCGCGCTCTACGCGGACTTCCTCGCACGGTACGCGCCGGTGCGCGAGCGCGCCGCCGCGGGCGGGACAGCGCCGCAGGAGGCGTTCGGGATCTATCTGCCGATGCTCACCGAATGGCGCCGGCTCCCGTACCGCGACCCCGGCCTGCCGCTCTCCCTGCTGCCGCGGGGCTGGCGCGGCGAGACCGCCGGCGCGCTCTTCGAAGAACTCGACAGGACGCTCCGGGCGCCCGCCCGCGAACACGCCCTGGCGGTCATCCACACTGCCTAGGCCTACGGCCTGATCAGCCGTTCCTCCGGGATCACGGCCACCCCGAGGATCTCGATCATCGCCTCCGGCTGCCAGAGCGCGGTGCAGCCGATGCCCGCCATCGCCGGATACACGGGCCCCGCGAGCTCCCGCCACACCTTGCCGATCTCCTTGCCGTGGGCCTGGTAGTCGGGGATGTCGGTGAGATAGATCGTCACGCTCACCAGGTCCGCCGGCTCGCCGCCCGCCGCCCGCAGCGTGGTGAGCACATTGCCGAACGCCTGGCGGAACTGCTCGACGATGCCACCCGGGACGATCTTCATGTCGGCGTCGAGCGCGGTCTGGCCGCCCAGGTGGAGCGTGTTCCCCGCGAGCGTTCCGTGCGAGTAGCCGCTCGGGGCGGGCAGTTCGGGCGGGTTCACGGCGACGGGAGTCATGAGGCCTCCGGTTCGGTGGTGTCCGGCTCCGGCCGCACGGCCGGTCGTATTGACAATAAATGACGACCGTGAAAGATACGAGATATCGCGCCGTCCTCTTCCGCACCCGACAAGCCGAAGCACCCGACAAGCCGACGCCTCCGACGCGCCGACGCCTCCGACGCGCCGACGACCCCGACGCCTCCGACGCGCCGACGACCCCGACAGGCCGACGATCCCGGCAAGCCCACGGAAACGGAGCTGTTCCATGGAGCCCGACCTCAGCAAGTACCGACTCGAAGGCGACAGCGAGATGTACCGGCTGCCCAGCGGTATCGTCGCGCCCGTCGTCACCCGGGCCGGTCAGGAGGACGTGAACACCGCCGACTCGGGCGGCGCCGTCCGGGTGTCGGGTGTCAGCGCCCAGCACACCCCGGCCCGCCGCCTCTGGTACGGCAAGGTCAGCAACGAGCCCGGCTACCGCTCGGTCACCCACCACCACGGCGAGGCCGAGACCGGCGGATACGTCCTCTCGGGCCGGGCCCGGATCTACTTCGGCGAGAAGTTCGAGGACTACGTCGACATGACGGAGGGCGACTGGGTCTTCGTCCCGCCCTTCATGCCGCACGTCGAGTGCAACCTGTCCCGGAGCAAGCCGCTGGTGTGGATGACCACCCGGACCCCGGAGAACATCGTGGTGAACCTGCCCGACGTGGCCGACACCGACCTGCGCGACTGGCTGAACCGATGACCGCCGCCCCGACCTCCGCGATCGTCACCGCGGCCCTCACCCTCAAGGCCGCCACGCCCGAGCACTTCGACCTCGCCTTCACCGCGACCACCCAGCCCTGCCCCTGGCCGAAGGCCTACGGCGGCGACCTCGTCGCCCAGGCCGCCGCGGCCGCGATGCGCTCGGTGACCGACGGCAAGTCGCTGCACTCGATGCACAGTTACTTCCTGCGCCCGGCCGACATCGGCGCCGAGGTCCGCTACGAGGTGGAGGTGGTGCGAGACGGCCGCGGCTACAGCACCCGCCAGGTACGCGGCTACCAGAACGGCAAGGTGCTCTACGTCTGCCTCGCCAACTTCGCGGCGGGGGAGCCGGGCGGCTCCTTCCAGGCCGAGTTCGCCGGAGAGATCCCCGGCCCCGAGACCCTGCCCAGCTCGGCCGAGTACCTCGCCGAGCGCACCGGCGGCACCATGACCGCCGAGTCCAAGGCCTACTGGCGCGGCGGCCGCGGCTTCGACATGCGCCACGTCCCCGGCCCCGTCTACCTCACCGTCGAGGGCGAGCGGCTGCCCCACCAGGCGGTCTGGCTACGGCCGTTCGACGCGCTGCGCCCCGTGGAGGGCCTCACCGACGCCCAGCGCGACCTCGCCGCCCTCGCCTACGTCTGCGACTACACGATCCTCGAACCCGTCCTGCGGGTCCTCGGCCTGGCCTGGGCCGACCCCGGCCTGGTCACCGCCAGCCTCGACCACGCCATGTGGTTCCACCGTCCCGCACCGGTGGGCGACTGGCTGCTCTACGCCCAGGAAGCGGTGGCCGCCGACGCGGGCCGCGGCCTCGGCACCGGACGCTTCTTCACCCGCGACCACCGTCACCTGGCCACAGTCGTCCAGGAGGGCATGATCCGCCCCGCCTGACCGCCCGCCGCATTCCACCGGCGGGCTCCCGGAAGGAACCCCACGTTGGCTGTTCCGCTCTCACCGACCTCGCACCTGGACACCTTCGCCCGGGACCATCTCCCGCCCGCCGAACTGTGGCCCACGATCGAGTTCAGCACGCCCGAACTGAGCTATCCGGCCCGCCTGAACGCGGCCACCGAGCTCATCGACAGGGCCGTCGAACGCCACGGTCCCGACCGCCCGGCCCTGCGCACCCCCGCCGGGGAGCTGTGGACGTACGGCGAACTACGCACCCGCGCCAACCAGGTCGCCCAGGTCCTCACCGAGGACCTCGGCCTGGTACCCGGCCGGCGCGTCCTGCTGCGCGCGCCCAACACCCCCTGGACGGTGGCCTGCTGGCTCGGCGTCCTGAAGGCCGGCGGGGTCGTGGTCACCACGATGGCCGCCCTGCGCGCCCGCGAGATCACCCCGATCGCCGACCGCACCGAGCCCGCCGTCGCCCTGGTGGACCACCGCTTCACCGACGAGCTCCACACCGTCCTGCCCGCCCTGACACTGGTCGAGTACGGCGGACCCGGCCCCGACGACCTGGTGGCCCGGTGCGCCGCCAAGTCCGGCGAGTTCAGGGACGTGGAGACGGCCGCCGACGACGTGGCGCTGCTCGGCCCCACCTCAGGAAGCACCGGCGTCCCCAAGATCACGATGCATTTCCACCGGGACATCCTGTCCATCGACAACACCTTCGGCCGCCACCTGCTGGGGCTGCGCGAGGACGACCTGGTCGCCTGCACCGCGCCGTTCGCCTTCACCTTCGGCCTCGGCATGCTGGTCGTCTTCCCGCTGCGGGCTGGCGCCTGCGCCCTGCTGACCGAGACGGCGACCCCGGCCCAGCTCGCCGACCTCGTCGAGAAACACGGCGTCACCGTCCTCGCGACCGCGCCCACCGCCTACAAGGCGATCGTCCGCGAAGGCAGGGAAGGGCAGCTGGGCAGCGTCCGGGTCGGGGTGTCGGCGGGCGAGCACATACCGCTCACCACCTGGCAGGAACTGCGGGACCGGATCGGGCTGAAGGTGATCGACGGCATCGGCGCGACCGAGTTGCTGCACATCTTCATCTCCGCCGCCGGCGACGACATCCGGCCCGGCGCCACCGGGCGTCCCGTGCCCGGTTACCGCGCCACGATCCTCGGTCTCGACGGCGAGGAGCTCGGCCCGGGTGAGCCGGGACGGCTCGGCGTCATCGGCCCGGTCGGCTGCCGCTATCTCGACGACAGGCGCCAGCAGGACTACGTCGTCAACGGCTGGAACGTCACCGGCGACATCTTCCACCGCGACGAGGACGGCTACTTCCACTACCACGCCCGCAGCGACAACATGATCGTCTCCTCCGGGTACAACATCGGCGGCCCCGAGGTGGAGGCCGCCATCGACACCCACCCGGACGTCGTCGAGTCGGCGGTCGTGGCGCGCCCCGATCCCGAACGCGGCTCGGTCGTCTGCGCCTTCGTGGTCCTGCGCGAGGGTGTCACCGGGGACCCGGCGAAGGCCAAGGAGATCCAGAACCACGTCAAACAGGTCCTGTCGCCCTACAAGTACCCGCGTGACGTCCGCTTCCACGACGCCCTGCCGCGCAACACCAGCGGAAAACTCCAGCGGTTCGCGCTCCGCAAGATCATCGAAGCCGAACAGACCGCTGAGCGGTGAGAGGAACTCCCTTGAAGATCGCGATCATCGGCGGTGGCCCGGGAGGGCTCTACCTCGCGGCGCTGCTGAAGCAGCTGGACCCCGCCCACGAGATCACCGTGTGGGAGCGCAACGCCCCCGACGACACCTTCGGCTTCGGCGTGGTGTTCTCCGACGAGACACTCGGCGGCATCGAGAACGCCGACACCGTCTTCTCCGAGGCCATGGCCCGCCGCTTCGCCCGCTGGACGGACATCGACATCCACTACCGGGGCGAGAGCCACACCGTCGGCGGCCAGGGCTTCGCCGCCATGAGCCGCAAGGAACTGCTGCACCTCCTCCAGGAGCGCTGCCGGGAGCTGGGCGTCATCCTGCACTTCTCGACCCCGGCACCCGAGGTGGCCGAGCTGCGCGCCTCGCACGACCTCGTCGTCGGCGCGGACGGCGTCAACTCGGCCGTCCGGGCGGCCCACGCGGACGCCTTCCGCCCCTCCCTGGACCGGCGGCGCAGCAAGTACATGTGGCTGGGCACGGACCGGGTCTTCGAGGCCTTCCAGTTCTTCGTCAAGGACACCGAGTGGGGGGTCGTGCAGGTGCACGGCTACCCCTACTCCGACACCGGCTCGACCTTCATCGTGGAGATGCACGAGGACGTCTGGCGCCGGGCCGGCTTCGACGTCACGGCGGACACCGTGTTCGCGCCGGGTGTCTCCGACGAGCAGGCCGTGGCCCGGATCCGGGGGCTGTTCGCCGAGGAACTCGGCGGCCACCAGGTGTTCGCCAACAACTCCAAGTGGCTGAACTTCACCACCGTCCGCAACGAGAACTGGCACCACGGCAACCTCGTCCTCATCGGCGACGCCGCCCACACCGCCCACTTCTCCATCGGCTCCGGCACCAAGCTGGCCATGGAGGACGCCCTCGCCCTGGCCGCCTGTCTGCACGAACACCCCGACACGGAAGGTGCGTTGACCGCCTACGAGAGCGAGCGCCGCCCGGTGGTGGAGTCCACCCAGCGGGCCGCGCAGGCATCCCTGGAGTGGTTCGAGAACATCGGCATGTACGCCGGTCAGGAACCCACCCAGTTCTGCTTCAACCTCCTGACCCGTTCGCGCCGTATCACCTACGACAACCTGCGCACCCGGGACCGGGAGTTCGCCGACCGCGTCGACGCCGCGTTCGCCTCGGCGCAGGGGCTGAACACCGAGGCGCCCGCGATGTTCCAGCCGTTCCGCATCGGGCGTCTGGAACTGAAGAACCGGGTGGTCGTCTCCCCGATGGACATGTACTCCGCCGTCGACGGCGTGCCCGGTGACTTCCATCTGGTCCATCTGGGTTCGAAGGCGATGGGCGGGGCGGGTCTGGTGATGACGGAGATGGTGTGCGTCTCGCCCGAGGGCCGTATCACCCCCGGCTGCACCGGCCTGTGGAACGACGAACAGCTCCGCTCCTGGCAGCGGATCGTCTCGTTCGTCCACGACCGCAGCACCGCCCGCATCGGCCTCCAGCTCGGCCACTCCGGCCGCAAGGGCTCGACCCGTCTCATGTGGGAGGGCATGGACGAACCGCTTCCCGACGGCAACTGGGAGGTCGTGGGCCCGTCCGGGCTGCCGTACGGCCCTGGATCGCCCGTCCCCCGTGAGCTCACCCGCACCGAACTCGACTTCATCACCGCCGAGTTCGTCGAGGCGGCCCGCCGCGGCGCCGAGGCCGGCTTCGACCTCCTCGAACTCCACTGCGCCCATGGCTACCTGCTCTCCTCCTTCCTGTCGCCCCTGGCGAACCAGCGCACCGACGAGTACGGCGGCTCGCTGGAGAACCGGCTGCGCTACCCCCTGGAGGTCTTCGACGCGGTCCGCGCCGTCTGGCCCGCCGAGCGGCCGATGACCGTACGGATCTCCGCCACCGACTGGGCCCCCGACGGCAACACCGAGCACGACGCCGTGGAGATCGCCCGCGCCTTCGTCGCGCACGGCGCGGCCGCCATCGACGTCTCCACCGGCCAGGTCACCAAGGACGAGCGCCCCGCCTACGGCCGCTCCTACCAGACCCCCTTCGCCGACCGGATCCGCCACGAGGTGGCCGCCGGGAGCGGCGCGGCCGTGATCGCGGTCGGCGCCATCGCCTCCTACGACGACGTGAACTCGATCCTGCTGGCGGGCCGCGCCGACCTGTGCGCCGTAGGGCGCACCCATCTGTACGACCCGCACTGGACCCTGCACGCGGCCGCCGACCAGGACTACCGGGGCCCGGCCGCCGACTGGCCCGTCCAGTTCGGGGCCGGCCGCCGCAAGCCGCCCAGCGCACGCACCGACGCCGTTCGCCCCCGCCTGTCCCTGCTGCGGGCGGACTCAGTGGGGGAGAGCGTTCACCTGCGGTGGAAGCCGCTGGGGGAGGAACTGCCGGTGGTGGGGTGACGTCAGGTGGTGCCGGCGGATCAGCCCGTTGCCGTTGCCGTTGCCGTTGCCGTTGGGCGTGCGGATGACGGATCGGAGATGTTCTCCCGGCGGGCTGTACGCGAGCTGTGCGGGCGGCTCCTCCCCGACACCCCTCTCCGACACCCCATCTCCGACACCCCTCCGGACCCCTCTGAACCCCTTCGGGCCCCCTCGGTGATCATGGCGGATCGCTCGGTTTTCTCCCTCCGAATGGCCCCGGAGGCGTGACGCCACCCATAGGAGCCAGATCACATCCTATCGGAGGTAGTAGACGGAAAACGCCCTGAACACCGTGCAAGCCTCATCAAAAGGTGCATTTCGCCGGTTTATACGAAGTTACGTAGTACGTCACATCATTGCGTCCTACTCCGGGGACCGCTAACCATTGCTGTCGTCGCCGGGAGACGGGCGATGGACCGAGCGGATCCCCGCCGGGTCCACCCACTCCCGCCGGTTGTACGGGGCTCCGCCCCACGCCGCCGCACACAGCGGCCGGCGCCGACGCCGTCCCCACCGGAGATTCGTTCACATGACCATGACCACTCGCACCCGCATTGCTCGCCTCCGCACCATCGGCCTCACCGGCCTCGCCACCACCGGTGCCGCGGCGGCAGCCCTCACCCTCATGCCGACGACCGCGCAGGCCGCCGAAGCGACGCAGGCGCACACCTCCACCGCGGTCACGGCCTCCAGCAACAACAGCCAGAAGTCCGGCTACTCGAACAGCCTCGACGGCTGGATCAAGCAGTCCCTCCAGATCATGAAGTCCAAGGGCATTCCGGGCAGCTACGACGGCCTCAAGCGCAACATCATGCGCGAGTCCGGCGGCAACCCCTCCGCCCAGAACAACTGGGACGTCAACGCGCAGAAGGGCACCCCTTCCAAGGGCCTGCTCCAGGTGATCGACCCCACCTTCAACGCGTACCACGTCAACGGCACCGCGCGCAGCGTCACCGACCCGGTGGCCAACATCACCGCGGCCGCCAACTACGCCGCCCACCGCTACGGCTCGATCGACAACGTCAACTCCGCGTACTGAGCGCGGATGACTCACCGGGCCGATGCCGGCCCGGCGTGCCGCAGCAGGAACGCGTCGGCAAGGGCGTCGGTGAACTCCTCCCGCCGCCACGGCTCGTTCCCGCAGGGCACGCTCGCCCCGGCGCCGTGGCGCCAGGCGACGCGACCTGAACTCCCAGTCCCGCAGGCCGGCGGCGAAGCCCCCCGGGGACTGGGGTGGGGTGAGATCCTCGTCCGCGTCCTGGAGGAAGGCCGGCTGTGACGCCTCCCGGCTAGAAGGGCTCGCGGTGCTCGTGCGCCGCCTGCTCCAGGGCCGCGGCCTCCGCCTCGGCGATGCGGGTCTCCGCCTCGACGTCGATCGAGCGAGTCAGCCACCAGTACAGCAGCGCCGAGACCGGCAGCCCGACGAACAGCGAGATGTCGGCGCCGTCTAGGGCCTTGGCGGCGGGGCCGACGAAGAGCGTGCCGACGGAGAAGAACGGGATCATGACCGCGAACCCGACGAGGTAGGAGATGATCCCCTGCCATCCCCAACGGCCGTAGATGCCGTTCGGCTTGAAGATCTCGGCGATCGCGTAGTGGCCGCGGCGCACCACGTAGTAGTCCATCAGGTTGACCGAGGTCCACGGGATGAACAGGTAGAGCACCAGCAGCAGGAAGTTGTTGAAGTTCGTCAGGAAGTTCGAGGTCGCCGCCAGCGCGCCGATCAGGGAGAGCGCCGCGGTCACACCGATGGTGATCAGACGCACGCCCAGCGTCGGCCGCACCCGCTTGAACGAGTCGATGGCGCTGATCAGCGTCAGTGAACCGCCGTACATGTTCAGCGCGGTGACGGAGATCAGGCCCAGGGCGGCGAACAGCAGAACGATCGCGCCGAAGCCGTCGAAGACCTTGTCGCCGGCGGCGTTGATCGAGGGGATCGTGTCGAAGCTGTCGCCCGCCCAGGCGGCCAGCAGCGTCCCGAGCACCATCAGCCAGATACCGCCGAGCGCCGAACCGAAGTACGTCCAGTAGAACGTCTTGCGGACCGTCACGTCCGGCGGCAGGTAGCGCGAGTAGTCCGAGACGTAGATGGCCCAGCTGATCTGGTATCCGGCGACCACGCCGAACTGGGCCAGGAACGGCGTCCACTTGAAGGCGCCGAGGTCGAACGAGCCGGCCGGGTAGTGCAGGGTGACCAGGACACCGACGGTGAAGATCCCGAAGATGACGAGGAAGGCGTAGGTCAGGAACCGCTCGGCCTTGTGGATGATGTCGTAGCCCACCAGCGCGATGACGAACGCGACCACGGTGACCACGATCACCCACAGCTTCACGCCGCCGTGGATGGTGGAGTCCAGCGCCTCACCGGCCAGGCTGGTGTTGAACACGTTGAACCCCGCGTACTGCACATACGCGAACAGCCACACCAGCAGCGCCCCGACATATCCGAACTGGGGCCGCGACTGGATCATCTGCGGCAGTCCCAGCTGCGGCCCCTGAGCCGAGTGGAAGGCCATGAAGAAGGTGCCGATCACGGTGCCCGCGACGATCGCCAGCAGCGACCAGATCAGATTGCCGCCCTCCGTGATGCTGATCAGCCCCACGGCCAGGGTGGCGATCTGCGCGTTCGACATGAACCACAGCGGACCCAGATGCCACAGCTTGCCGTGCCGCTCGTCCAGCGGCACGTAGTCGATGGACCGGACCTCCAGACCACTCACCCGCGGTTCCGCCGATGTGCTCATGGCACCTCCCAGGGGTCGGTCCGTCACTCTGGTCACATTCTTCCCCCGGAAAGGCCCGGATGAGGCCTACGGAATCCGTGTTCCGTCTCCCGGAACACCTGCCTCCCTGCGGCCCTGTTGCTCTGCTCACAATTTGCCCGGAACCGCCCTTTTCGTGGCGGTGGTCACGTCGCCGACCGGGCATTTTGTCTATGTTCGCAGTTCTGTGTCCCTCCGACCTGAACTGCCGAGGCCCCGCATGCTCAACCGCCCCCTCGCCGTCGTGGCCACGGTGGTGACCCTTCTGGCCGGCGCCGCACCGGCGGCCCTGGCGGCAGGTGCCGCCCCCAGCTCCAGCTCCACGTTCCGTACGGCCGTACAGGCACCGGCCGAGGCGCGCGTGACCGCCGCCGTCCTCGACCTGGACGGCAGCGGCCGGGAACCCGTGGTCTACGGCGACGACACGCCGTACGACACGGCGAGCATCGTCAAGGTCGACATTCTCGCCTCGCTGCTGCTCCATGCGCGTGACCACCGGCGCGCCCTCACCGCGCGGGAGAGCGCGCTGGCGGACGTGATGATCCGGGACAGCGACAACGACGCGGCCAACGCCCTGTGGCACTCCATCGGCGGCGCCCCCGGCCTGGCGTCGGCGAACAAGCGGCTGGGACTGACCTCGACCACGCCCGGTACCGCGGGCCGCTGGGGGCTCACCCGGACCACGGCAGGCGACCAGATACGACTGCTGCGCGCGGTCTTCGGCTCCGGCCCGACCCCGCTCGACACGGCCTCCCGAGGACGTATCGGCACCCTGATGACCGAGATCGCCGCCGACCAGTCCTGGGGCGTCTCGGCCGCCGCCGACTCCGGGTGGGCGCTGAAGAACGGCTGGCTCATGCGCACCACCACCGACCTGTGGGACATCAACAGCGTCGGACGTGTCACGGCCGGCGGTCACCACTACCTCGTCGCGGTCCTCTCCAACGGCAACGCGTCCATGCCGGACGGCGTGAAACTGGTCGAACGAGCCGCCCGTACGGCCGTCACCACGACGGCGGCACCTTGACCCCCTTGGCCCAGCACACCCCGCCCGCCGCCCGAATCGCCCCTAACGTGCACTAGAGGTGCCCTTACGCGCACCCGAGGTGACGGAGGCCGGCAACGGGAGGCGCGGTGGCGGGTGCGGGCGGGCCGGCGGCCGGGCGGGGCCCGGCGCGCCGAGCGCGGGGCGCGGGGCAGGGCACCCGGTCCGCCCGCCCGGTGTGGATCCCCAAGCGCGCCCGGGATCCGCGTGCCTCCGCCTCCGTCAGCGCGGTCGTCGTCCCCGCCCTGCGGATCGCCGCCGCCTACGCCTGGCGGCTCATCGTGCTCGGCATCGTCGTCTACGGCGTCTTCATCGTCCTGGGCCGCTTCCAGCTGATCGCCGTCGCCCTGTTCCTGGGCCTGGTCGTCACCTCGGTGCTGCGCCCGTTCACCGACCTGCTGAGCCGACTGCTCCCCAGGCCCCTGTCCGTGGCCGTGAGCCTGGTCGGCAGCATCTGTGTGTTCTTGGGGCTGCTGGCCCTGGTGGGCAACGCGGTCGCCCAGGAGTCGGCGACGCTGGCCGACGAGTTCCGCGGCGGCATCCACCGCATCGAGGTCTGGCTCCAGCGTCCGCCCTTCCGGCTCGGCCCCGGCGCCCTGTCGCATCTCCAGCAGCAGATCGTGAACTACATCCAGGCCAACCGCTCCAACCTGGCCAGCAGGGCGCTCAGCGGCCTGGGCACCCTCGTCGAAGTGGTCGCCGGGGGCGCGCTCGCGCTCTTCTCCTCCGTCTTCTTCATCAATTCCGGCGAACGGCTGTGGGCCTGGACCAGTCGCGAGCTCCTGCCCGTAGGCGCCCGGAGCGCATGGGACCGGGCGGGGCGCGCCGCCTGGCGGACGTTCGCCGGGTACACCCGGGGCATCATCATCGTGGCCGCCGTCAACGCCGTACTCGTCGGCATCGCCCTGCTGGTGCTGCGGGTGCCGCTCGCGCTGCCGCTGACCCTGCTTGAGTTCTTCGCCGCGTTCGTCCCGCTGGTCGGCTCACCGATCGCCCTGGGCGTGGCCACCGTGGTGGCGCTGGCCGGGCGCGGGCCGCTCACCGCCGTCGGCGTCCTCGTGCTCATCGTCGTCATCGGCCAACTGGAGGGACATGTACTGCACCCCCTGGTGATGAGCTGGGCGGTGCGCCTGCACCCCCTCGTCGTCGCCGTCTCCGTCATCGCGGGCAGCATCGTCGCGGGGGTGATCGGCGCCGTCGTGGCCGTGCCGTTCGTCTCCGTGGTCTGGGCGGTGGTGCGGGCCCTGCGGCCCGCACCACCGCCCTGACCCCGCTTCCGGGGCTCAGCCGTCCTTGGCGGGGCGGCGGGTGCGCCTGGGGGCCCGGCGGGACCTTCCGGACGGGGCGGGCGGGGCGGGCGCCCCGGACGGCGCGGCGGGGGAGGGCGCCGGGATGCCGTCGCCCCACGCCTCGTGGGCGCCGAACGGGTCGGCGGACCCCTCCGCGAGCAGCGCCTCGATGTCGAGGTCGGGCCTGGCGCGCGTCCTGACCGCGGCCAGGGCCAGCGTGTCGGCGTCGGACTGCGCGCCGTCCCGCCACAGGACCGTGCCCGGCAGCATCACCAGCGAGGTCGTACCGGACTCCCCGGCGGACGGCCGCAGCTGGACGCGGACGCCGTGCCGGTCGGCCAGCCTGCCGACCACGAACAGGCCCATGTGCTGGTAGACGCCGGCGTCGGCGGTCGGCGGGTTCGCCAGCTTGTGGTTGATCAGTGCGAAGTCCTCGGACATCAGACCGATGCCCTGGTCATGGATCTCGATCATGATCTGGGTGTCGGGCAGCCGGGTCGCCGTGACCCGGACCGTCGAGCGCGGCGAGGAGAACGCGGTGGCGTTCTCCAGCAATTCGGCCAGCAGATGCACCAGGTCGGTGACGGCACGGCCGTGGATCTCGGTCTCCGGGACGCCCGACAGCTCGATCCGCTCGTACTGCTCCACCTCGGAGGCCGCCGCCCGGATGACGTCCACCAGGGGGAGCGGGTGGTCCCACTGCTGGGTGGGCCGCTCACCGCCGAGCACCAGGAGGTTCTCGCCGTTGCGCCGCACCCGCGTGGCCAGGTGGTCCAGCTTGAACAGGTTCGCCAGCTGCTCGGGGTCGGCCTCGTGCCCCTCCAGTTCGGTGATCAGGGCCAGCTGGCGCTCGACCAGCGACTGGTTGCGGCTCGAGAGGTTGGTGAAGACCGTGTTGATGTTGCCCCGCAGCAGGGCCTGTTCGGCGGCGAGCCGGACCGCCTCCCGGTGCACATGGTCGAAGGCCCGGGCCACCTCGCCGATCTCGTCCGTGGTGGTGATCGGGATCGGCGTGACCCTGGTGTCCACCTGGCCGGGCACGGCCTGGGACAGCTGGGCGATCACCGCCGGCAGCCGCTGCTCGGCGATCTCCATCGCCGAGGCGCTCAGCCGGCGCATGCCCCGGCTCATCGAACGGGCCACCCAGGCCGCGAGCAGCAGCGCCGCGAGGACGGCGCCGAGCGCGAGCGAGCCGTTGGTGATCGCGTTCCGCTTCGCCTCGGCGGCGACGCTCCGGGCATCGGCGAGCGCCGTGTCGGTGAGGTGGACCTCGATGCCCCGGCAGGCGTCGAAGGCCAGAGTGGACGCGGCGAAGAACGACTCGGGTGTGATGCCCTCGGCGGCCAGCTCCTCGGTCGGCTTCCCGCCGGCGATCTCGCTGATCATCTTCGCGAGCTTCGGCGGCGCCACGAACGTCCGCCCGGCCGCCTTGGCCTCCTCGGCCGCCTTCGCGGTCTGGTCAGCGCCCTTCTTCTCGGCGTCCGCGAAGGCGGCCCGCAGCCTGGTCATGTCCTGCGCGGTGCCGGCGCCCGCGTACTCCTGGAGCGCCACCTGCTCCAGGTAGGCGTACGAGCTGAACGAGCCCAGCTGGGTCGGCAGTTCGCCCTCCCCGAGGGCGGTGCGGTCCTCGACCAGCAGATGCGTGCCGATGGAACGGATCAGGGACTCGGCCGCCTGGGTCAGCGAGATGGCGTAGAGGGTGCGGCCGAAGCTGGCCTGGTTGTTGCTCCCGAAACCCAGTTCGTTGGAGAGCTCCATCAGCGGGTGCTGGACGGCGTGATAGCTCTCCTCGGTCTGCACCCCCGTCAGCCGGGCGGTGAACGCGTCGGCCCGCACCGCGGCCAACTGCTTCTCGCCCGCCCGGACCAGCTCGATCCGCCTGTTGAGGCCCGCGGTCCTGGGCGCGCGGGCCACCGCCCGGTCGAACGCCTCGGCGTCCGCGTCGGTCACCTTGCGCGCCGCCGCCACCGCCGGGGCGTTCCGCTCGCCCTCCAGCAGCGGGATGACAGACACGTCCCGTTCGTTGATCGCGTCACTGGCGTAGGCGTTCGCCGTCCGCACCAACTCCGCCACGCGCACCGCGTCGTCGGCGTCCCGCAGGGTGTCGACCGAGTTCTTCACCCGGACACCGCCGAGACCGAGAGCGACCAGGACAGGGATGAGCAGAATGGCCTGGAGGCGTCTGGCGACGCGCCAGTTGCCGGTCAGAGGTCTGGACTTGGGCAAGGTCGTTCCACTTCACAACGGGGAGGGTGCGCAGGGCCGTTCACAGCCCGACGTTCTGTGGCCAAGTTCTAACACCCAGCGATCGGCTGTGACGGGTGTTTCTGTGAAGCGGTTTCCAGCGAAGTGGCACAAAGCTCAATCAAAACCATCCGTGGTCAACGCACGGACCACCGGGCGCCTCCACCACACGCCGGTTGCCCTCCGGTGGAACGAACAGTGAGCGCTTGCCCCCGGCGAAAGCGCGGCGGGGATGATGCCGCGGACGGCGGTCCGTGCGTGCCGCTCCGGCTTCACGGGTTCCTCCTGGCGGACCGCCCGGGCAGCGGTACAGCTGCGGTCCGGGCCCTGATCGCCCCCGCGCACGCCACGCCCGGCACCGCCGCGACGCCTGAGACGGACTCCCGGATGCGACCCCCGATCCTCGATGTTCGAAAATCGGAGCTTCACGTTCGGCAAGGAGCACGATGACCACCCTCGACACGGCCTCGGCTGCGGTGCGCACCGCACTGCTGGAGGACTTCTCCCTGGAGATGACCGGCAAGGACGTCCCCGGGCTGGAGGAGGCCCGCGACACCATCCCGCAGGGCACCCGCATCAACGTCACCTTCCTCGGCAACGAGGACCTGCGGATGCGGCTGGACGCGGCGCGCGCGGTCAGGCGACTCGGCTTCGTGCCCGTGCCGCACTTCTCCGCCCGGCGGCTCGGCTCCCGCGCCGACTTCGAGCAGTTCCTCACCGGCCTGCGCACCGACGGCACATGCGACAACGTCTTCGCCGTCGGCGGCGACCCGGCCCGCCCCGAGGGCCCCTACACCGACTCGCTGTCGCTGATCGAGTCCGGCCTGCTCCAGGAGTACGGCGTACGGCACGTCGGCATCAGCGGCTACCCGGAGGGCCACCCCGCCATACCCGGTGACGTCCTGTGGTCCGCGCTGCGCGACAAGAGTGCCGCGCTCGCCGCGCGGGGCCTGGACGGCGGCGTCATCACCCAGTTCGGCTTCGACGTCGATCCCGTCCTCGCCTGGGTCGAGCGGGTCCGGGACGAGGGCATCGCGCTCCCGGTCCGCATCGGCGTCCCCGGCCCGGCCGGCGTGCGCCGCCTGATGGCCTACGCGGCCCGGTTCGGCGTCGGCACCAGCACCGCCATCGCCAAGAAGTACGGCTTCTCGCTCACCAACCTGATGGGCACCGCGGGCCCGGACAGATTCCTGCACGCCCTGGCCGAGGGCTACGACCCGGACCGGCACGGCGAGGTGAAGATCCACTTCTATACGTTCGGCGGGCTGCGGGCCACCTCCGAGTGGATCACCCGGTTCCGGAAGGACCACCACGTATGAGCCTCGGCCGAGGAGCGGGGCGGTCCCCAAAGGACAGACAGCCGAACCGGCCGCCGGGTCCGCCCCGGACGTAAGGCCTCCTGAAGCCGATCCGCCTCGTACGGCCGGCCGGCGAACCGTTCGTGCGTCCGCCGGCCGGGCGCGGTCAGCGCTTGGTGTAGATGAAGCCGACCTTGTCGAGCTCGTCACCGGAGCGGCCGTGGAAGCCGGCGATCTGCCAGCCCGACGGCGCGGTGCGGGTCACGCAGTCCGAGGTCGTCGTACCGCCGGCGAGGGCGTTGCCCAGGTTGGTGGTGAACCTGGCGTAGAAGATGCGGGTGGTGTTGTTGTACTTGCCCTCGCACACGTACGCCGTGGTCACGTACTCGCCGCTGCCCAGCGTCAGCGAGGACGCCGTGCCGCCGGTGCCGCCGTGGGTCAGGCTGGTGCCGTTGGCCAGGGTGATGCCGACCTGGTCGACGCGGGAGCCGGAACGCAACGATATGCCGGTGGCGCGGGCGGCGGCCGGGACGCTCGGAAGGTCCTGGTAGTAGTCGCCGTGCGGACCGCCGAACTGGTCGCTGAGCTGGAAGTCCGGGTTCTGCGACCAGGAGAAGCCGACCGTGATCGGGTCGTGGTCGGAGAGCATCAGGCCGTCGTCGTTGAGGAACTTGGCGTGCTCGTTGTTGTACGAGGTCGCGTTCAGCGTGACCAGCTTGCTGCTGCGGTAGAGGACCTTGTCGACGACCTCGCAGGTGTTGGGCACGGTGGCCCCGGTCTGGTCGCAGAGCAGGGTGTCGCTGCCCTTGGCGGGCGCGCTGCCGCCACGGATCAGCTGGACCCAGGCGTCGGTCAGCCCGTTGTCGGAGGCGAACTCCGCGATGGTGTCGGCGGTGCGGGTGTAACGGGTGTTGGTGTCACCCATGACCACGACGGCGTTCCCGGCCGAGTGGGTGCTGATGAACGACGTCAGCTGGCTGAGGTTGTCGGCCCGGGAGGCCTCGTCGCCGTCGTTCGTACCCGCGTTGGTGTGCAGGTTGTAGAAGTCGACGTAGACGCCCTCGGCGAGCCGCTCGCGCATGAAGGTGAAGCCCTTGGGGGTCAGGCAGTCACCCGAGTCGAGCTGGCAGGAGTTCCAGCCGACGCGTTCGAAGTCGTCGCCGTCCCAGGCGTAGTCGGAGACGGTGTTGAGCCCGCTGCCGATACCCGCGCCGCCGCTGGTCGCGGTGCGGTACGGGTGGGTGTCCGTGGAGTACAGGTACGCGTGGTAGTTGAAGTCCTCCTGGACGTTGACGATGTCGTACGGCGCGATCCGCCGGCCGATCTCGGTGGTGCTGGTGTCGCGCGGTGTGGATGCGCTCGACAGCGACTCCGGAAGCCCGGCGACGTTGTACGTGAGCACGCTGAACGAGCCCGAGCCGGCCGCCGCGGCCGGAGTGGCCGTCGCCGTGAGCCCGCCGAGGGCGGCGACCGCGGCCGCCAGGCAGGCAACGAGTCTGCGCATGGGGGTGTCTCCTACGGGGAGGGGTGCGCTGGGAGGATGTGTGCATGCCAAAAGGCAAGCCAAAACGTAGTGGCAAACGCTTTCTCCGGACCACTGTCGCGGCCGACCAATCGAGGAATTCCCCGTGACGACCAGAAGATCGTCTCCTGGCGGCGGTTCGATCGGCCGCTGACTGTTACTCACTTTCGGGTGAGCGGGCCCAGTTCGCTGGGCCGCCCGTGGGGTCACGGAGATGCCCTGGGCCCAGCGTTTGCACGGCTCCTGGGCTCCAGGGCGGAGCAAATCGGTTCATTCACTTGATAAATGGACGTTACAGTCGAGAGTCATAGCAAAGTGATAGATCGGTAATGGGCATGGTGTGTGACCCACACCTCCCGCCGCCCCGCTGCAATGTGTGACTGCGCGGCCGCCCGGCCGTCGCACCGCACCACACACCCCCTCGCGGACCGCGGCTTCGCGCCGCCCGCGCAGGGGTGTGCCAACCCCGTAAAGGGGGACCTCGTGTCCGTTTCCGTCTTCGCGACCGCGCGTCGTGTCGGTTCCGTCACCGCCGTCGCGGCCGCTCTGGTGGGCGCCGTGACCCTGCCCGCCGCGGCCGCCACCTCGCACCCCGCGAACCCGTCCCGCGACGCCATCGTCATCAGCGCCGTACAGCACGACCTGCAGGGCCGCGCGGTCTTCTCCGGCCGGGCCCTGAACCGCGAGTGGGTGGACGTCACCAACACCGCCCGCCGGGACGTGAACCTGAGCGGCTGGACACTGTCGGACGCCGACGGCCACAGCTACACCTTCCGTCACTACCGGCTGGCCGGCCGTACCACGGTCCGGGTCCACACCGGGCAGGGCCGGGACACCGCGAAGGACCTGTACCAGGACCGCCGCAAGTCCGTGTTGAACCACGACGCCGACACCGTCACCCTGCGCAACGACCACGGGCGCTTTGTCGACTCCGCCTCCTGGGGTCTGCACCACCGCCGTGACGGCGGCGACCGGCACGCGGGCGGCGGCCGGCACGTCGGCGGCGACCGGCACGTCGGCGGCGACCGGCACGACGGCGGTCACCGGCACTGACAGCTCGACGGCCGCTGCCGGGTCCCGAACCGGGGCCCGGCAGCGGCCGTTTCGCGGTGTCTTCAGCCGACGACGGGACCGTGCACGGTGGAGGTGAAGACGGTCTCGCCGCCCTGCCGGCCGACGACCCGCACGGTCACCGTGCCGTCGCCCCCGGGGGTCACCTCGGTCACGTCCACCCAACAGGGACTGTCGAGTTCGACGTAGCGGTCGAAGGTCGTGGACGTGCTCGCCGGGATCAGCGCACGCGGCGCCAGGCGGGCGCAGGCGGCCTGGCGGGCCCCCTCCAGCAGGACCATGCCGGGCAGATGGTCACCGCCGTGGTCGAACAGGATCGGATGGGCCAGGTCCGGGGTGAGCAGCCACCGGCCGGGCGCGTCCGTGGGGGTCAGCACCACGTCGGCGGGGGAGGTGCGGCCCACCGCGGACGGCGGCATCGGGTCGGCCGCGACCGCCGGGTCCGCGGAAGTCGCCTGCTTTCCGGGCCGGCTGGCCCGCAGACGCGCGTAGACGGACGGCGTGACGACCGAGTACAGCCCTTCTCCGTGCGCCACGGGCCGGCCGTCCCGGCGCAGCGCGAACCCTATGCCCATCCGGCGCGCGGACGCCCTGCCGTGCGGGGCGGTGTCCGGGCACGTCACCTCGAGCTCGAAGTCGGTCGGCTGGGAGGCGATGCGCAGTTGCTCCAGATCGGTGTGACAGCTGAGCGACCACAGCACGAAGTGATGCCCGAGCGGTACCCCGTGTTCGGCGTGCGTCACGAACATGCCGGCCTGCCGAAACGTCTCCGCGGCCTGCAGCGGGTCGTGGCTCGAACCGTCCGCGCTGTTGAAGAAGGTGTGGGCGCGCGGCCACTGTCCGGTGAGGGAGAACCGCAGCCCGTCGTCCTGCGCGGTACAGCCGGTGAGGAACACCTCGGCCAGGGACGCCCGGTGGACGTACTCCTTCGGCACCGTGGTGGTCAGCCGGGGCAGTACGGGCAGACCCACTCCGATCTCACTGGTGGACAGGCTCATCGACAACCCCCCGTCGGAAAGCTCTTCGTTGGCTTGAAGCTCTGTTCGACGCCTATAAGATACGGACCTACCGGTTTTCTCGGGTCGGCCACAAGGTAAAGGATTCGCCAAGCGTGGTTGGACTCGATCCATGCATGACTCCGCTCGGTGGTGGTTTGGCCAAGTATTTTCGCCCTCAATCAAGTCGAAGGCACGGCGAAAAACGGACTAACTGGCAGATGTCGGCGGCCGGTTATCGGTGGGTGACGGCTCTGGCTCACCTACGTCAAAACCTGTGCAGCGGTCTCTTTCGGCCATCTCCGCGAGGGAGTTCGCCGCCCGCCGGCCCACCCTCGCCGCACCCGGCTCCGACCACCACTGCATGATGTTCGAACGGCCTGCGAGAGGGAGATCCGATGGAACCACTGCGCACCCTGCGCCTCGCCGCCGTCAACATCGACGGCGTCCTGCTCAACGACAGCTTCAGTCCCGTCCTGCACCGCCTCGTCCTCAAGTACGGCGGCGCGTACACCCGGGAGCTGGAGCAGCGGCTCTTCTCGCAGTCCCGCCTCGCCGCCGCCCGGGTGCTGCTGGAGGAGACCGGTGCCGAGGTGAGCGAACAGGACGCCATCGCCGACTACTTCGCCGAACGCGAGCGCTATCTGCGCGTCCATCCCGTCCACCCCCTCGACGGCGCCGAGGAGCTCCTGCGCCGGCTGCGCGCCGCGGGCCTGGACGTCGTCTGCTACGGCGGTCTCGACGAGGACCACTTCCGCCGCCATCTCGGCGCATGGGAGCACCTGTTCACGACTCCGCACTACATCTGCACCAACGACTTCCGCCCCGGCATCCGCGAGATAGCCGAGGACCACTTCGGCTTGGAGCGCCACCAGGTCCTCTTCATCGACGACGTGGCCCGCTTCGCCGGTCACGCCAAGGAGCTGGACGTGCCGTTCGTCGGCCACCCCAGCACCTTCGAGCACGGCTTCCAGCGCGAGCTGATGCGCGAACTCGGCGTCCGGCACCTGGTCGGCAGCCTCGCCGAGATCGACGAACAGCGCCTGCGCACCCTCGACCGGGAGGCCGGGCTCGACACCTTCTGGCATGATGCCCACACCCTCTCCACCGCCCCCGAGGTGACCAAGTGACCGCAGCGGAAGGCGCCGCGCTGGCGGGCCGGGTCGCCCTCATCACCGGCGCCAGCAGCGGTATCGGCGCGGCCGCCGCCCGGGTGTTCGCCCGGCAGGGCGCCACCGTCGTCCTGACCGCCCGCCGCGAGGACAAGCTCCGCGACCTCGCCGACGAACTGCGCGCCGAGGGTGCCGAGGCGAGCCACCGCACCCTGGACGTGCGCGACGGAGAAGAGGTGCGCCGGACCGTCGAGTTCGCCGTGGGCCGCTACGGCCGTCTCGACGCCGCCTTCAACAACGCCGGGGTCGCGCTGCCGAAGACCCCGATGCACCTCATCGACGACGCCGACTACGAGCGGGTCACCGAGACCAACGTGCGCGGCGTGTGGAACTGCCTGCGCCACGAGATCACGGCCATGCTGGAGACCGGCGGTGGCTCGATCGTCAACACCAGCAGCGTGGGCGGCCTGGTCGCCTCCTCGACGGCCGCGCCCTACATCGCCTCCAAGCACGCGGTGATCGGACTGACCAAGGCCGCCGCCGTCGAGTACGCCCCGCACCACATCCGTGTGAACGCCATCGCCCCGGGCCTGACCCGCTCCGAGATGATCGACGACTGGTTCGCCAAGTCGCCCGAGAACGAGGCGCGTGCCTACCGCTCGGCCCCGCAGGCCCGCGCCGCCGACCCCGAGGAGGTCGCGGAGGCCGCCGCCTGGCTGTGCAGTGACAGGGCGAGCTTCGTCACGGGTGCCACACTTACCGTGGACGGTGGGCGCACCGCCTGGTGAACTGCCCGACAGGGCCCGCGCCGACGCCCCGGCGCCGACGCGGGACCGGCCGGGAATCGGCCCTGTGCGGCCGAAATACCGACCCCCGATTGGGGTAAGGTACGTCACGTCCGGTTTTGTTTTGACCGAGGAGGGGTCCCCATGGCGCGTCAGGAGCGTGCGATTCGGACCCGCCGTGCTGTTGTCGAGGCCGCCGCCGCGGTCTTCGCCGAGCGCGGATACACGGCGGCGACGATCGCCGAGATCCTCGAGCGGGCCGGAGTGACCAAGGGGGCCCTGTACTTCCACTTCGACTCCAAGGAAGCCCTCGCGCGAGGCGTGATCAACGCCCAGATCAGCGACGACTACTGGGTACCGCGCGAGCTGAAGCTCCAGGAGTGGGTGGACATCGGCATGACGCTGGCCCACCGCATCCCCAAGGAGGTCATCCTGCTCGCCGGTATACGGCTGTCGGCGGACCTGCAGGGGCGTTCACTGTTCGGCAGTGCCTGGCCCGCGTGGACCGAGGTGGTGACCGAGAAGCTGGTGGAGGCCAAGGAACGCGGCGAGGTGCTGCCGCACGTCACGCCCCAGGAGACCGCGGAGTGCTTCCTCGGGGCCTGGATCGGAACCCAGTTCATGTCCGAAGTGGTCTCCGACTGGACGGATCTCAACGACCGTATCTCCGTCCTCTACAACCACGTACTGCCGGCGATAGCCACACCCGCGGCCCTGATCCGGCTGGACACCGCCCCCGACCGGGGCGCCCGGGTCGTCGAGGAAGTCGAGCGTCGGCGGCAGGAATCGCTGGTGGCGACCGAGGCCTGACCCGCCTCGGACCAAACCACCCGCCTGGTTCGTTGTCCAGGGGGTCACGGTCTCCCGATGATGCGGGGGGCCATCAGGGTCCTCTGCCCACACTCCGAACTCTGGCAAACCTACCGATCGTGCTGTTTGCTAGGGTTCTCGAATCGGAATGTTGCAGGCCCAGGGGGAATCGGACCGTCCAATTCCGGATTCGCCCGATCAACAGGGGGATCGCGATGGTCAAGCAGCTCCGGGCGGCCCGAACCCGCCAGGCCCTCGTTCATGCCGCGGCCGAGATCTTCGCGGACGACGGCTACGCGCTGTCCTCGCTGCCCGCGATCAGCCGGCGGGCCGGAGTGAGCGCCGGAGCGCTGCACTTCCACTTTCCCAGCAAGGACGCCCTCGCCGTCGAGGTGGAGGACGCGGCCCGGCGAACCATCGAGCACATGGTCGCGGACCGGCGCCCGTCGGCCGCCTCCGCACTCCACCTGCTGATCACGGTCACCCGGGAACTGCTGGTCACGGTCGCCACCGATGTCGTGGTCCGCGCGGGCTTCAAGCTGAGCGTCGATCCCTCCCGCAAGAACGGCCCCGGATTCGGGCGCTGGTGGCGCGCGTGGGTGTGCGAACAGCTGGTGCGGGCCCAGCATCAGGGCGAGCTGGCCGAGGGGGTGTCACCGGACCGGGTCGCCGCCGTGATAGTCGCCGCGACGGTCGGATTCGAGGTGCTCGGCGCGGCCGACCGTGACCTGATCTCGCCCCAGCACGTCGAGCAGTTCTGGTCACTGGTCCTTCCTCAACTGGCCGCACACAGCGGTGAGTTCGCGGGCGCCGCGCTCTCCGAATCCTGACTGCGGGTCAAGAGCCGACAAAGGTGGCGGAGTTCGGTTTGACAAACCGCCCATGCCGTTTTTGACTCGGGTGCCCGGGACTCGCCTCGGAGCACCCGAGTGGCGGACGGGCAGGGGGACGGCGTGGACATCGACATACTCGGCACGCTCGACGTGCGCGAGATGGGCGTCTCCATCACCCCGACCGCAGCCAAGCCGCGTCAGGTGCTCGCCCTGCTCGCCCTGCACGCCGACCGGGCGGTGACCGTCGCGACGCTCACCGAGGAACTCTGGGGGCGACGGCCACCGCGCAGCGCACGCCCCACCCTGCAGACGTACATCATGCACCTGCGTGAACTCGTCGCAGGGGCGTCGGCGGCGGCGGGCGGCGACGCGGGCGGGCGCGGCCCGAAACAGGTGCTGCGCACCGTACCCGGCGGCTATCTGCTCGACAGCGGTGAAGGCACCAGTGATGTCCGGGAGTTCGAGCGGCTCACCCGGACCGGGTACCGGGCGATGGACGCGGGCGACCATCGCGAGGCCGCCCGGCTGCTGCGCAGCGCGCTCGACCTGTGGACCGGTCCGGCCCTCGCCGACGTCGCTGCCGGAGACTGCCTGCGTGCCGAGACCAGGGGGCTGGAGGAGAGCCGGCTGTGCGCGCTGGACCGGCGTATCGAGGCCGATCTGCGGCTCGGCCGGCATCGCGAGCTGATCGCCGAACTCACCGTGCTGGTCAGCCGTCACCCCACCCACGAGAGCCTGTGCGGCCAGCTGATGCTCGCGCTGCACCGTTCGGGCCGCCGTGGCGAGGCCCTCGCCGCCTACCAGCGCCTGCGCACCACCCTCGTGCACGACTTCGGTCTGGAACCCTCGGCCGTGCTGGGCAAGATACGCCAGTCCGTCCTGGCGGCCACCGAGGACGACACGCAGGCGCCCGACCCCGCGGGCCCGCTCACCCAGGTCGGCTGACACCCCGTCCGACGCCAAGCGACCGGCCGCCGAGCAGCAGCGTGCAGGCGCCGGTGGTCAGCAGCCCGCCCGCCAGGAAGACGGACCGTACCCCGGCCGGCGGCAGGATCAGGCCGCCGAGCGCGGCGCCCGCCGCGATACCGGCGTTGTAGAAGCCGGAGTTGGCCGCGAGGGCCATGTCCGTGCGGCCCGGGGCGCAGTGCAGCATCGCGTTCTGGGCCGCCATGAACACCGGCCCGAGCGCACCGCCCGTCAGGACCAGGAACACCACCGCCGCCACCGGCCGGTCGCCCGCCGAGCAGAGGCCGAGCATGCCCACCGCCTGGACGGCCACGGCGGTGGTCAGCGCGGCGTGCGGGAAGCGGTCGAGGAGCGCCCCGGTCACGGTCACACCCGCCAGACACGCCACCCCGAAGACCACCAGCAGCGAACGGACCGAGCCCGGCGAGAACCCGCTCACCTCGCCCAGGAACGTCACGATGTAGATGTAGCCCGCGAACGCCCCGGTGGCGGACAGCGCCCCGGCCGCCAGCACCGTCACGAACCGGCGGTTGTCGGGGCGGGTTCCGTAGGCCGCGGGCGCGTCCTCCGGGCGTGACGTCGGCAGCAGCACCGCGATCGTCACCAGCGAGACGAGCCCCGGCACCGTCAGCGCCGCCACCGGCGTCCGCCAGTCGCCGTGCCGGCCCAGCCAGGTCCCGGCGGGCACTCCGAGGACGAGGGCGAGCGAACCGGCGACGGACAGTGCCCCGACGACCCGCCCCCGGACCCGAGGCGCGAACAGACCCACCGCGACCGGTCCCAGTACCGCCCAGAACAGCGCCTGGGCGAGCGCGGCCAGCAGCCGTGCCACGAGGAGTTGCCAGTACGCGGTGGCCAGTGCCGCGGCCCCGCCGGACACGACGAGCGCGGCCAGCAGCCCGGTGAGCACATGACGTCGGGGCACAGCCCGCGTGACATGGGCGAGCGGCAGCGACGCCACGGCCACCGTCAGGCCGTAACCGGTGACCAGCAGGCCGACCGCCGACAGCGACACCCCAAGACCCGCGGAGATCACCTCCAGCAGACCGACCGGCAGGTTCTCGGCGGTGTTGAAGGTGAAGGCGGCGAGCATCAGGGCGCCGAGCAGCGCCGGCCCGTGCCACCGGGCCGGTCGCCGCACGCGCACGCGGTCGTCGCCCGCCCCCGCCCGTCGTACCTGCTCCACGGCACCGTCCATGGAACCAGCTCACCGGGCTCAGCGGACCCGCCGCAACCGAATTCCGCTGTTCAGGAGGTTCCGATGTGCCGGGCGATCCGGCCGGCCGCGAACTCCGTGCCCGCCACGAACCGCATCATCGGCCCGAACATCGGCGCCGCGAGCGAGCCCGTGAAGTACAGCCCCGGCACCGACGACTCGAACGTCCCCCGCAGCGCGGGCGCCCTCGAACCCGGTACGCACGCCACGGCGCGACGCACCGTGGGGGACAGGAAGGGCAGGGCGTCCAGGTCCAGCCGGTAGCCGGTGGCCGCCAGCACATGGTCGACGGTGAGGGACTCGCGCTCGCCCCCGGGACCGGCGACATCCAGGCGCACCGCCGCACCGGAGAGCTCCGCACCGGTGACCCGGCGCGAGGTGTGCACCGGTACCACACCCACCACCCGCTCCCGCAGCCACCAGCCGCCCGAGGGGCCGAGTGCCCGCCGGAACAGCAGCAGCCGGGCCGCCGCCGGAAACCACCGCACACCGCCCGGCGCGGCGCAGACCCCGGCCAGGATCCAGCCCGTTCCCAGCGGCGAGGCCGGCTTGGTCAGCCGCTGCGTCCAGGGCCGGGCCAGGTCCGGGGTCATGCCCCACAGCACCTTCCGCTCACGTACCAGAACCTGGGCCTCGGCGCCCGCCTCGTGCAGCAGCGCGGCACTCTCCAGCGCGGACTGGCCACCGCCGATGACCGCCACCCGCCGGCCCGCGTACGCGGACAGGTCGGTGTGGTGGCTGGTGTGCGACACCGGCGCCCGGGGGCCGGGCCCCTCGGGTGCGAGGTGCCGCAACTCGTCCGGGACGTGGGCGAGTCCGTTCAGGCCGGTGGCCACCACGACGGCCGACGCGGCCGTCTCCTGCCCGTCGTCCGCCCGGACCACGAAGCCGGCTCCGGACGGGTCCCGCTCGACGGCCGTCACCCGGGCCGGCTCCACCCCGCCGACGTACCGCTTCTGGAACCACTGCCCGTACCGTACGAAGACGTCGCACGGGATCGGGGTCAGCTCGGTCAGCTCCGGCTCGCCGTGCTCGCGCCGGAAGTCCGCCAGCCGGCCGCCCGGCTCCGGCGCCGACAGATCGGTCGCCGCCGGTGTCGATTTCAGGAACATCCCGGTGGCCATGGCATGCCGCCAACTGCCCATCACATCGCCGAAGACGCGGACCGGCACTCCCGCCGCCCGTAAGTGGGCGGCCACCGACAGTCCGTACGGCCCGGCCCCGATCACGACGACCGGTGGCCGTCCGCGCCCGGCGAACGCCTGCTCCTGGGCAGGGTGCTGCCCCGGAAGCGACTGCGTCATGGATCCCTCCGCTGGTCTGTTCGCCGCCCTCCCCTGGGCGACGCGACACTGCGGGATGGCACGCCCGGCGTGACTCGGCCGTGCTCGTCCCCCCTCCGCGGGTGAGTCTGTCCCACGCGGCCGACCCGGGAAACGATATCTACGCACGTTGGCCAAAACTTGGTCGAATCATACGACAAGCGGACCGGGCCAAGTCATTGACGTGCGGCGGAGGGCTGCCGGTGATCACAGACCCGACAGGTTCGATCGGTGGCCGCGGACGCCGGGCTTTGCCCGCCTACCGAGGGGCGTGGCAGCGGCGCCCGGACCGCTGCCGTACGGCTTCGTCACGCCCCGTGTCCGGCAGGTGTCCCGAGGAGTGGTCAGGGCGACCGCCTTCCGGACCGCCCGGATACCATCGCCGTGTGAACACCTACTGGCACGTCGTTCTGCCGCCGCTCAGCGCCTGACGGGCGCACCGGCCGACGGTTCGAATCCATGCTCCCGGGCCTGCCTTCGAGGCCGCCCGGGGCCTGTGTCGTGCGCCCGTTCCGAAACCAGTCCGCAGACGGTATTCGACGACGGAAGTTCACGACTGTGCCGAACGACACCTCATCCCGCTTCTCCCGGCCCCGCACCGGCGCCACCCGCGCGCGTCCGCGCCCTCGCCGGGCCGGAGTGTTCGCCGGGCCGGTCCCGATCCTCACGGCCGCCGTGCTGTGGGGCACCACCGGGACCGCGAGTTCCTCCGCCCCGGCCGGAGCGCCGGCCGCCGCCATCGGCGCCGCCGGCCTGGTCCTCGGCGGCCTCCTGCTGTTCCTGACCGCACCGGGCGCCCGTGCCCTGCCCCGGGCCTGCACCGGCGGCGAACGCCGGCTGCTGGTCCTCGGCGCCCTCGCGGTGGCCGGATATCCGCTCACCTTCTACCCCGCCGTGGCCCGCACCGGCGTCGCCGTGGCCACCGTGGTCGCACTCGGGGGCGCGCCCGTCTTCGCCGGCCTCCTCGGCCGGTTCACCGGGCAGTCCCGGCCCACCACTCGCTGGGCGATCGCGACCGGCGCGGCGGTCCTCGGCTGCACCGTGCTCGTCCTCGGGCCCGAGCTCGCCGGCGACGGCGCCTCCGTGGACACCGTCGGCGTCCTGCTGGCCGGGCTCGCGGGGCTGTCGTACGCCGGGTACGCCCTCGTCGGCGGACAGCTCATCGCCCGCGGCCACGCCTCCGGCCCGGTGATGGGCGTGATGTTCGGGGGAGCGGCACTGTTCGTGCTGCCCGTGCTGCTGTGGAGCGCCGGGCCGTGGCTGATGACGGCGCGCGGCGCGCTGGTCGTCCTGTACCTCGGCGCGGTCACCACCTTCCTCTGCTACGGCCTCTTCGGATACGGCCTGCGGCACACCACCGCCCAGATCGCGACGACCCTGACCCTGGTCGAGCCCGCGGTGGCCGCCGTCCTGGGAGTCGCGGTCCTGGGCGAGCGCCTGCCGGCCGCTTCCTGGTGCGGACTGGCGGTGCTGGCACTGGGGATCGTCGTCCTCACCCTTCCCGCCGGCTCCCGTGGTCGAGGGACGCTGACCTGATTAAGGGTCAAGTAACCGACTGAATGGCTTCGTTCGGGCTGTTATCCGGGCCGGGATCGGCTACGACTCCCAGCCCGGTCCGGACCGTCCGGTCGGTGTCGCCGCGCCCCGGGGCCTGTCGAAAAGTGGCGTGGAGCAGCCAATTCGGCGTTTCTCGGGGGCGGTTCGGCCCCCTGCGGCCGTCCGCCGAAAGCGGGCCGACGACGGTCTGTTGACAGACCGCTTGTGCTGTTTTCTACTGGCGGAGTGTCAGGTGAGAGGATCAGGGAGACGCGTGTGGACATCGGGCTGCTGGGTGCACTGAACGTGCGGGAGAACGGGGTCTCCATCGCCCCGACCGCGCCGAAGCCCCGCCAGGTGCTGGCCCTGCTGGCACTCCGCGCCGACCAGGTGGTGCCCGTCTCCACCCTCGTCGAGGAACTCTGGGCGGGCGCCCCACCGCGCAGCGCCCGCACCACCCTGCAGACCTATGTGCTCCAGCTCAGGGAGCACATCGCGACGGCCCTGCGCCAGGGCGCCGGTCCCGAAGACGCGGACGCGCCGTCCGCGAAGGACGTCCTCACCACCCTGCCGGGCGGCTACCTGCTGGCCTCCGGGAGCGGCGGCAGCGACGTCCGCGAGTTCGAGCGGCTCCGCGAACTGGGCTGCCGGGCCATGGAAGACGAGAACCTCGCGGGCGCCTCCCACACCCTGCGGCAGGCGCTGGACCTGTGGACCGGCCCGCCCTTCGCGGACGTCCACACCGGAGCGCACCTGGCCATGGAGGCGCGGCGGCTGGAGGAGAGCCGGTTGTGCGCCCTGGACCAGCGGATCGAGGCCGACCTGCGGCTCGGCCGGCACCGCGAACTGCTCGCCGAACTCACCGTCCTGACCAGCCGCTACCGCTCCCACGAGAACCTGCACGCCCAGTTCATGCTCGCCCTCTACCGCTCCGGCCGGCGCGGCGAGGCACTCCAGGTCTACCAGCAGCTGCGCACCCTCCTCGTCAGAGACCTCGGCCTGGAACCCTCGGCGCGACTGCGCCGCCTCCAGCAGTCCATCCTCACGGCCACCGCCGAGAACCCCGGCTCGCCGGCGTACCACGACGACCTGGCCGTGCCGGCCCCCGGCGGCGGACTGGCGCGCGTGCCCTGAGCGGGCCGCGGCTGCGCCAGCACCCAGCAGACCGAACCCGTCAGCGACAGCGAGTCCCTCACCGCCGTGTCCCCCGCCGCCGTGTCCCTCGCCACCGAGTACGGCTACGTCCCGGCCGGCCGCCAGACCTCCTAGGCCGACGGGAGCGTTCGGGCCCGGTCCAAGGTGGTGACGGGAGCGGCGGCCGGTGACGGGCGGGGTCAGGACGGCAGCTGCGCGCACAGCACGGCGGCGGGACCCTGCGTGCTGCCCATGCGGGTGGTGAAGGCGACGCCCGCGATGTACTCGCCGGCGGCACACTGGCCCTTGTAGGCGCCGTACGCGAAGTCGTCGCCCGCCCCGTCGGCGGGGCGGTTGTCGGACCGGTCGAACCACACCGTCCGCCCGCTCGCGCTCAGCGCGCCGCGCGCGGGCGCGCACAGCACCGCCGACACCCGCTCCCCGCGACGGCTGTAGCCGATCACGAACTGGCCCGCCGGGCACTGGAGTTTGGTGTACCCGGAGGCCCAGTCGCCGCCCGCCGGGACGTACCGCTCGTCCGTGACGACCGTCTGGGCGTTGCCCGTGGCCCGCAGATCGCCCGTCGTCGCGTCGGTGCACAGGCCGCGTCCACCGGAGTGGGCGAGGCCGATCAGCCGCAGCCCGTCGGGGCAGGCCGCCTTGTAGGCGCCCGAGTCCCAGTCGCCGCCCGCCCGTACCCGCAGGGACTGGACCGCGTCGCCGTGGTCGGTGGCCAGCATCCGCCAGGTGGTACCCGGCGCGATGTGTCCCGTGCGGCTGGGGGAGTTCAGCAGGTGGTCCCAGGCCGTGGCCCGCCAGTCGCCCCCGTCGAGGATGCCGTAGCGGTGCCCGGCGGTGTCGTAGCGCAGCAGTGCCCAGTCGTCGTGGCCCTCCCAGCCGACCAGCGGCCAGTAGGCGAAGTCGGTGTCGTGGTCGGCGAAGTAGTCGGTGATGTTGCCGAACCAGGTGCGGCCGGCGGTACCCGTCTCGCCGGCACCGATGCCGAACTCGCTGATCCACACGGGCGCGGTGTAGTGCTTGCCCTCGGTGGTGACGAAGAAGGCCTGGTCGGCGAGGACCTGGTACAGCTCGTCGCGGGTCAGGTCCTGGTAGCGGGGGTCGCTGGTCTCGCCGATGCCGGTGGCGCCGCTGTGCCGGGGGCCGGTGTAGCCGTAGAAGTGGGCGGAGTACACCAGCTTGTGGGCGTCCACCAGGGTGTGGGAGAGGGTGCGGGCGGGGGTGAGGGTGGGGCGGTCGTGCGGGAGGCCGTCCACCGGAAGCCCGGTCCAGTTGATGCCCTCGATGACGATGAGCAGGTTCGGGTCGGCCTCGGTGAGGATGCGGTCGGCGGCGAGCTGGGCGGCCGCGTACCAGTCGTGGTCGTCGCCGAGCCCCCAGTTGGGATCGTTGAGGACGTCACGGCGTACCTCGTTGTAGAGGTCGGCGCCCACGACACGGGAGTTGGCCGCGTAGCGCCGGGCCATGAAGACCCAGTCGTCGGCCCACTGCTGGGTCGACTGGCTGCTGTTCCACCGCTCGTTGCCGTCGATGCCGCAGCACCAACGGGAGGTGTTGGTGTGGTTGTTGAGGATGACGGCGAAGCCCGCGCCGGTCAGGGCGGCCACGACGGCGTCGTAGACCTCCAGGGGGGTCTCTCCGCGCAGCTGCGGATTCGCGGTGACCGCGGCGTCCGGTACCGGTGTCGTCGTATGGATCATCTCGTTCGAGAACGGCAGCCGGACGCTGTTGATGCCGAGCGCCTGGAAGTCCGACAGGAGCTGGGGGAGGGAGACGCGGTCCAGGCCCAGGGGGATGCCGTAGGAGTCCTGGCCGGCGTGGTGTTCGGCGGGGTCGGCGATGCTGCCGCTTCCGGTCCAGGACCCCTGGGCGCCGTCCCAGTTGGCGGCCTTCAGGCGGAAGCGGTTCCCGGCGGCGTCGACGATGTAGCGGCCCCGGGTGGACAGGGGTGGCTGCCAGGTGCCGGTGGCGGACGCGGCCGGTGCCGCGGTGGCCGACCGCGGTGCGGCGGCGGCCGGAGCGGGGGACCGTTGTACGGCGGTCGCCGGGGTGGTGCCGGACAGGGCGAGAACCATGAGCGTAACTGTCAGGTACGTGACAAGCTTGACGAACTTCGTGATCGACATCAGCCGTCCTTGGAGTGGATGCCGCGTGGGGGCGCCGCAATTTATCAGTGCGGGCGTCAACGGAGAAGCGGCTCCTCGGCCCCGCATGCCTCGGCCGTCCAGCCTTCCAGATCACGTTCGGGACGCAGCAGCCGGCGGACGGCGGCGGCCGAGGCCCGGTGCCAGTCGTGGCTGCGGCGGAGCATCGCGTGATCCCCGCCCCTGAGCAGCACCATTCCGGCCTGCGCGCCGGCCTTGCGGGCCTGCCGTACATACGCGGCCGACTCGGTGGGCTCGGTGACCCGGTCACGGTCGCCGTGCAGGACGACGATCCGCGTTCCGGTGAGATCGTCCACGGGGTCGCCGGGCGGGCACCAGGGCGCCAGCGCGAGCACACCGCGTACCGCGGGGTCGGCCGCCGCCCGCAGTGCGGCCCGGCCGCCCATCGAGTGGCCGACCAGCACCACGGACACGTCCCCGGCCCGGCCGCGCAGCTCGTCGAGGGCGCGCAGGGTGTCCTGGAGCGGATCGGCGGCGTCGTTCCAGCCGCGGTACCGGTAGCGCACCTGGCCGACCAGTACGTCGCGGGGCGAGGAGACCGACGCGGCCGCGCTCAGGAAGGGGCGCATGCGCAGGGCCGCCGGCTGCCACGGGCGCGCCGGCCGGAGCCCCTTCTCCTGGCCGCCGTGCAGGACGAGCACCGCCGCGCGCGTCCGGTCCCGCGGTGCGCGACGCACCACCAGTGCGCTGCCACTCGCCTCGACGACCCGTCCGTCGGTCACCGCGTCCACCTCTGCTTCCCCGGCCCGGTGCGTGCTGCCGCCATCAAACACCGCCGGGGGAAGCCACAGCCACCGAGAAGGGCTGAGCGGCCCGTGCCATCCCCGTGAACATCAGTACCGTGAACCTCGGTTAGGCTCCAGGGCGCACAGGGGACGCACCGTGGGGGTGGGGGACATGACCGAAGGTTTCAGTGAGCCCGAGAAGGAAGGCAGACCGGCGGTCCAGGCGATCGCTGCGGTAGCCGTGTTCCTGGGCGTGGTGGGCGTCCTGTGGGCTCAGAAGGCGTTCGTCCACCCGCAGGACGCGAGCAGCGCACCGGCGGCCTGCTCGAAGTCGACCGACCGACTGCCGGCCCGCTATGTCTCGGGCGCAAGGCTGTGCAAGGCGCTGAACCGCCCGGACCTTCCCGCCCTGTTGGGGACACCCCAGGAACAGGCCGAGACCGCCAGCGGCAGCGGTGACTGGATCACGCTCGCCGGGGGCACGAAGATCCCCTCGCCCGACGCCACGGTGACCCTGAAGACGTACTCCGTGAAGCTGTCGGCGTCCTACGACGATCTGTCCGTCGCCGAGGTGGGCGACCTGATGGGTGGCGCACGCAAGACGACCGTTTCGGGGCATCCGGCCGTCCTCTACTCCAGCCCGACCATCTCCATCGGCTTCAACCTCGGCGGCGGGAAGGCGACCACGGGCCCCGGCGGCACGGCGCGCTGCCTCCTGGTCTCGAAGCACGCGAAGGACGACGGCAAGGGCACGTTCGAGGTCGCGATCTGGCGGCAGGACGACGTGCTGCCCGACGACACGGCTCTCGAACGGGTCGCGGAGCAGGTCTTGCAGACCGTCCCGGGCTGGAACGGGAACTGACCCGACCGCTCCGGTGCCGAACGGGCTCGCCGCAGCGCCCTGGACCACGGGCACTGCGGCGCGAATCGCGGTCGGTTCCGGTTCAGCTCCTCACGGTGCGACGGTCGTCGTCGACGCGGAAGCGCCCGCGGCGGGCAGCGACGGCAGCGCGGGCACGGCGCCGAGCAGGCCGGTGACCGCGGCCAGGATGGGTCCGAGCAGTCCGGTGACGGCGCTCACCACTCCGCCGAGGTCGAGCGAGGTCAGCGAGGCGAGCAGGCTGTTGACGGCGGCCTGGACGGCGTTCAGCAGGTCCGCGACGGGGTCGGCCGCCCGCGCCGAGCGGTCGGTGCCATCGGCTTCCAGCTGCCGCAGCCGCTCCTGGAGCGCGGCGCTCCATTTCCGTACTTCCTTCGCGTAGGCGGCGGCCCGGGCCGGGTCGACGCCGGTGCCGTCCGCCGTCGCGAGGTTCGGCAGCGTGTCCAGGAGCGGGGCCAGGGCGCGGTCGTACCGCGTCGTGTCCATCGCTTCGATGTGGTCCAGCAGCGTGGCGACATCGGTACCGGGCCATGGAACCGTGTGCGCGACACCGGTTCCCGAGGCTGCACGGCCGGCGTCGGCGGCGGCAGCGGTGGCGGCGGCCGGGCCGAAGACCAGGGCGGCACAGACCAGTGGGGAGACGAGGAGGCCGCGGGAGACTAGGGCGCGCATGGGGTTCCTTTCGACACTGCTGTCCTTGCGCCCACCCTGGAAAGCCGTGCGGGGCGCCGCAACCGGTGCCCCGGCCCGCAACCTGCCCGCCGTCCCGACGAGTCCTCCCTGACCAGGCGCTTTGCCCTGCACCTAGGCTCCTTACGGGTGTCGGCGGGAGGTTCGCCCGTCAGGGTGTGTACGGCCGTCGCCGAGAGCCGCGCAAGCGAAGAGCCCCGCCCCCGACGGATCGGGGACGGGGCTCTTCGGACGGAGCGCCGGGCAGGCCTTGCACCTGCATCTCCCCACAGGAAGCGGGGCGTCTTTCCTTGGACCACCAACGCATCGCGCGTTACCCGGATTTGGAGTGCCGCGCGCGAAATGGAGCCTAGCGTGGCCACAGGGCGGACACCAAATCGGGGGCAGGAAGGCTACGCCTCCGGGACGCGCGCCAGGTCGTGCAGCCAGGCCTTCGCCGAACTGTCCGACGGGGCGCGCCAGTCGCCGCGCGGAGACAGGGAGCCGCCCGCCGAGACCTTCGGGCCGTTCGGCATGGCCGAGCGCTTGAACTGGGCGAAGGCGAAGAAGCGCCGGCAGAAGTAGTCGAGCCAGTGCCGGATCTCGGCCAGGTCGTACGCCTTGCGGTCGGACTCGGGGAAGCCGGGCGGCCAGGCGCCCGCCTCCCGGTCGTGCCAGGCGTGCCAGGCCAGGAAGGCGATCTTCGACGGCCGGAACCCGTGCCGCAGCACCTGGTACAGGGTGAAGTCGTGCAGCGCGTACGGGCCGATCTTGGACTCGGTGGACTGCAGCTCCTCGCCCGGCACCAGTTCGGGGCTGATCTCCGTGTCGAGGATGGCGGCGAGCGTCTCACCCGTCTCCGGGTCGAACTGCTCGCTGCTGATCACCCAGCGGATCAGATGCTGGATCAGCGTCTTCGGCACACCGGAGTTGACGTTGTAGTGGCTCATCTGGTCGCCGACGCCGTACGTGCACCACCCCAGCGCCAGCTCGGAGAGGTCACCGGTGCCCAGCACGATGCCGCCGCGCTGGTTGGCGAGCCGGAAGAGGTAGTCGGTGCGCAGTCCGGCCTGGACGTTCTCGAAGGTGATGTCGTACACCGGCTCGTCGGCCGCGAACGGGTGGTCCATCTCCTTGAGCATGAGGCGCGCGGTCGGCGTGATGTCCAGCTCGGCCGCGGTCACGCCGAGCGAGTTCATCAGCCGGTGGGCGTTGCCCTTGGTGTGGTCGCCGGTGGCGAAGCCCGGCAGGGTGAAGGCCAGGATGTCGGTGCGCGGGCGGCCCATCCGGTCCATCGCCCGGGCCGCGACGATCAGCGCGTGCGTGGAGTCGAGGCCGCCGGACACCCCGATGACCACCTTCGGGCCGCCGATCGCCGTCAGCCGCTGCTGGAGCGCCGCGACCTGGATGTTGTACGCCTCGTAGCAGTCCAGGGCGAGCCGTTCGGGGTCCGCGGGGACGAAGGGGAAGCGTTCGACCCGGCGGCGCAGGCCCAGGTCGGCGGTCGGCGGGTCGAGCCGGAAGGGGACGGTCCGGAAGCCGCCGGTGCGGGTCGCGTGCGTACGGCGGTTGTCGTCGAACGAGCCCATCCGGGCCCGCTCCTGGCGCAGCAGGTCCAGGTCCACGTCGGCCACCGCGTACTGGTCGTCCAGCGGGAACCGGTCCGTCTCGGCGAGCAGCGCGCCGTTCTCGTAGATCATGGTCTGGCCGTCCCAGGACAGGTCCGTCGAGGACTCACCCAGACCGGCCGCCGCGTAGACGTACGCGGCCAGGCAGCGCTGCGACGCCGAGCGGCACAGCAGCTTGCGGTCCTCGGCACGGCCGACCGTGATCGGGCTGCCCGAGAGGTTCACCAGCACGGTCGCGCCGGCCAGCGCGGCCTCCGCGCTCGGCGGCACCGGCACCCACATGTCCTCGCAGATCTCGGCGTGCAGCACCAGACCGGGGACGTCCTCCGCGTCGAACAGCAGGTCCACCCCGAACGGCACGGACTGGCCGCCGATCCGGATGGTTCCACCCCGCTCGTCGTCGCCCGAGGCGATCTGCCGGCGCTCGTAGAACTCCCGGTAGTTGGGCGGGTACGACTTGGGTGCGACACCGAGGATCCGGCCGCGGTGCACGAACACCGCGCAGTTGTAGATCCGGTTGCGATGGCGCAGCGGGGCGCCGACGACGAGGACCGGGAGCAGCTCGGCCGAACCGGCCGCGACCGTCGCGAGGGCCTCCTCGACCTGGTCGAGCACCACGTCCTGGAGGAGCAGGTCCTCGATCGAGTAACCGGTCAGGCCGAGCTCGGGGAAGACGGCCACGGCGACCCCGTCCTCGGCGCAGCGGCGGGCCTGGCGCAGGACCGCCTCGGCGTTGGCACGCGGGTCGGCGATGACGGTGTGGCCGGTGCACGCGGCGACCCGCGCGAAGCCGTGCTCATAGATCGACCAGAAGTTCAACGGGGCTTCCTCGGGAGAGACGGACACGGTGCGGATGCCGGACGGACGGCGTCGCCGTACCCGGGCACCCTCTCCTTCGGCGGTCCGGCGAACCTCCTGCTCCAAGAAGCATAGATCGACGGTGATCCTTGCTGACCAGGGGATTCCGGGCGAGCCGCGGGGCCGTCGACCGGGCGGGAGGGGTCACAGGGGTCACAGGGGTCACAGGGGCATGGTGTCCAGAAGAGCGGCGGCCGTCCGGCGGGCCGGGGCCTCGGTCTCGGCGGCACCCGGTGGAACGTGGTCTCCGTCCGGCGGGCCGGCCGGTCGGGCCGGCGATGCCGGACGGACAGCCGGGGACCGGTGCGGATGATGCCGGACGGACAGCCGGGGACCGGTGCGGATGATGCCCGGCCACTCGCTGACCAGGCGCGGCCGGGTGACGACCGGGTCGTCATCGGCGCCGGCGCGCCACGCCTCCCAGCGGGTGTGGAAGTCCCCCCGCTGACGCCAGGACGCCCCTGCGGCCTGCCCGCGTGGCCGAGCCCCACCCCGGCCCGCGCGCAGGCGTCGCCGGGGTGGGGAGGGCGGAGGCCCGCTTCGCTACGCGGCCGTGCCGCCCTTGTAGTCGCTGTTGAACGTGGTCTCGACGGTCGTGGCCACCGACTGGGCCACCCCCGTGCCGGTCAGGATGATGCCCAGCTCCCGGTTGTTGGACAGGGAGTTGCTGCTGATGTTCATGGAGCCGGCCTCCACCTCCTGGGTGGACAGGCCGTAGTCGGCGACCATGGCCTTGGCGTGGATGTAGAAGCCGTCGGGGTCGGAGTAGCCGACGACCGTGCCGCCGGCGCCCTCGATCTCGGAGACCTCGCTGGAGTAGTCGCCCGGGGTCTCCAGAACCATCCGCACCTTCACGCCCGCCTCGGCCCGGGCCACGATCGCGTTGACCACCGTGCTGTCGCTGAACTCCAGTTCCTCGACGTCGAGCGTCTTGGTGGCGGCGTTGATCACGGACAGCAGCCGGCTCCGGGAGTCGGTGGGGGACCAGAGCAGGTGGTCGCCGTCGGTGGGGGTGACCGAGGTGCCGGCGTAGTCGGCGGCGAACACCTTCTCGATCGCGGCGACATCGCGGGTGTCGTCGGTGAACACCCCGTAGTCCCGGCCGGTCGAGTAGTACTGCGAGGTCAGGTTGCCGGTCAGGACCAGCGACTTGGTGGCGTCCACCGTGATGGTCTTCTGATGCGTGTAGACGAAGCTGGACGGCGACCACACCACACCCACGCCGGCCGCGGTCAGGGCGCTGTACGCGGAACTGTTGGCGCTCTGGTGCGCCCGGTCCAGGACCACCCGCACGGTGACGCCCTTGTTCTTGAGGGCTATGAGGTCGTTGACGGCCGTGGTGTCCTCCAGCTCGTACATCGTCATGTCGAGCGAGCTGGTGGCCGAGTTGATGAAGTCGTAGATCGTGGGCTCGCTGCTGGTGAGCGAGAAGGCGAACGCGGTGTAGCTCGCGGCGTTCGCGGGGACCGCGGCGGCGACCACGGCCGCGCCGGCCGCCAGGGCGACACCCGCGCGACCGAGAAGCTTCGACAGCATGCGTGACTCCTAGTCGAGTTGACGCTCACGTGGGGGGTGGGTGAGCGTGCGCATGACACCACGCGCGTAGACCGCCGAGGAAGGGGAGCCCGGTGAACTCGCCGTTACCTGTGGGCCGTAGGGGCGGACAATGCGGACTTCGCGCAGGTCGGGGCCGGTTCATGGGCGTCCCGCGAGAACGCAAAATCTTCGTAGCCGGGCCCGGCGGGCGGCCTGTCGGAGGCAGCGGCAGCGGTGGCCGAGGCCCTGGAGACCTTGTGGGCGGCGACGACGTGCGGCGTGGGCACCCGGACCCGCTTCTCGTCCGGTCCGAGTTCCATCGCCGTCGACGAGATGCTGATGCCGCCGATCGGGGTCTCCCGGTGGTCGTGGACGGTCGCCCCGACGCACCGCCTGGCCGGCTCGTTCTCCGCGTCGCCGATATCGCGCAGCCACGGCGCGCCACCTCCTTCAGGTGGCGCAGCGGTTTCGGTTCCCCCGGGTCGTCGGTGGTCCGCGGGGTCACGGCCGGGCGGCCGGTGGGGGCCGGTCAGCAGGCGTGCGGCGGGACCGGTCAGGAATGGAGAAGCGCTAGTGTTCCACCCCGGCTAGCGTGGCGGCCGTCGACGGAGGCCCCGCGCAGCGGATGGAGACGGGTTTGAGCATGGCCGGAAAGACCGAGACGCAGGCGTCCACGCCGCACGTGGCGGACAGCCACGACCTGATCCGTGTGCACGGCGCGCGAGAGAACAACCTCAAGGACGTCAGCATCGAGATCCCGAAGCGCCGGCTGACGGTCTTCACCGGAGTCTCCGGCTCGGGCAAGAGCTCGCTGGTGTTCGACACCATCGCCGCCGAGTCGCAGCGGCTGATCAACGAGACCTACCCCGCCTTCGTCCAGGGCTTCATGCCCAACCTGGCCCGACCCGAGGTCGACGTCCTCGACGGACTGACCACCGCGATCATCGTCGACCAGCAGCGGATGGGCGGCGACCCCCGCTCCACCGTCGGCACCGCCACCGACGCCAACGCGCTGCTGCGGATTCTCTTCAGCCGGCTCGGGAAGCCGCACATCGGCTCGCCCAAGGCTTTCTCCTTCAACATCGCCTCCATCAGCGGGGCGGGCGCCGTCACCGTCGAACGCGGCGGACAGCAGGTGAAGGAGCGCCGCAGCTTCAGCATCACCGGCGGCATGTGCCCGCGCTGCGAGGGCCGCGGCGCCGTCACCGACCTCGACCTCGGCCAGCTCTACGACGACACCAAGTCCCTCAACGAGGGCGCGATCACCGTCCCCGGCTACAAGGGCGGCGGCTGGAACTCCCGCCTCTACACCGAGTCCGGCTTCTTCGACCCGGACAAGCCGATCAGGAAGTTCACCAAGAAGGAACTGCACGACTTCCTGCACCGCGAGCCGACCCGGATGAAGATCGCGGGCATCAACATGACCTACGAGGGTCTGATCCCGCGCATCCAGAAGTCGATGCTCTCCAAGGACAAGGAGTCGATGCAGCCGCACATCCGCGAGTTCGTGGAGCGGGCGGTCACCTTCGCCACCTGCCCCGACTGCGACGGCACCCGCCTGAGCGAAGGCGCCCGCTCCTCGAAGATCGCCGGGATCAGCATCGCCGACGCCTGCGCGATGCAGATCAGCGACCTGGCCGCATGGGTCAAGGGCCTCGACGAGCCGTCGGTGGCACCGCTCCTCACGACGCTCCGCGACACCCTGGAGTCGTTCGTGGAGATCGGCCTCGGCTATCTCTCACTGGACCGGCCGGCCGGCACCCTGTCCGGTGGCGAGGCACAGCGCACCAAGATGATCCGCCACCTCGGCTCCTCGCTCACCGACGCCACCTACGTCTTCGACGAGCCCACCACCGGCCTGCACCCGCACGACATCCAGCGCATGAACGGCCTGCTGCTGCAACTGCGCGACAAGGGCAACACCGTCCTCGTCGTCGAGCACAAGCCCGAGGTCATCGCGATCGCCGACCACGTCGTCGACCTCGGCCCCGGCGCCGGCGCGGGCGGCGGCACCGTCTGCTTCGAGGGCACCGTCGAAGGCCTCCGCAAGGCCGGCACCATCACCGGCCGGCACATCGACGACCGGGCCACCCTGAAGGAGACCGTCCGCAAGCCCACCGGGGCGCTGGAGATCCGCGGCGCGAGCACCCACAACCTCCAGGGCGTCGACGTCGACGTCCCGCTCGGGGTCCTGACCGTCGTCACCGGCGTCGCCGGGTCCGGCAAGAGCTCCCTGGTGCACGGCTCGATCCCGGCCGGCGCCGGAGTGATCTCCGTCGACCAGGGTGCCATCCGCGGCTCCCGGCGCAGCAACCCGGCGACGTACACCGGACTCCTCGAACCGATCCGCAAGGCCTTCGCCAAGGAGAACGGCGTCAAGCCGGCCCTGTTCAGCCCCAACTCCGAGGGCGCCTGCCCCACCTGCAACGGCGCCGGCGTCATCTACACCGACCTGGCGATGATGGCCGGCGTGGCCACCACCTGTGAGGACTGCGACGGGAAGCGGTTCGAGCGTTCGGTGCTCGACTACCGACTCCACGGCCGGGACATCAGCGAGGTGCTGGCCCTGTCGGTGAACGAGGCCGTGGTGTTCTTCGCGGCGGACGAGGCGAACGTCCCGCCCGCTCAGCGGATCGCCCAGCGGCTCCAGGACGTCGGCCTCGGCTACCTCACCATCGGCCAGCCGCTCACCACCCTGTCCGGCGGTGAGCGCCAGCGCCTCAAGCTGGCCACGCACATGGCCGACAAGGGTGGCGTCTACGTCCTCGACGAGCCGACCGCGGGCCTCCACCTCGCCGACGTCCAGCAACTCCTCGGCCTGCTCGACCGGCTGGTCGACGCCGGCAAGTCCGTCATCGTCGTCGAGCACCACCAGGCGGTCATGGCCCACGCCGACTGGATCATCGACCTCGGCCCCGGCGCCGGCCACGACGGCGGCCGGATCGTCTTCGAGGGCACCCCGGCCGACCTCGTCGCCGCCCGCAGGACCCTCACCGCCGAGCACCTCGCGGAGTACGTGGGCGCCTGACACCCCCGGCCCGCCGCCGGGCGCGGGAACTCGTCCGCCGACGGGTTTCCCGCGCCCCGCTCCATGACATCTACGAGAGCCCGACCACGAGCTCCGTGACACCTGCGAGAGCCCGACCACGACGCCGGAAACACGCGCCCGGGTGGAGGCGCGGAGGTTTGAACATTCAAACGTAGGTGGTTACAGTGCGCGCATGACCACGACGCCACGCTGGCTGAACCCCGAGGAACGACGGGCGTGGCTCGCCTACGTCCAGTTCTCCACCCACCTGTCCGACCACCTCAACCGCCAGCTGCGGCGCGATGCGGGCATGACCCACGCCGACTACACGCTGCTCGCCCACCTGTCCTCGGTCAAGGATCACAGCCTGACCATGTCCGAGCTCGCCGAACGCCTGAAGATCACCCGGAGCCGGCTCACCCACGCCGTGACCCGCCTTCAGGAGGCCGGCTACGTGGACCGCCGCGAGGAACCCGGCAACCGCCGTAACCAGTTCGCCGTCCTCACCGAGGAGGGCGTGCGCCTCCTGGAGCGCGCGGCGCCCGGCCACGTGGAGGCGGTCCGCCGAGCCGTCTTCGACGCCCTGACCCCCGAGCAGGTGACCCAGTTCGCCGCGGTCGGCGAGGCGATCAACACCGCGCTGCAGCGCATGGACGCCGACAGCGACGAGCGGGAGGCGCTGCCCTGGCGCCGACGCTAGGAGACGGCGTCCGCCTGCGCCGAGGGCCCGCACGCGGGAGCCCCGGGGCCGCGCCCTGTACCGCAACTGGGGCCGCTGG
>NZ_JBEYFE010000042.1:0-60963 GCF_040634235.1 Streptomyces sp. NPDC007157
CGGGGTTGCGCCCCGGGGGGGGGGGCGGGGGGGGGGGGCCGGGGGGCCCGGCCCCGCGCCTCAGCCTCCTGACCGCGCGCTCCCTACTTGTTGGTCGCCGCCGCCCAGCGCTCCAGCACCCGCTTGGCCGCGCCCGAGTCGATCGACTCCGCCGCCCTGTCCATGCCGGCCCGGATCTGCTCGGCGAGCGTCCCGGTGCCCGGGTCCAGGGCCACCAGGGCCGCCGCCGAGTTCAGCAGGACCGCGTCACGGACCGGGCCCGTCTCGCCGTCCAGCAGCCGGCGCGCGACCTCCGCGTTGTACGACGGGTCGCCGCCGCGCAGCGCCTCCACCGGGACCAGCTCGATGCCGACGTCCCGCGGGTCGAAGGTCTCCTCGGTGACCTTGCCGTCGCGGACGATCCAGACGTGGGACGTGGCGGTGGTCGTCAGCTCGTCGAGGCCGTCGTCGCCGCGGAAGACCAGGGAGGAGTTGCCACGCTCGGCGAAGACGCCCGCGACGACCGGTGCCATGCGCGGGTCCGCGACCCCGACCGCCTGGGACCGCACCTGCGCGGGGTTGGTCAGCGGGCCGAGGATGTTGAACACCGTGCGGATGCCCAGCTGGCCGCGGGCCGCGCCGGCATGGCGCAGCGCCGGGTGGAACTTGACGGCGAAGCAGAAGGTGATGCCGGCCTCCTCGGCGACCTCGGCGACCCGCCGCGGGGTCAGGTCGAGGTTGACGCCGAGCTTCTCCAGCACGTCCGAGGCGCCGGACGCGGAGGACGCGGCCCGGTTGCCGTGCTTGACGACCTTCGCCCCGGTACCGGCCACCACCAGCGCCGACATCGTGGAGATGTTCACCGTCTTGGCGCCGTCACCGCCGGTGCCGACGATGTCGACCGTGCGGCCCGGTACCTCGATGACGTTGGCGTGCGCGTACATGGTGCGGACCAGGCCGTTGATCTCGTCCACCGTCTCGCCCTTGGCCCGCAGGGCGACGACGAAGCCGGCGATCTGGGCGTCGGTCGCCTGGCCGCGCATGATCTGGTCCATCGCCCAGGCCGTCGCGTCCGCGCTCTGGTCCTGGCCGTACAGCAGCGCGTTCAGCACCTCGGGCCAGGAACGGCCCGCCGCGATGTCGCCTCCAGCGGGGGTCACAGCGCTCATAAGGCCGCTCCTGATCGTCGTACCGGCAAAAACAGTTTCAGGCCTACCCTATCCAGCCCCGGGCACGGCAAAGGGCCCCCATCCGTACATCGGACGGGGGCCCTTCGACCGTGGCGTGGCGACGCGGTCGATCAGTGGTGGCCGTGGCCGCTCGTGATCTCCTTGTACTCCTCGACGGTGGGCTTCGGGATCTGGTTGTCCTCGCCGTAGTAGGCGCTGCTCAGCTTGGCGCGGAGCTTCTCGGAGCCCTTGATCTTGCGCTCGACACCGTTCTCGTCCACCGCCGCGCCGATCTCGGCCGGCTCGTACTGGTGGTGGGCCGTGAGGGTGTGCAGCTGCTCCTGGCTGAGCGGCTCGTGCACCTCGATGAACTCACCGTGCGGCAGCCGCTTGATGATGCCGGTCTCACGACCGTGCAGCACCTTCTCGCGGTCCCGGCGCTGCAGGCCGAGGCAGATCCGCTTGGTGACGAGGAACGCGATCACCGGTCCGGCGAAGAAGAAGATCCGGACGAACCAGGTCACGTCGTTGATCGACAGGTGGAAGTGGGTGGCGAAGAGGTCGTTGCCACCACCGACCAGGCCGATCATGTACACGGTCACCCAGGCGACACCGAAGCCGGTGCGGGTCGGGGCGTTGCGCGGCCGGTCCAGGATGTGGTGCTCGCTCTTGTCACCGGTGACCCAGGACTCGATGAACGGGTAGAGCGCGATCGCACCCAGCACCAGACCGAACAGGACCAGCGGGATGAAGACGCCCAGGACCAGGGTGTGGCCCCAGAAGTTGATCTCCCAGCCCGGCATGTACCGGATCAGGCCCTCGGCGAAGCCCATGTACCAGTCGGGCTGGGCGCCGGTGGACACCTGGTCCGGACGGTAGGGGCCCATGGCCCAGATCGGGTTGATCTGGGTGGTCGCCGCGATGGCCGCGATGACACCGAAGACCAGGAAGAAGAAGCCTCCGGCCTTGGCCATGTAGACCGGCAGCAGCGGCATGCCGACGACGTTCTTCTCGGACTTTCCGGGACCCGCGAACTGCGTGTGCTTGTGGTAGAAGACCAGGATCAGGTGGCCCACCACCAGGCCGAGCATGATGCCCGGCAGCAGCAGGATGTGGATCGAGTAGAACCGGGCGACGAAGTCGTGGCCGGGGAACTGCCCGCCGAAGAGGAAGAACGAGATGTACGTGCCGACGATCGGCATGGACAGGATGGCGCCCTCGGTGAAGCGGACACCGGTGCCGGAGAGCAGGTCGTCCGGGAGCGAGTAACCGGTGAAGCCGGTGAACATGCCGAGGACGAACAGCAGGAAGCCGAACAGCCAGTTGATCTCACGCGGCTTGCGGAACGCGCCGGTGAAGAACACGCGCATCATGTGCACGAACATGCCGGCGAGGAAGATCAGCGCGGCCCAGTGGTGGATCTGCCGGATGAGCAGACCACCACGCACGTCGAAGGAGATGTGCAGGGTCGAGCTGAACGCCTCGGACATCATCTGTCCCTGGAGCGGGACGTAGCTGCCGTGGTACGCCACCTCGTTCATCGACGGGTGGAAGAACAGCGTCAGATACACACCCGTCAGGATGATGATGATGAAGCTGTACAGGCACACTTCACCCAACATGAACGACCAGTGGTCGGGGAAGATCTTGCGCATGTTGGACTTGGCCAGGGAGTAGATCCCGAGCCGTCCGTCGGCCCAGTCGGCGACACGCTCGCCGGCCGGTGCCTTCCCGCGCTCGCGGGACTCGGAGTTCTCGTTAGTGCTCATCCGCGCTCCCAGAAAGCAGGACCGACGGGCTCCTCGAAGTCGCCGAGCGCCTGGAGGTAGCCCTCCTCGCTCACGCCGATGCGCAGCTGCGGCAGGGCGTGACCGGCCGGGCCGAAGATCACTCGGGCTCCGTCGGAGAGGTCGAAGGTGGACTGGTGGCACGGGCAGAGCACGTGGTGGGTCTGCTGCTCGTACAGCGAGATCGGGCAGCCCACGTGGGTGCAGATCTTCGAGTAGGCCACGATGCCCTCGTGGGACCACTCCAGCTCGCGCTTGTCCTTGATGTTGTCCGGCTGCAGCCTGATGATCATCAGGGCCGCCTTCGCCATCACGTTCTGGAAGTCCTCCTGGGACTCCTCGACGCCCTCGGGCTTGGCGAAGGTCAGCGAGCCGACGGCGACGTCGGAGGGACGCAGCGGCTCGTTGGTGTTCATGTTGACGAGCAGCTTGCCCTTCGACCACGCCGTGTGGCGCAGCGAGGTGCCCGGCAGCGGGCCGAGGTCGCGCAGCAGCACGACGCCGGAGAGCGGGACCAGGGTCAGCGCGCCGAACATGGTGTTGCGGATCAGCTTGCGCCGGCCGAGCGCCGACTCCTTGGCGCCCTGCTTGAAGTCGGCCAGAACCTTGGCCTTGACCTCCGGCGGAGCCGAGATGGCGTGCCGCTCGTCGGCGACCTCCACGTCGGACATCAGGGTGCGGGCCCAGTGGACCGCTCCCGCGCCGATGCAGAACAGCGCCACACCGAGGGTCAGACCCAGCGCGAAGTTCAGCGCGCTGATGTGACCGATCGGGAAGACGAAGATCGCCTTGTCCTTCGGGATCGTCACATAGGAGGCGATGAAGCCGACGGTGGCCAGCATCGACACCGTGAACAGCAGGGCCACGACGCGCTCGGACCGCTTGGCGGCCCGCTCGTCGATGTCCTGGATCCGGTGCTCGTGAGGCGGCAGGCCGGGGTCCGAGAACGGGTCCTTCTCGTCCGCGACGCTCACCGCGCCGTGCGCGTGGCCCTGCTCAGCGGGCAGGTTCTCTTCTGGAATCTCTTGGCTACTCATGACTTCTTGGCCTTTGCGGTCCGAGCGGCGACCCAGACGGCGACGGCGATCAGGGCGCCGAGACCGAAGATCCAGGCGAACAGGCCCTCGCTGACCGGCCCGAGGCCGCCCAGGTTGAGACCGCCGGGGTTCACCGTCTTGGGGCTGTTGACCGCGTCGACGTACGCGATGATGTCCTTCTTGTTCTTCTCCGACAGCGTGGTGTCGGGGAAGGACGGCATGTTCTGCGGGCCCGTCTGCATGGCCTCGTAGATGTGCTTCGGGTCGACGCCTTCCAGGCTCGGCGCGAACTTGCCCTTGGTCAGCGCGCCACCCGCACCCACGAAGTTGTGGCACTGCGCGCAGTTGGTGCGGAAGAGCTCACCGCCCGCGGCGATGTCGGCACCGCCCGGGCCGTACTGCTCCTTGGTGGGCACCTCGGGACCGGCGCCCAGCGAGGCGATGTACGTCGCGAGCTGGGTGATCTGGGCCTGGGTGTAGATGTTCTTCTTGGCGACGACCTGCGGCCCCTGCGAGGTGGCGGCCGGCATACGGCCGGTGCCGACCTGGAAGTCCACGGCCGCGGCGCCCACGCCGACCAGGCTGGGGCCGTCGGACGATCCCTGACCGCCGGTGCCGTGGCAGCTGGCACAGCCGACCGAGTAGAGCTTCTTGCCCTCCTCAATGGTCAGGGACTGGGAGGTTTCATCGGCCTGCGCCTGGCCCGCGGGCGCGAGCGCGGCGTACAGCCCCCCAGTGGCCGCCAGCGCAAAGAGTAGGACGACGACCGCCGCCAGCGGATGGCGTCGTCGTGAGGAGAGCTTTTTCACGGATTACCCCGGTGTCAGGATCTTCTGCGTCGATGCTTCTGGGTTGTGCGCTTCTGCAGCGCGTGGAGCCGGCCCCGCTACTTGATCAGGTAGATCGTGGCGAAGAGACCGATCCAGACGACATCGACGAAGTGCCAGTAGTAGGACACGACGATGGCCGCGGTCGCCTGCTCGTGCGTGAAGCGCTTCGCCGCGTAGGTGCGGCCGAGAACGAACAGGAAGGCGATGAGGCCGCCCGTCACGTGCATGCCGTGGAACCCGGTCGTCAGGTAGAACACCGAGCCGTACGGGTCGGAGGAGAGCGAGATCCCGTCCTCCTTCACCAGGCTGGTGTACTCGTAGATCTGACCGCCGATGAAGATCGCGCCCATCACGAAGGTGACGATGAACCAGCCCCGGAGCTTCTTCACGTCCCCGCGCTCGGCGGCGAACACGCCGAGCTGGCAGGTCAGGGAGGAGAGCACCAGGATCGTGGTGTTGGTCGCGGAGAACGGAATGTTGAGATGGCTCGCCATCTCCTTCCAGTGATCCGGACCGGTCACCGATCGCAGGGTGAAGTACATCGCGAAGAGGGCCGCGAAGAACATCAGCTCGGAACTCAGCCAGATGATGGTTCCGACGCTGGTGAGGTTCGGCCGATTGACCGACGGGTGCGCGTGCCCGGTTTCTACTGTCGTTGCTGTCGCCACGACCGACATTATGTCGGTCGCTTATCTCGCGCTCACTCCGGGGGGTGCCGTTCGGGGTGTCCGCACCGTGTGTACTGCCCGGATGGCCCATCGAAGCCGTGTTCCAACAGGTGTTGACGAGGTGTTCGGGGGAGTAGCATCCGGCGCATCGGTCCTGTCCGTACGACGACTCCCGTCCCCGCGTATCGGAGGAACAATGCAGCCGACCGCCACGGTGCTGGTCTACAGCGACGACTCCAACACCCGCGAGCAGGTACGGCTGGCCTCGGGCCGGCGGCCGGCTCCCGATGTGCCGTTCGTCGAGTTCCTGGAGTGCGCGACGCCCCAGGCGGTCGTCACCGAGTTGGACAAGGGCGGCATCGACGTGTGCGTGCTGGACGGCGAGGCCGTGCCGCTGGGCGGCATGGGGGTGTGCCGGCAGATCAAGGACGAGGTGTTCAACTGCCCGCCGGTGCTGCTGCTGATCGGGCGGCCGCAGGACGCGTGGCTGGCCACGTGGAGCCGTGCGGACGCGGCCGTGACGCTGCCGGTGGATCCGGTGGAGTTCGCGGCCGCGCTGGCGTCCCTGTTGCGGCAGCGGAGGCTGCAGAGCGCCTAGGAGAGGGCGGGGCGCGGTGGATACGCACGTACGGGCCGCATGTGGCTGGTCGTGCCCGCGCGGCGGTAGCCGCATATCGACTACCGCCCCGCGCCCCTGGTCTCTCACACCGACGTCGGCTGCAGACGTGCCGCGTTCTGGGGGTTCTGGGTGTCCTGGGTGCCGGTGGTGAGGGCGCTCCCGTTGCGCCAGTCCTTCCAGGCGAGGTTCCAGTCGCCGAAGCCGTTGCCGAAGTGCTCCATCTCCTCGCCGTTGGAGTTGACGACCTTCACCAGGTCGCCCGGGTGGAAGGTGTCGAAGAACCACTCGGCGTTCGAGGTGTTCATGCCGGTGCAGCCGTGGCTGACGTTCGCGTACCCCTGGGAGCCCACCGACCAGGGTGCGGCGTGGACGTACTCGCCCGACCAGGTCACCCGGGTGGCGTAGTACACCGGAAGGTCGTACGAGTCCGAGGTGCCCTCGGCGATGCCGACCGTGGAGCCGCGCATGCGTACGAAGTACTGCTTCTCCAGTACGACCTTGACGCCGTTGCGGGTCTCGAAGCCCGGCTTGCCGGTGGTGATGGGGATCTGGTTGATCTCCTTGTCGTTCTTGTACACGGTCATCTGGTGTGCGGCGGCGTCCGTGACGGCGAGGAGCTTGTCGCCGATGGTGAGCTTCAGGGGCGTGGCCGCGCCGCCCCACAGGCGGTCGCTGATCCGGACGCCGTCCAGGTCGCTGTGGACCTGGACGGTGGCGTGCGCGGGCCAGTAGTCCTTGGGCCGGTAGTGGACTTCCTTGTCACTCACCCAGTACCAGGACCCGTCGACGGCGGGGACGGAGTCGACCCTGAGGCCGCGCTCCACGATGGCGCGCTGGGCCTTGTCCTTGACCGCGTGGTCGAGTTGGGCGGTGACGGGCTGGCCGACGCCGTACTCGCCCGCCTTGGGGCCGAACGTGACCTTCAGCCGCTGCTGGGTGGTGGGCTTGCTGGTGTCGAAGGTGAGGACCTTGCGGCCGGGCGCGCCGTCCTCGTCCTCGGTGCTGACCTGGACCGTGTAGTGGGCGTCGGCGGCCAGCGGGGAGGTGCTGTGCCAGCGACGGCCGTCGGCGTCGAGTTCGCCCGCCACGAGGCGACCGGTGGCGTCCTCGGCCGTGACGTCCGTGATCCGGTCCGCGTCGCTCTTGGCGACGACCTCCAGCGGCTTGTCGGGGTCGGCCCGCTTCCCGGCGCCGGTGGGGGTGTTGAAGGAGACCTGGTCCGCCGCGTCGTGCGGCTTCTCCGACAGCGGGTCGCCGCCGGATCCGCAGGCGGTGATGCCCGCTCCGAGGGCGGTCACCAGCAGGGCGCAGCTGACGACGGTGCGGGCGCACGGAGTCTGACTCATATGGTCACGCTATGAGACGTTTTCCGGACCGGCATGTCGGATAGCCCGGACGGGGGACGCCACTGCGCCGAAGGCGGGAGCCGCCCCCGGAACGCCGGGAGCCCGGACCCTCCTGACAGAGGGTCCGGGCTCCCGGTGCGCTCGGCGCGTGCCTACTGGGTGCGGTTCTCACCGCGGTAGTACTCGAACACCCAGCCGAAGAGGCCGATCATGATGATGGGCGCCGAGAAGTACAGCAGCCACCAGCCGACCGCGACACCGAGGAAGGCCAGCGCGCCGCCGACACCGAGGGCGAGCGGCTGCCAGCTGTGCGGGCTGAAGAAGCCCACCTCGCCCGCCTCGTCCGCGACATCGGCCTCCTTGTTGTCCTGGGCACCGGCGTCCACCCGCGAGGCCGTGAAGCCCAGGTAGAAGCCGATCATGATGCACAGGCCGAAGGCCATGAAGAGCGCCGTGGTTCCGGCCGCTTCCTTCGACCACACGCCATAGACGATCGCCATGGCGAGGACGAAGACGCTCAGCCACACGAACATGCGGCCCTGGATCTTCACTTGCCGGCCTCCTTGCTGCCCGCGACAGCGGCGACGGCCTGGCCGTGCTCCAGCTGCTCCAGAGCGGCGATCTCAGGGTGGTGCAGGTCGAACGCCGGGGATTCGCTGCGGATCCGCGGCAGGGTGAGGAAGTTGTGCCGCGGCGGCGGGCAGGAGGTCGCCCACTCCAGCGAACGGCCGTAACCCCACGGGTCGTCGACCTCGACCTTCTTGCCGTACTTGGCCGTCTTCCACACGTTGTAGAGGAACGGCAGGATCGACAGGCCGAGCAGGAAGGAGCTGATCGACGAGATCGTGTTCAGGGTGGTGAAGCCGTCGGCCGCCAGGTAGTCGGCGTACCGGCGCGGCATGCCCTCGGCGCCCAGCCAGTGCTGGACCAGGAAGGTGCCGTGGAAGCCGATGAACAGCGTCCAGAAGGTGATCTTGCCGAGCCGCTCGTCGAGCATCTTGCCCGTCATCTTCGGCCACCAGAAGTGGAAGCCGGAGAACATCGCGAAGACGACCGTACCGAAGACCACGTAGTGGAAGTGGGCCACCACGAAGTACGAGTCGGAGACGTGGAAGTCCATCGGCGGGGAGGCCAGGATGACACCGGTCAGACCACCGAAGGTGAAGGTGATCAGGAAGCCGGTGGCCCAGAGCATCGGGGTCTCGAAACTCAGTGACCCCTTCCACATCGTTCCGATCCAGTTGAAGAACTTCACGCCGGTCGGTACGGCGATGAGGAACGTCATGAAGGAGAAGAACGGCAGCAGCACACCGCCGGTGACGTACATGTGGTGGGCCCACACCGTCACGGACAGACCGGCGATCGCGATGGTCGCCGCGATCAGACCCATGTAGCCGAACATCGGCTTGCGGGAGAAGACCGGGATGACCTCGGAGATGATGCCGAAGAACGGCAGCGCGATGATGTACACCTCTGGATGGCCGAAGAACCAGAAGAGGTGTTGCCAGAGCAGCGCTCCGCCGTTTGCCGCGTCGAAGACATGTGCCCCGAATTTCCGATCCGCCTCCAGCGCGAACAGCGCGGCGGCGAGGACGGGGAAGGCGAGCAGGACCAGGACGGCGGTCAGCAGCACGTTCCACACGAAGATCGGCATGCGGAACATGGTCATGCCGGGCGCGCGCATGCAGATGATCGTGGTGATGAAGTTGACCGCGCCGAGGATGGTGCCGAAGCCGGAGAAGGCCAGACCCATGATCCACATGTCGGCGCCGAGGCCCGGCGAGCGGACCGCGTCCGACAGCGGGGAGTAGGCGAACCAGCCGAAGTCGGCCGCGCCCTGCGGGGTGAGGAAGCCACCGACGGCGATGGTCGAGCCGAACAGGTACAGCCAGTAGGCGAACATGTTCAGCCGCGGGAAGGCCACGTCCGGCGCACCGATCTGGAGCGGCATGATCCAGTTCGTGAAGCCCGCGAACAGCGGCGTCGCGAACATCAGCAGCATGATCGTGCCGTGCATCGTGAACGCCTGGTTGAACTGCTCGTTCGACATGATCTGCAGACCGGGGCGAGCGAGTTCGGCGCGCATGAGCAGCGCCATCACTCCACCGATCAGGAAGAACGCGAACGACGTGACCAGATAGAGCGTTCCGATGGTCTTGTGGTCGGTGGTCGTCAGCCACTTCACCACGACATTGCCGGGCTGCTTGCGCCTGACCGGCAGCTCGTCGGCGTACGAGCCTTCAGCCTCGGCACCCTGGGGTTCGTTGAGGATGCTCACAGGTTGTTCGTCTCCCGGTTCTTCTCGTGGCTCGTCTGCGCGATGCCGGCGGGAATGTAACCGGTCTGCCCCTTCTTGACGAGGTCCTTGAGGTGCTGCTGGTAACGCTCGGGCGAGACGACCTTCACGTTGAACAGCATCCGGGAGTGGTCGACGCCGCAGAGCTCGGCGCACTTGCCGAGGAAGGTGCCCTCCTGATTGGGGGTCACCTGGAACGCGTTGGTGTGGCCCGGGACGACGTCCATCTTCATCAGGAACGGCACCACCCAGAAGTCATGGATGACGTCACGCGAGGTGAGGACGAAGCGGACGGTCTCACCCTTGGGGAGCCAGAGCGTCGGACCGGGGTTGCCGGTCTGCGGGTTCTTGGTTCCCGGCGTACCGACGTCGTAGACGCCGCCGGCGGCGGCCGGGAATTCCTTCTTGAACCGGTCCGGAATGGCGTCCAGGTTCGCGTCGGTCTTCGCGTCGCCGGTGACACCGTCGACGGGCGTGATGTAGTTGAAGCCCCAGCTCCACTGGAAGCCGACCACGTTGACCGTGACGTCGGGCTTCTTGTCGGTGAGGCTGAGCAGCTTCGTCTCGTCACGTGCGGTGAAGTAGAACAGCACCGAGACGATGATGAGCGGAACCACCGTGTACAGCGCCTCGATCGGCATGTTGTACCGGGTCTGTGCCGGCACCTCGATCTTGGTGCGGCTGCGCCGGTGGAAGATGGCGCTCCAGATGATCAGACCCCACACCAGCACGCCGACGACGAGCGCGGCGGCCCAGGAGCCCTGCCACAGGGAGAGGATCCGCGGAGCCTCTTCCGTGGTCGGGGTGGGCATACCAAGGCGGGGGAAGTCCTTGTATGTGCAACCGGTGGCGGTCGCAAGGACCAGGCCCGCGGTCATTGCCTGCAGCAGCTTCCGCCGCATCGGGCGCCGCGGCGAGCGGTCGGAGCCGTTGGGACTCACGTAGCGCCTTCCCGAGAGTCTCGCCCGCGCTGTTCGGCTGCGGCCTTCTCGCTGGTCGGTCGCCGCCCTGCGTCGGGCAGGGGTTTGGATGTTTATGCGGACCAAACCCTAGCCGACGCGATTCGGGGGTTCGCGGGGAGGGGGGCATACGCGCCGCCTGTCACTCCTTAAGGGTGGGATTGGGCGCCCAATAGCTCGGGTTGTCGCGGTTTGACGTGCGGGTGCAGGTGCGTTGTGGCTTGTCGCGCCGTTCCCGGCACCCCTTGGCTCGGCCGCCCTCAGGAACGCTTTAACGTTGTTGTGTGTCCTACTTTGACGCTGCGTCCGCCGCTCCCCTCCACCCTGTGGCCCGTCAGGCGTTGTGGGCCGCCCTGGACGACGGATGGGCCGACCCTTCTCGGCTGTACCGCGAGGGGCGCAGAGCGCGCATGCTGCTGGACGCCGCCCGGGAGGCGGCTGCCGAGGCTGTCGGTTGCCGGGTGGACGAACTGACTTTCACCTCCTCCGGCACCCGGGCCGTCCATACCGGTGTCGCCGGGGCGTTGGCCGGTCGTCGTCGCACCGGACGTCACCTGATCGTGTCAGCCGTCGAACACTCCTCGGTGCTGCATTCGGCCGAGGTGTTCGAGGCCGAGGGCGGGGAGGTGACGCGGGTGCCGGTGCGGCGGACCGGAGCGGTGGACGTCGAGTCGTACGCCGCCGCCCTCCGCGCGGACACCGCACTTGCCTGCCTCCAGTCGGCCAACCACGAGGTCGGGACCGTGCAGCCGGTGGCGGCGGTGGCCGAGGTGTGCCGGGCGGCCGGGGTGCCGTTGCTGGTGGACGCGGCGCAGTCGCTGGGGTGGGGCCGTGTCGAGGGCGACTGGGCGCTGCTGACGGCGAGCGCGCACAAATGGGGCGGGCCGAGCGGGGTCGGGCTGCTGGTCGTGCGCAAGGGGGTGCGGTTCGCCGTCCAAGGGGCGTCGGACGAGCGGGAGTCGGGCCGTGCGCCCGGTTTCGAGAACCTGCCGGCGATCGTCGCGGCGGCCGCGTCGCTGCGGGCCGTACGGGCGCAGGCCGAGCAGGAGGCGGTGCGGCTGCGGGAGCTGACGGCGCGGATCCGGGCGCGGGTGCCGCAGTTGGTGCCCGACGTGGAGGTGGTGGGCGACGCGGACCGGCGCCTGCCGGGCATCGTCACCTTCTCCTGTCTCTATGTCGACGGAGAGACCTTGCTGCATGAACTGGACCGGGAGGGTTTCTCCGTGTCGTCCGGATCGTCCTGCACGAGCAGCACGCTGACGCCCAGCCATGTGCTGAGGGCGATGGGGGTGCTGAGCGAGGGGAACGTGCGGGTTTCGCTGCCGGCGGGGGCGGCCGAGGCGGACGTCGACCGCTTCCTGGAGGTGCTGCCGGGGGTGGTGGCGGGGGTGCGGGAGAAGTTGGGCGCCCCGATGCCGACAGCGGCCGTACCGCAGGCGGAGGAAGTGGTCGTGGACTCGCTCGGCAAGCGGTGCCCGATCCCGGTCATCGAACTGGCGAAGGTGATCGGGAGCGTGCCGGTGGGCGGCAGGGTGCGGGTCCTGTCCGACGACGAGGCCGCACGACTCGACATCCCCGCGTGGTGCGAGATGCGGGGCCAGGAGTACGAGGGCGAGGAGAAGGTGGAGAAGGGAACGGCCTACCTGGTCCGCCGGATCAGCTGAGGCACCCCGTCAGGGGCGCGGGGCCGTGTCGCCTGAGCGCGACCGGCCCCCACGCACCCGCACCCGACGGCGTCAGACCAGGTACCCCCGGACCTCCTCCGCGGCCTCGTCCCCGTACGCCTTCGTGAACCGCTCCATGAAGTGCCCGCGACGCAGCTGGTACTCCTGGGTGCCGACCGTCTCGATGACGAGGGTCGCCAGCATGCAGCCCACCTGGGCCGCCCGCTCCAGCGAGACCCCCCACGCCAGGCCCGAAAGGAACCCCGCGCGGAACGCGTCGCCGACACCCGTCGGGTCCGCCTTGCGCTCCTCGTCGGGGCAGCCGACCTCGATGGCCTCCTCGCCGGCCCGCTCGATCCGCACCCCGCGTGCGCCCAGCGTGGTGACCCGGTGGCCGACCTTCCCGAGGATCTCCTCGTCGCTCCAGCCGGTCTTGGTCTCGATCAGACCCTTCTCGTACTCGTTGGAGAAGAGGTAGGTCGCGCCGTCCAGCAGTATCCGGATCTCGTCGCCGTTCATCCGGGCGATCTGCTGGGAGAAGTCGGCGGCGAAGGGGATGGACCGGGTCCGGCACTCCTCCGTGTGGCGGAGCATGCCCTCGGGGTCGTCCGCGCCGATGAGCACCAGGTCGAGGCCGCCGACCCGGTCGGCGACGGTCTTCAGCTCGATCAGGCGGGCCTCGCTCATCGCGCCCGTGTAGAAGGAGCCGATCTGGTTGTGGTCGGCGTCGGTCGTGCACACGAAACGCGCGGTGTGCAGGGTCTCGGAGATGCGGACGGAGTCCGTGTCGACGCCGTGCCGGTCGAGCCAGGCCCGGTACTCGTCGAAGTCGAAGCCCGCCGCGCCGACCAGGACCGGCCGGGTGCCGAGCTGTCCCATACCGAACGCGATGTTGGCGCCGACGCCGCCCCGGCGGACGTCCAGGTTGTCGACCAGGAAGGAGAGCGAGACCGTGTGCAACTGGTCCGCGACGAGCTGGTCGGCGAAGCGGCCGGGGAAGGTCATGAGGTGGTCGGTGGCGATGGAGCCGGTGACTGCGATGCGCACGGCTGGGACTCTCCTGAGGGGGAGGCGTAATTGACAGTTAACGCTACCGGGTCGGCGGGGGCGCCCTGAAGGTGCCAAAACTACCCGATAGTAGATCTTTCTTCGCGGCGCCCGACGTGCTTACCGTTCGGTCATGACGAACCTCAAGGTCCACGCCCCCGCTCCGGCCGACCTCGACGGCGACCTGGCGTCGCTGCGCGGTGACTGCGCGCGGATGGCCCCGCACTGGGCGGTTCCCGATCACAGCGATGCCCGGCCGGTGCCGCCGTCACTCATCCACGGGGTGACTGTGCCGAAGAAGTCCGCCAGGCTGCTGGACGCGATGTCCGACTACGGCGACTGAGGCCGCCCGGCGCGTTTCCAGGGAACCACGCGCTCCCCTCCCGCGTCCCATCGCCGTCCCCCGTGAAGGGGAGGCGGGATACGACGTGCGGCAAGGAGCGATGCGGTGAAGAGCGAGCGACCCGAGAACGACGACGACGTGGCCGCGGGTACCACCGGGGAGCCCCCGGAGGCCCAGGACACCACTCAGTCGCCGAAGGCGGCCGCCCGGCCCGACACGGGCCCCGCCGAGAGCACCGCCCGCCCGGAAGAGGAGCGGACCCCGGCAGAGCCGGAACCGGCCGCTGAGCCGACCGCGCCCCCTGCCGCAGAGGCGACCCCCGAGCCCGCGGGCAACTCCGAACCGGAAACGACCCGCGCCGCAGCCGAGGCCGAGCCGGAAACGACCCGCACCGCGGCCGAGGCCGAGCCGGAGACGACCCCCGAGCCCGCGGAAGGCCCCCGGCCGACTGCCGGCCCCGCCGCCGAAACGGCTCCCGAGCCGGAGCGGAACCTCGACTCGGAGGCAGCCCCGGAGCCGGACGGATCCCCCGTCCCGGGCGCGGCCCCCGCCTCGGCCTCCGACCCGGACGTGGTGCCCGAGTCCGAGGTGGCCGCGCTCTCCGGTGTCGAGGGGTTCCGGGCCGACGACGGGCGTCCCGTCCGGCGCCGGTCTCCCGCTGTCATCGCCTCCGTGGCCGCCGCCGTGCTGCTGATCGGCGGCGGTGGGGCCTATCTCGCCGCGAGTAGCGGCTCCGGCGGCGGTACGGGGGCGGCCGGGACCGGTGCCTCCGGTGGTTCCACTCCCCCGCCGCTCGCCCTGGACGGCTACTCCTCCGGCGGCAACGGGATCGCCGTGGGCGAGCCCAACCCCTACGGAGTGACCTACAAGGCGGCGGGAACGCTCCCCGGCGGGCCCGACGCGGCCGCGGTGTACCAGCCGGCCGGCGAGGTCCCCAAGGACCGGGTGGCCGCGCTGGCGAAGGCGCTCGGGATCGAGGGGGCGCCGGTCGCCGAGGGCCAGGTGTGGAAGGTCGGCACCGACAACGACGGCTCCGGCGGAAGTCTCCAGGTGAACAGGGCCGCCCCGGGCATCTGGACGTACAGCCGCTACGCCCCCGGCACCGACAACTGCAAGAGCGGCCTGGTGTGCGCACAGGATCCGGCGGCGCCGGCCGCCGCCCCGGTGAGCGTCTCCGCCGCGGAGAAGGCGGCCGCCCCGGTCCTCAAGGCGCTCGGCCAGGACGGCGCGAAGCTCGACGCGAGCCAGGTCATGGGCGCCCAGCGGGCGGTGAACGCCGATCCCGTGGTCGGCGGGCTGCCCACCTACGGCTGGACGACCGGGCTGACCGTCAACAAGGCGGGCCAGGTCGTCGGCGGCAACGGGATGCTGGCGGCGCCGGTCAAGGGCGACACGTATCCGGTGCTGAGCGCCGAGAAGACGCTGGGCCTGCTGAACGCGGCGCCCCGCTCCGACCACCGGATGGGCATCGGCGGCTGTGCCAGTTCCGTACCGCTGAAGGACCGGCTGGAGCAGCCCTGCTCCGCCTCGACGTCGTCCGCCTCCCCGGCTTCCTCCGCCCCCTCGGCCGTGATCCAGAACGCGGTGTTCGGGCTGGCCGCGCACTCCGTCGGCGGCCGGCAGGCGCTGGTGCCGTCCTGGCTGTTCCAGGTGCGCGGCGCGGCGGACTCGTACACCGTCACCTATCCGGCGGTGGACCCCGAGTACCTGGCCTCCGCCGCCTCGCCGACGCCGAGTTCCTCCCCGGGGACCCCGAAGGACGTGAAGGTGGACGGCTACACGGCCGACGGGAGTGAGCTGACCGTCGCCTTCACCGGCGGGGTGTGCGCCGACTACAAGGCAACCGCGGACGAGGGCTCGGAACAGGTGGTGGTCAAGGTGACCGAGACACCCTGGCCGGACAAGATCTGCGTCATGATCGCCAAGCAGTACCACCAGACGGTGCGTCTCGAGGCGCCGCTGGACGGCCGGAAGGTGGTCGGCACGGACGGCAGGGCGGTCCCGAAGGAGAAGGCGACCACGCTCGACCCGCAGGTGGGCTGAGGACGAGGACACACGAAGGCGGCGGCCCCTCCGGGAGGGGCCGCCGCCTTCGTTCCACTTGCCGTGCCGGCTCGGCCGGCCGTGTCGGCTCAGCTGAAGGAGTCGCCGCAGGCGCAGGAGCCGGTCGCGTTCGGGTTGTCGATCGTGAAGCCCTGCTTCTCGATGGTGTCGACGAAGTCGACCGACGCGCCACCCAGGTAGGGAGCGCTCATGCGGTCGGTCACGACCTTGACGCCGCCGAAGTCCTTGACGACGTCGCCGTCGAGGGAACGCTCGTCGAAGAAGAGCTGGTAGCGCAGGCCGGAGCAGCCGCCGGGCTGGACGGCGACACGCAGGGCGAGGTCGTCACGGCCTTCCTGGTCGAGCAGGGCCTTGACCTTGGCCGCGGCGGCGTCACTCAGGATGATGCCGTCGGTGGCGGTGCTGGTCTCGTCCGATACGGACATCTACATCTCTCCCGGGTTGTACGGAGACTGCTTGCCGACGAGTGCAACCGGCGGGTCCGCTGTTTCATTCCTGGCCGGCATGCGCGTTCTCGCGTTTTTCTCTTCCTTCATGCTCGCACATGCCCGAAGTCACGCCCAGCGGCCCGTCTACCACTCCACGACCACGCCACAACCACCCCACGGCCACTCTCCGGCAACCCTCCCGTACAGCACCGGGATTCACGTCACATCGACACAATGGGCATCGTCAAAGTGACGTGAAGCGGTTATGATAGATAACGTCAGAACGACGAAAAGTAGAAAGGGTGCGTGTCGTGACCACCGCCCAGACCACGGAGCTCGACGTACAGCCGACTCCGCTCGCCCTGCTGCTGCTCGGCCGTGAGGCCGACCCGAAGAGCGAGCGGGGCGTCGAGTGTCCCGGCGACCTGCCCTCGCCGTCCGACCCGGACCTGGTCGCGCGCGCCCGCGCGGCCAAGGAGAAGCTCGGCGACAAGGTCTTCGTGCTCGGCCACCACTACCAGCGCGACGAGGTCATCCAGTTCGCCGACGTCACGGGCGACTCCTTCAAGCTGGCCCGGGACGCGGCCGCCCGCCCGGAGGCCGAGTACATCGTCTTCTGCGGTGTGCACTTCATGGCCGAGTCCGCCGACATCCTGACCTCGGACGACCAGAAGGTGGTCCTGCCCGACCTGGCGGCCGGCTGCTCCATGGCCGACATGGCGACGGCCGAGCAGGTCGCCGAGTGCTGGGACGTGCTGACGGAGGCCGGGATAGCCGAGCAGGTCGTCCCCGTCTCGTACATGAACTCGTCCGCGGACATCAAGGCGTTCACGGGCAGGCACGGCGGCACCATCTGCACCTCGTCCAACGCCCAGCGGGCCTTGGAGTGGGCTTTCGAGCAGGGGGAGCCCTCGGCAGTCAAGGTCCTGTTCCTGCCCGACCAGCACCTGGGCCGCAACACCGCCGTCCGGGACATGGGCATGTCCCCGGACGACTGCGTGGTCTACAACCCGCACAAGCCGAACGGCGGACTGACCGCCGACCAGCTGCGCGCCGCGAAGATGATCCTGTGGCGCGGCCACTGCTCGGTGCACGGCCGGTTCAGCCTGGACTCGGTGGCCGATGTGCGCGAGCGCATCCCCGGGGTGAACGTCCTGGTGCACCCGGAGTGCAAGCACGAGGTGGTGGCCGCGGCCGACTACGTCGGTTCGACCGAGTACATCATCAAGGCACTGGAAGCCGCGCCCGCCGGCTCCAAGTGGGCGATCGGCACGGAGCTGAACCTGGTCCGCCGGTTGGCGAACCGTTTCGCCCCCGAGGGCAAGGAGATCGTCTTCCTCGACAAGACCGTCTGCTTCTGCTCCACCATGAACCGCATCGACCTCCCCCACCTGGTCTGGACCCTGGAGTCGCTGGCCGAGGGCAACCTGGTCAACCGGATCGAGGTCGACAAGGAGACGGAGTCCTTCGCCAAGCTGGCCCTGGAGCGGATGCTGGCGCTGCCGTAGCCGTACGACCCGAGGTCACCCCGAGACGGACTTCCGCTCGGGGTCGGCCGGGTCGAGGGTGAAGATCGTGCCGTCGGAGGTGGAGAGGACCAGGGCGCCCCGGTTGAACCACACGGTCGGCAGCAGGCCGCTGTTGCCCAGCACCTCAGCGCGGGCGGAGGACTCCCACAGCACGGTGCCCTTGGCCGTGTCCAGCGCGACCACCCGCCCGCTCGCGCCGGCCATGTAGAGCGTGCGGCCACTCGCGTCCACCGAGGCCTGGCCCGGCGACTCCAGGGTGGTGTGGCTGTTCCACCGCTTCTCCCCCGTCGTCGGGGAGAAGGCGGTGACCAGGCCGCTGGAGGTGGCGAGGTAGAGGGTGCCCCGGGCCAGGGTGGGCAGCCCGCCCCGGTAGTGCTCGGGCAGGGGCGTCAGGGTGCGCTTGCCGGTGTCGGGGTCGACGCGCACGATGCGGGTGTAGATCAGGTCGGGGCCGTTGTCGACGTCCTGGTCGTCCGCCTCCAGGAAGACCAGCTGTCCGGAGAGCGTGCCCACGAAACTGCCCGTCTGGGCGGGTGAGTTCAGGGTGCGCACCGGCCCGTCCGCCGGGTCGACGGCGAAGAACTTCGTGGCATGCGAACCGTCCCTCTGATCGCCGCAGTCAACATAGGGAAAGTCCCCCACGGCGAGCAGCGAGCAGAGCCAGCCCTGGGGCACGGGCACGGTTCTGCGCACGCTGCCGTCGCGCGCCGAGCGGATGGTGACCGCGCTGCCGTCGCCCTCCTGGGTCAGGGTCACCCCGTCGGCGTAGGCCGAGCCCAGGCTGTCGGTGCGTACCGCGTGGGACCAGATCCTGGCGCCGTTCGCGCTGTCGAGCGCCATGACGGACTGGGCCTGTCCCGCGCCGCCGGCGTCGGTGACCTGCAGTTCGACGAGGACCCGGCCGTCGTCCACGCCGAGGACTGTCGTGATGTAGCGGTCGGCCGGGATGCCCGCGGGCGCGATCGGGGAGCGCCAGATGGTCCGGCCGGTGGTGGCGTCGACCCGGGTGGGCAGAAGGGCGGTGCCGCCGCAGTAGACGGAGGAACCGTCCGAGACGCAGGAGGGCGAGGTGTCGCCCTGGTAGCCCGGCGCCTTCTTCACCCCCTGCTCGGCGGTCGCGGACACCGTTGTCTGCCAGGGCTTCCAGCCGTCGGGGAGGGTGCCCCAGCGGGATCCGGGCGACGCCGAGGAGCCGGTGCGTGCCTCGCCGTCGCCGTTCCCGGGGCCCAGCAGGAAGTATCCGGTCAGGGCGATGGCGGTCACCGCTGCCGCGGCCAGCAGCAGCCGGGGGGTGCGGCGGCCCGGGCGGCGGCCGGTGCCCGGCGGGGCGGTGGCGTCCAGGGACGGGGCGGTGCCGGGCCGTGCGGAGGGCAGGCGCAGGGTCATCGTCTGTGGTTCGGCGGACGACCGCTCCGGCAGGGCCGCCGCGAACTCCCGGGCCAGTTCGTCCAGTTCGGGCCGGGCGGCGGGGTCCTTGGCGAGACAGCGCGCCAGGACCGCGCGCAGCGGGCCGGTGACCCCGTCCAGTACGGGCTCGTTGTGGACCACCCGGTAGCCGGTCAGATAGGGGCTGTCGGCGTCGAAGGGGCCGCGTCCGGTGACGCAGTACACCAGCAGCGCGCCGAGCGAGAAGACGTCCGAGGCGGGGCCGACCGTACGGGCGTCCGTGAACTGCTCCGGGGACATGAACGGCGGGGTGCCGACCATCTGCCCGGTCTCGGTCAGGGTGTTGTGGTTCTCGGCGGCCCGCGAGATGCCGAAGTCGATGACCCGGGGGCCGTCCTCGGCCATCAGGACGTTGCCCGGTTTCAGGTCGCGGTGCACCACCCCGGCCCGGTGGATGTCCCGCAGCGCCTCCACCAGGCCCAGGGCCAGCGGCCGCAGTTCGGTGACGCGGAGCGCGCCCTGGGACCGGATGCGGGCGGCGAGGGAGGGGCCGGGCACGTACTGGGTGGCCATCCAGGGGGCCGGCGCGTCCGGGTCGGCGTCCAGGACGGGGGCGGTGAAGGCGCCGCTGACCCGGCGGGCGGCCTCGATCTCCTGCCGGAACCGGGCGCGGAAGACCGGGTCCCCGGCGTACTGGGCGTGCACCACCTTGACGGCGACCTCGCGCCCGGAGCGCGACCGGCCCCAGTAGACGATGCCCATCCCGCCGGCCCCGAGGCGGTCGGCGAGCCTGTACCCGCCGAGGGACCTCGGGTCGTCCTTGTGCAGCGGCACGCCGAAACTCCCCTTCCCCGCCCTGCAGTTCGCGGCGCCAGCATACGGAACGGCCGGACGCGGACGGCCGGTTCCCGGAGGTGTTCCGGAAACCGGCCGTCGTTCGCGGGACCGTCACACGGCCGCGGGCTGCGGCTCCTCGGCCGCCGGGGCAGAGTCCGCTGCCCCCGCGCCACGCTTCGCCGCCCGCTTCTTGGCCCGGCGCTCCTTGCGGAGTTCGACCATCGCGTACAGCGTCGGCACCAGCAGCAGGGTGAGCAGCGTGGAGGTGATCAGACCGCCGATCACGACCACCGCCAGCGGCTGGGCGATGAAGCCGCCCTCACCGGTGACGCCGAGCGCCATCGGGAGGAGAGCGAAGATGGTCGCCAGGGCGGTCATCAGGATCGGGCGCAGCCGGTGCCGGCCGCCCTCGATGACCGCTTCGACCACGCCGTGTCCCTGGCGCCGGTACTGGTTGACGAGGTCGATCAGCACGATCGCGTTGGTCACCACGATGCCGATCAGCATCAGCATGCCGATCATCGCGGGGACGCCCATCGGGGTGCCGGTGACGACCAGCAGGCCGATCGCGCCGGTCGCCGCGAACGGGATGGAGACCAGCAGGATCAGCGGCTGGACGAGCGAGCGGAAGGTCGCGACCAGCAGCATGAAGACGATCGCGATCGCCGCGAGCATCGCCAGGCCCAGGTTCTTGAACGCGCTGTCCTGGTCCGAGGTGACCCCGCCGATGGAGGCCGTCGCGCCCGCCGGGAGCTTCAACGCCTTGATCTTGGACTGGAGTTGGGTGCTGACCGCGCCGGTGTTGTCACCGGTCGGCTTCGCCGTGATGGTCGCGGCGCGCTGGCCGTCGATGCGGGTCAGCGACACCGGCCCGTCCACCAGCTTCACGGTGGCGATGTCGCCCAGCTTCACCGGGCCCAGCTTGAGGGCGCGCAGCTGCGCGAGGGTCTCGGCCGGCTTCGCCGACTTCACGACGACGTCCCGCTCGGTGTCGTCGAGGACGGCCTTCGCGGCCGTGGTGCCCTTGACAGCCTGGGTGACGGCGGCGCCCAGCGTCTGGTCGTCGAACCCGGCCGCGGCGGCCTTGGAGTTGGCCTTCACCGAGATGCGCGGCACGCTCTGGGAGAGGTTGCTGGTGACGTCGGTGACGTCGTCCAGCTGGGCGACCGTGGCCCGGACCTGCTCCGAGGCCTTGCGCAGCACGTCCCCGTCGGCCGCCTTCACGACGACGCTCAGGTCCTGGCTGCCGAAGCCGTCACCGGCGGACACCGTGGTCGTACCGATGCCCGGCAGCTTGTGCAGGCCGTCCTCGATGGCGGTCTGCACCTTGTCGTACGACTTCGCGTCGTCCAGCATCACCGAGTACGACGCCTGGTTGGTGTCCGTGCCGCCGCCGAAGGCCGCCATGAAGCCGGACGAGCCGACCGTGACCTGGTAGTCCTTCACCCCGTCGACGGAGGCGAGCAGCTTCTCGACCTTCTTCGCCTGCGCGTCGGTCGCCGCCAGGCTGGTGCCCGGCTTCAGCTCCTGCTTGACGGTGAGGACCTCCTGGTCGCCCTGGTCGAAGAAGTTGGTCTTCAGCAGCCCGGCCATGCCGAACGTGACGACCAGGACCACGATCGCGATCAGCACGCTGGTGAGGCGGCGCCGGGTCGCGAAGCGCAGGACGGGCACGTAGGCACGCTGGAGCCGGCTGTCGGCCTCCTTCGCCTCGGCCTTGCGGCGGGCCTCCGCGGCGTCCTCGGGGGTGCCCTTCGGGGCGCGCAGGAACCAGTACGACAGCACCGGGACGACCGTCAGGGAGACCAGCAGGGAGGCGAGCAGCGCGGCCGTCACGGTGATGCTGAACGAGCCGAACAGGGCGCCCACCATGCCGCCGACCAGGCCGATCGGCAGGAAGACGGCGACCGTGGTGAGGGTGGAGGAGGTGACCGCGCCGGCCACCTCGCGGACCGCGCCGATGATGGCGGCCTGACGCTCCTCGCCGTAGCCGAGGTGGCGCTTGATGTTCTCCAGGACCACGATCGAGTCGTCGACGACCCGGCCGATGGCGATGGTCAGCGCGCCGAGGGTGAGCATGTTGAGGGAGAGACCCCGGGTCCACAGCACGATCAGCGTGAGGACCACCGACAGCGGGATGGAGACCGCCGTCACCAGGGTCGAGCGGACCGAGGCCAGGAAGACCAGGATGACCAGGACCGCGAAGAGCAGGCCGAGGGCGCCCTCGGTGGTCAGGCCCTTGATGGACTTGGAGACCGCCGGGCCCTGGTCGCTGACGACCGTGAGGGTGGCGTCCGAACCGAGGTCCTGACGCAGCTTGGGCAGCTTGTCCTTGACGGCGTTCGAGATGGAGACCGCGCTGCCGTCGTGGTCCATGGTGACGTTCACGGCGAGGCTGGGACGGCCGTCGGTGCGGGTGATGGAGTCGGCCGGAGCCTCCTGCTCCTTGACCGAGGCCACGTCACCGAGGCGCACGGGCTTCTTGACGCCCTGACCGCTGACCATCAGGTCCTTGATCTGCCCCAGCGAGGTGAGTCCGCCGCCGACCTGGACGGTGCGGTTGGCACCGTCCTCGTCGAAGGAGCCCGCCGGCACGGTCGCGCCGGCCGCCTGGAGCGTCTGGGCGACCACGGCCGGGGTGAGACCCGCCCCGGCCAGCTTCGCCTGGTCCGGGGTGACGGTGACCTGGAGGTCCCGTACGCCGGTGACCTGGACGCGGCCGACGCCGTCGATGTCCTTCAGGTCCGGGACGACCGTCTTGTCGAGCTGGTCGGCGAGGGCCTGCTGGTCCTTGCCGGAGGTGACGGCGAGGACCACGGTCGGCATGTCGTCCGTGGAGCCGGAGATGACCTGCGGGTCGACGGAGTCCGGGAGCTGGGCGCGGTTGACGGCCAGCTGGACGTCGGCCACCAGCTGCTTGGTGTCGCTGCCGTAGTCGAAGGACGCCATGATCACGGCGTTGCCCTCACTGGCGGTGGAGGTGACGCCGGTGATCCCGTCGACGCCCTCGAGGTTGTTCTCGACGGGCTCGACGACCTGCTTCTCGACGACGTCGGGGGCCGCTCCCTGGTAGGGGGCGATGACCGACACCATGGGCAGGGAGATGGTGGGCAGCAGCTGCTGCTTGATCTGGGGGATGGCGATCGCCCCGAAGACGAGCGCGATCAGTGACATGAGGCCTATCAGGGCCCGCTGCGCGAGGCTGAATCGGGACAGCCAGGACATGGGTCAGGGTCTCTTTTCGGTGAGCTGCTGCGGTGAGCTGCTGCGGTGAGCGGCGGATGAACGGCGGACGAGCGGCACAGGGGCACCTGTGAGCGTCCACCCCACCACCCTCACCCATGCGCCGCCCTGCTCACGTAGGCCCTGGGTGCCGTCCTTTATCCGGCTCCTACTCCCGCCGCAGTACGGCCGGGTGGAGGTCACTCCATCCTCGGACGGACCAGCCCCGACTCGTAGGCGATCACCACGAGCTGCGCCCGGTCCCGGGCGCGCAGCTTGGCCATGGCCCGGTTGACGTGCGTCTTCACGGTCAGCGGGCTGACCTCCAGGCGCTCGGCGATCTCGTCGTTGGAGTGCCCGCCGGCGACCTGGACCAGCACCTCGCGCTCGCGTGAGGTGAGCGCGTCCAGCCGCTCGGCGCGGGCCGGGTCGCGGCCGTCCGCGCCGGTGTCGCCCTGGGCGAGGAAGCGGGCGATCAGCCCCTTGGTGGCGGTCGGGGAGAGCAGCGCCTCGCCGCCGGCGGCGACCCGGATGGCGCTCAGCAGCTCCTCGGGTTCGCTGCCCTTGCCGAGAAACCCGGAGGCGCCCGCGCGCAGCGCCTGCACGACGTAGTCGTCCACCTCGAAGGTGGTCAGTATGACCACCCGGACCCGGTCGAGGGACGGGTCCTCGCTGATCAGCCGGGTGGCGGCCAAACCGTCCGTGCCCGGCATCCGGATGTCCATCAGGACGACGTCGGCCCGGGTCTCGCCGGCCAGCCGCACCGCCTCGGCGCCGTCGGAGGCCTCGCCGACCACCTCCATGTCGGACTCGGAGTCGACGAGCACGCGGAACGCGCTGCGCAGCAGGGCCTGGTCGTCGGCGAGCAGGACACGGATCGTCATGCGGAATCCCCCAGGGCGGCCGTCCGGCGGTGCGTACGGTCGTCGGTGTCGGTCTTGACCGGCAGGATCGCATGGACGCGGAAGCCGCCGCCGTAGCGGGGGCCGGTGGTGAGGGTGCCGCGCAGGGCGGTGACGCGCTCGCGCATGCCGAGCAGGCCGTGGCCGCCGCCCTCCTGGGGGGCGGTGTCCTCGCCGGAGCCGTTGTCGAGGACGGTGACCTCGATGTGCGGTCCGACGCGTACGACGCTGACCTCGGCCTTGGCCTCGGGTCCCGCGTGCTTCTGCACGTTGGTCAGGGCCTCCTGGATGATCCGGTAGGCGGCGAGGTCCACGGCGGCGGGCAGGGTGGTGCCCTGGTCGGCGCGGGCCACCTCGACCTGGAGGCCGGCGTTGCGGAAGGTGTCGGCGAGCTCTTCGAGGCGGTGCAGGCCGGGGGCGGGTTCGGTCGGGGCCTCGGGGTCGCCGGACTGGCGGAGCAGACCGACGGTGGCGCGCAGTTCGTTGAGCGCGGAGCGGCTGGCCTCGCGGACGTGGGCGAGGGCCTCCTTGGCCTGGTCGGGCCTCTTGTCCATGACGTGCGCGGCCACTCCTGCCTGCACGTTGACCAGGGCGATGTGGTGGGCGACGACGTCGTGCAGGTCACGGGCGATGCGCAGGCGCTCCTCGGCGACCCGGCGGCGGGCTTCCTCCTCGCGGGTCCGCTCGGCGCGCTCGGCGCGTTCCCGGATGGCCTGGACGACGGCCCGCCGGCTGCGCACCGCGTCCCCGGCGGTGGCGCCGATACCGGTCCAGGCGAAGATCGCGAGGTTCTCCTGGGCGTACCACGGGAGGGGGCCCGCGGCCATCGCGGCGGTGGTCAGCACGGTCATGGTGAGCAGGCCGGCCCGCAGGGTGGTGCGGCGGTCGGTGGTGGCGGCGACGGTGAAGAGGGCGACGACGGCCGCCATCGCGACGGGGGCGCGGGGGTCGCCGGTGACGCACTCGACGACGGAGGCCGCGCCGGTGACGGCCAGGACCGTCTTCGGGGCGTGCCGTCGGAAGACCAGGGCGACGGCGGCGAGCGTCATCAGGACCAGGCTGAGGGGGTCCGGGGTGCGGATGCCCCAGGCGACGCCGTGCGCGCCGTGCGGGACGGCGAAAGAGCTCACGACCATGCACACGAGAGCGCCCGCGGCGATGACCGCGTCCACGGCGAGTGGATGGGCGCCGACTCTGCAGCGGGCTCTTTCGAAGGGGCTCACGGTCTGAACAGTACGGCTGGTTGGTGCGGGCCGGAACCGTCGGTTCGGGCCGCCGTCGGGACCGTCCCTGGGGGCTGCGCCCCCAGACCCCGCTTCGGCCTGAACGGCCTCGTCCGCAAACGCCGGACGGGCTGACGGTGTGACCGTCAGCCCGGGATCAGGCCGTCGTCCCTCAGGAGGGCCCGGACCTCCTCCAGGGTGGCGTCCGGGGAGGGGAGGATCAGGTCCGAGGGTTCCAGGGCGTCGTCCGGGAGGGGGGTGCCGAGTTCTCGGACCTTGTCCAGGAGGGCGCCCAGGGTGCGGCGGAAGGCCGACTCGTCGCCGGACTCCGTCTGCGCCATGAGCTCGTCGTCCAGCTTGTTCAGTTCGGTGAGGTGGCTGTCGGCCAGCCTCACCTGGCCCTCCCCCATGATCCTTACGACCATGTCGGCCATGTCGCCCTCCAGGCGTCGGCTACTGCTTGTCGAAGCGCGGGGTGTCCTGCGGCTGCTGCGCCTGCTGACCCTGGCCGGTGCCGCCCTCGATCGCCTGCTGCGGCTGGCCGCCGGCCAGCTCCGCCTTCATCCGCTGGAGCTCCAGCTCTACATCCGTACCACCGGAGAGGCGGTCCAGCTCGGCGGCGATGTCGTCCTTGGCCATGCCGGTCGGGTCGTCGAGGGCACCGGAGGCGAGCAGTTCGTCGATGGCGCCGGCGCGGGCCTGGAGCTGCTGCGTCTTGTCCTCGGCGCGCTGGATGGCGAGGCCGACGTCGCCCATCTCCTCGGAGATGCCGGAGAAGGCCTCGCCGATGCGGGTCTGGGCCTGGGCGGCGGTGTAAGTGGCCTTGATGGTCTCCTTCTTCGTGCGGAAGGCGTCCACCTTGGCCTGGAGGCGCTGGGCCGCGAGGGTGAGCTTCTCCTCCTCGCCCTGGAGGGTGGCGTGCTGCGTCTCCAGGTCGGTCACCTGCTGCTGGAGGGCGGCGCGGCGGGACAGCGCCTCGCGGGCGAGGTCCTCGCGGCCGAGCGCGAGCGCCTTGCGGCCCTGGTCCTCCAGCTTGGTCGACTGCTGCTGGAGCTGGTTGAGCTGGAGTTCGAGCCGCTTGCGGGAGGTGGCGACGTCGGCCACCCCGCGGCGCACCTTCTGGAGCAGTTCGAGCTGCTTCTGGTACGAGTAATCGAGGGTCTCGCGCGGGTCCTCGGCCCTGTCCAGGGCCTTGTTCGCCTTCGCGCGGAAGATCATCCCCATACGCTTCATGACACCGCTCATGGGCTTCGCGCGCCCCCTTCTGACGGACTCCAGCTCACAGATCCTGCGACAGAACCCACAGTACGGGCCCTGCATCCATTACCGCACTGTTCGGGGACCGATGCGCTCATCCCCAAGGACGACTGCGGGCGCGTCCGATCCGGCACAGGTAGTAGGTGGCCCCCCAGGGTCTCCCGGGACGATCCCCCGGTGAACCCGCCCGCAACCGCCGTACAACCCTCGTACAACACCGGATCGACTCCGGACAGACGTCGTACGAACCGGGCGAACCGTCTGCAACGTCCCCTCTGTCCCCTATGGAGACGACTGGCGTTGCGGGATCGTTCCCCGCCGGACTAGGGCCCACACCCGTCCACCCCGTACCCTTGGGTTTTGTGTTCCGTAGCCGTGCCAAGGAAGAGAAGGCCCCCGCCGACAAGGCGGCGGTGACCGACTCCAAGCAGACCCGTGACCCGCAGGCGCCCAAGGGCAGGCCCACGCCCAAGCGCAGTGCGGCCCAGACCCAGCGCCGCAGCGTGGCCAGTACGCCGACCAACCGCAAGGACGCCGCCAAACGTCAGCGGGACGACCGGCGTGCCGCCATGGAGCGACAGCGCCAGGCGCTGGCCACCGGCGACGAGCGGTACCTGCCGGCCCGTGACAAGGGCCCGGTCCGCAAGCTCGCCCGCGACTGGGTCGACTCGCGTTTCAACGTCGCGGAGTTCTTCCTGCCGCTGGCCGTGATCATCCTGGTGATGAGCGTGGTCAACAACGCGGCGATCAAGAACATCGCGCTGCTGCTGTGGCTGGTCGTGATCGTGCTGATCGTGCTCGACGCGGCGGTGAGCGGCTTCCGGCTGCGCAAGCGCCTCGCCGAGCGCTTCCCGGACCAGAACAAGAAGGGCGCCGTCGCCTACGGTCTGCTGCGCTCCCTCCAGATGCGCCGGCTCCGGCTGCCCAAGCCGCAGGTCAAGCGCGGAGAGCGGCCCTGAGCACAGAGCCTTTCTCCGGGGGTGCGGCGAAGGCCTGGCTGACGAGGCTGGGCGGGCTGCGTGACGTCGTAAGACAGGAGCTGGTGGCCCGGCAGCTCGACGAGCAGATAGCCGGGCGGTTCCCGGTCGGTCAGCGGCTGCGGGTGCTCGACGTGGGGATGGGCCAGGGCACTCAGGCGCTGCGGCTGGCCCGCGCCGGGCACCAGGTGACCGGCGTCGAGCGGGAACCGACGATGATCGCGGCCGCGCGGGAGGCCCTGGCCGGTGAGCCGGAGGGGATCCGCGAACGGGTACGGATCGTCGAGGGGGACGGACGGGACACGGGCGTCCACTTTCTGCCCGGCAGCTTCGACCTGGTGCTCTGTCACGGCGTGCTGATGTACGTCGAGGAGCCGGACGCGCTGCTGGCCGGGCTGGCCCGGATGCTGGCCCCGGGCGGCCTGCTCTCGCTGCTGGTGCGCAACGCCGACGCGCTGGCCATGCGGCCGGGGCTGAGCGGGGACTGGACGGGGGCGATGGGCGCCTTCGACACCGTCTCCTACCGCAACCGGCTGGGCCTTGAGGTGCGGGCCGACCGGCTGGCCACCCTCACCGCCGCGCTCGCCGGCATCGCCGCGCCGCTGCACTCCTGGTACGGCGTACGGGTGTTCACGGACACGGCCGCGGACGGCGCCGGACCACCCGCCGACCTGGAGACGCTGCTGGCGGCGGAGGAGCGGGCCGGGCGGACGGATCCGTACCGTTCGGTCGCGGCGCTGCTGCACCTGTGCGGGGTCCGCGGCTGAACCCGCCGTGTGCTGCTCGTTCGGGTCAGCATCACGAGCCGGACCGGCACCCCGCGACGAGACTCGGGGGCATGGACGCTTCCCGCACTCGTCGGACCTTCCGTACGGCCGCCGCGCTCGGCTCCTGCTGTCTGGCCCTCGTCTCCGGCTGCTCCGCCTTCGGCGGCGACACGGCCGAGGACGGCTCGACCACCCGGGCCGCCCAGGTGGCGGCCGTTCCCATGGCGGCGGTCGACCTGCAGAACCGGTACCAGAAGGTGATCAAGGAAGTCCTGCCGTCGGTGGTGCAGATCCAGGCCAGCAGCGACCTGGGCTCCGGCGTGGTCTACGACGACAAGGGACACATCGTCACCAACGCGCATGTCGTCGAGGGCGAGAAGAAGTTCAAGGTGACGACCGCGAACAACGAGGAACCGCTCACCGCGACGCTCGTCTACTCCTACCCCGAGCAGGATCTGGCGGTCCTGCGGCTCGACAAGATCCCGGACGGGCTGAAGGCGGCCGCCTTCGGGGACACCGCGAAGGTCGAGGTCGGGCAGATCACGCTCGCCATGGGCTCGCCGCTCGGGCTGTCGTCCAGCGTCACCGAGGGCATCGTGTCGGCGACCGGACGGACCGTCAGCGAGAACAAGGAGGGCGGCGGCACCGGGGCCACCATCCCCAACATGGTGCAGACCTCGGCCGCCATCAACCCCGGCAACAGCGGCGGCGCCCTGGTCAACCTCAACGGCGAGGTCATCGGCATCCCGACGCTCGCCGCGAGCGACCCCGACCTGGGCGGCACCGCGGCGCCGGGGATCGGGTTCGCCATCCCGGGGTCGATGGTGAAGACGGTCGCCGACCAGATCGTCAAGCAGGGCAAGGTGACCGACTCGGGGCGGGCCGCGCTCGGCATCAGCGGGCGCACGGTCGTCGACGTGAACTACCAGCCCGCCGGGGTGGCCGTCGTGACCGTGAGGCCGGGGGACGCGGCCGACAAGGCGGGCATCCGGCCCGGCGACATCATCACCAAAGTGGGTGACACCGACATCACCACCATCACCTCACTGGCCGAGTCGCTCGCCGTGGACCGGCCGGGGCAGAAGACGACGGTGACGTACAGCCGGGAGGACGTCCAGCGGACGGTGGACGTCACACTGGGCGAGCAGTGACGGCGGGGCGACCCGCTCGGGGCCGCCCCGGACCGGCACCTCTCAGGACTCGTCCGCGTGCAGGCTCATCGGGCCGTAGATCTCGGTGGCGTCCTCATAGAGCCGCACCTGGTCGGCGCCGCCGGCCAGCAGCTCCTTCCACTGTTCGCCGATCCAGGACTCGGCGTCGCCCTGGGTGGTGAACTCCTCGGGCTCCACCGCGGGCTGGACCTCCGTCCCGTCGGCCTTCTCGAACCGCCACGTCCATGCCGCCATGTAGGCCTCCCTTTGATCCAACTGATGCATCGTATGCGGTTCGGTGGGGACGCCGATATGACTCCGCTGGTTGTGTGGCGGGTGCGGGCCCGTGGGGGCTGGTCGCGTCCACGCGCCGGAGCCGCCCGTCGCCACAGCCCCGCGCCCCTTTCAGGGGCGCTGCGGTCAGCGTCGGCCGCGCGGGCGGGTGAGAATCGGTTCCGTGGAAGTGACTTTGCTCGGTACCGGTGCTCCCGCGGGTCTGCCCCGCCCGGACTGTCCCTGTGCGGCCTGTGCCCGCGCCGTCGGGGCGGACGTCCGGGCCGCCACGGCGGCGCTCGTCGACGGAACGCTGCTGCTCGACCTGACGCCGGGCGCGGCGTTCGCCGCGGCACGCGCCGGGCGGTCCCTCACCGGCGTACGGCAGGTGCTGCTCTCGCACCCGCACGACGGACCCGCCGTCGAGGTGCCGGCCGGGCTGCCGCAGCCGGGGCGGGTGCCGGACGGCCGGGAGCTGGCGCTGCTGACCGGGCACCGGGTGCGGGCGCTGGCGATGGACGCGGGCGGCACCGGGTACGCGGTGACCGGCCCCGACGGGCAGCGGCTGCTGTACCTGCCGCCGGGCGGTGCGCCGGCCGGGCTGGAGAACGGGAGCACGGAGGCTTACGACATGGCGCTCCTGGACGTCGTGGGACGCCCGGACGCGCTGGCCCGTCTGCGGGCGGTGGCGGCGGTGGGCCCGGCCACCGACGTCATCGCCGTCCATCTCGACCACGACGTGCCGCCAGGACCGGAGTTGCGGCGGCGGCTGGCGGCGGCCGGGGCGCGGGCCGTGCCGGACGGTACGACGCTGACGGTGGGGGTGTACGAGGACGTGCCCGACGTCCCACGCCGGACGCTGGTGCTGGGCGGGGCCCGGTCCGGCAAGTCCGTGGAGGCCGAGCGGCGGCTGGAGTCCTTCCCCGACGTGCTGTACGTCGCCACCGGCGGGACGCGCGGCGGGGACACCGAGTGGGCGACGCGGGTCGCCGTGCACCGGGAGCGGCGGCCGGGGTCGTGGCGTACGACGGAGACGTGCGACCTGGTGCCGTTGCTGGCGCAGGACGGGCCGCCGTTGCTGGTGGACTGTCTGTCGCTGTGGCTGACGGACGCGATGGACTCCGTCGGGGCGTGGGACGACACGGAGTGGGCGTCGGGCGGGGAGAAGGCGTTGCGGGAGCGGGTGCGGGAGCTGACGGAGGCGGTGCGCTCGACCCGGCGGACGGTGGTCGCCGTCTCCAACGAGGTGGGGTCGGGCATCGTGCCGGCGACGGCGTCGGGCCGCCGCTACCGCGACGAACTGGGCCGGCTGAACACGGCGTTCGCGGCCGAGTGCGAGCACATGGTGCTGGTGGTGGCCGGCCAGGCGGTGGAACTGCGGTAGTGGGGGGCGGGGGGTGGGTCGCTGGCCGGCGCCGGCAGAGTGCCGCCCCAGCGGCACGACTGCCCGCGGCTACGACGGGCCCCGTGAGGGGCGCGGGAACGTATTCGATGCGCGGCTACCGCCGCGTGGGCGCGACCGGCCCCCACCGGCCCGCGGCCGCGCGACAGGCCGTCAGCGCCCCTTTCTCGCGATGATCCGGTACCCGTTGGAGAAAGGCGTGCGGCGCACCAGCGGGGCCAACGCCTGATCGACGGCCGCCGCCACGGCCACCAGCGGGGCCGTCGCGCGTAGCGCACGCTTCGGCAGCACCCGGCCCAGCAGCAGCGCGAGCGCCGCCGAGATGTCGTACGGGATGTGCGGCGCCTTCCGGTCGGCTTGCAGGATCTCGCAGCCCTGGGACTCCAGCTCTGCCCGCAGGTTGGCCGGCGGCAGCAGATGCAGGTGGCGGGGCTGGCCGTGCGGGACCCACCACTTGCCGAGCAGCGCACCGAAGGCGCTGCGCGGGTTGGCGATGTCGATCAGGAGATGGCCGCCGGGCCGTAGCGCCGCGAGCGCCGCGCGGAGTTCGGCGCGCGGGTCGGGGGCGTGTTCGAGGTGCCGGAACATGCTGACGACGTCGTAGCGGGCGCGCAGCCGGGCCAGCACCTCCGGTGCGGTCAGGTGGCCGCAGTGGGCCTCCTCGAGGTGTCCCTCGGCCTGGGCCCACACCACCCGCAGGGTCGAGTCCAGGCCGTCGAACGAGGTGTACGTGAAGAGTTCCTTCGCCGTCCGCGGGAAGTGGGCGTGGCCCGTCCCGACGTCCAGCCAGCTCTCCGGCTCCGTCAGCGCCAGCATCGCGCGGGCGGCGGCGCGGTGTCTGCGGCGGCCGCCGCGGGTCGCGAGCAGGCCGTCGGCGTGGTCCTCCAGACGGCCCTCGTAGTAGTCCCGGTGGTAGAGGACGAAGCCCTCCGCGGTCAGCCGGGGGTTCTGGAAGGCGTGGGCGCAGTCGCGGCACTCGTCGACGGCGAACCTGCCGGGCCGGTGGTGGAGCAGGTCGGACGTGCGCAGCCGGGTGCGCAGGCGTCTGGAACCGCACCAGGGACAGTCCTCGCGGCGCGGCTCGTGGAACCGGTCGGTGCCCGGGAGGAGTTCGGGTGTGGGCGGCATGGGCGGCTCCCTGTGCTCCCTGTACGCAATACCCTGCAAACCGGAACGTATGGGATACCGATCTTGCCTGCCAAGACGCCGTGCGGGTGGGGTGGCGATCTGACACCGAAGCGTTCGTTCGGTGCCGGTACTGTTCGGCGAATGAGCTCGCTTAATCTCGACGACTTCACCGATCTGATCGAGCGCCCCGACGGCGGTGTGCGCCGTGACGCAGAGGCACGCCGGGAGCGGCTGATCGTGCCGCCCGGGTCGCTGGGACGCCTCGACGACCTGGGTGAGTGGCTGGCCGCCGCGCAGGGTCGCGTACCGGTACGGCCGGTCGAACGGCCGCGGGTCCTGCTCTTCGCGGGTGACCACGGCGTCGCCGAACTCGGCGTGTCGGCGCGGCCCGCGGGCACCGCCGGGCTGCTGGTGCGGGCGATCCTGGAGGGGGCCAGCCCGGTCGCGGTGCTGGCCCGGCGGCTCGGAGTGCCCCTGCGGATCGTCGACATGGCGCTGGACTGCGACCCGGACACGCTGCCCGCGGAGGTCGCAGGGCACCGGGTGCGGCGGGGCAGCGGCCGTATCGACATCGAGGACGCGCTGACCCTGGAGGAGGCCGAGGAGGCCTTCCGCGCGGGGATGGCGCTGGCCGACGGGGAGGCCGACTCGGGGACCGATCTGGTGGTGCTCGGCGATGTGAGCGTCGGGGGGACCACGGCGGCCTGTGTCCTCGTCGCGGCGCTGTGCGGGACCGACGCGTCCGTGGTGACCGGGCGGGGCGGGCTCGCCATCGACGACCTCGCCTGGATGCGCAAGTGTGCGGCGATCCGGGACGCGTTGCGGCGGGCGCGGCCGGTGCTCGGGGACCAGCTGCAGTTGCTGGCGACGGTCGGCGGGGCCGACCTCGCGGCGATGACCGGGTTCCTGTTGCAGGCGGCGGTGCGGAAGTTGCCGGTGGTGCTCGACGGGGTGGTGGCGGCCGCGTGCGCGCTGGTCGCGCAGCGGATCGCGTTCCGGGCGCCGGACTGGTGGCTGGCCGGCCACGACAGCGGGGAGCCGGGGCAGGCGAAGGCGCTGGACCGGATGGCCCTGGAACCCCTGCTGGAACAGGGCGTGACGGTGGGTGAGGGAGCGGGAGCGCTGCTCGCCCTCCCCCTGGTCCAGTCCGCGGCGGCCCTGGCGGCGGAACTCCCGGAGAAGCCTGAGGATGAGTCAGGGGAAGAGGCGGGGGAAGAGGAGAAGCCGGAGGAGTAGAGGTATCACCGGCGACGGCGAGGTCCGTGCGTGTGACGGCGTTCGCCGCGGGAGCGCCCATATGATCCATCTCCATGGGAGATGTCCGAATTGCCGTTGAGCGGTGGCGGGCCGGCGGGGTTTCCCGGCGGGCCGCCGCCTTTGCTGTGTGGTACTTGCGGGCCGTCGCCTTCGTCAACTTCCTCAGCGCGGTGTGGGTGTCGTTGGGGCAGGACGTGCGGCGGCACAACCAGGAGGACTTCTTCACGCCGTACCTGCTGACCGCCGGCTTCGCCTCCGGTGTGTTCACCGCGTTCCTCGCGATCACGATGCGGCGGCGCAAGCGGGCCGCCTGGATCCTCAACCTCGTCCTGAGCGGGCTGTTCCTCGCCCTGTTCGCGTTCGCCATGGCGTTTGCGGAGATCCGGCGGTACCCGCAGAACTGGATCTCGATCGCGCTGACCGCCGCCTTCGTGTGCGCGCTGCTCCTCGGCCGCCGGGAGTTCTACGCCAAGGGCGACCGGTCGAACCCGCGGCTCGCCGCGACCGTGGCCGTCGGCGGCGGGCTCCTCGCCTCGCTGCTCGCCGCCCTCCTCGTGACCGTCACCAACCAGGCCCCGCACGCCGCCCGTTCGACGTTCGCGGAGCGCTGGCACTACGGCACCCTGCGCCTGGTCTCGGTCGCCGCCGACCCCTCCCGGTTCCCGTACATCGCGCCACCCAACTGGGTGAACGTCTCCGTCAACGTGCTGAGCACGCTCCTCGTCCTCGCCGTCCTCTACGCCGCCTTCCGCTCCCGCCGCGCCGTCGACCCGATCACCGAGGACGACGAGAAGCGGCTGCGGGAGCTGCTGGAGCGGCACGGCGAGCGGGACTCGCTCGGGTACTTCGCGCTGCGCCGGGAGAAGAGCGTCGTGTGGTCGCCGACCGGGAAGGCGGCGGTGGCCTACCGGGTGGTGGGCGGGGTGAGCCTCGCCTCCGGGGATCCGATCGGGGACCCGGAGGCCTGGCCGGGGGCGATCGCGCCGTGGCTGAGCGAGGCCCGGGCGCACGGGTGGATCCCGGCGGTGATGGGGGCGAGCGAGGAGGCCGGGACCGTGTACGCGCGGCACGGGCTCGACGCGCTGGAGCTCGGGGACGAGGCGATCGTCGAGGTCGCCGAGTTCACGCTGGAGGGGCGGGCCATGCGGACCGTCCGGCAGGCCCACAACCGGGTCGGGCGGGCGGGCTACTCGGTGCGGATCCGCCGGCACGAGGACATCCCCGCCGACGAGATGGCGTACCTCCTGCGGCGCGCCGACGACTGGCGGGACGGCGCCACCGAGCGCGGGTTCAGCATGGCGCTGGGGCGGCTCGGGGACGGCCGGGACGGGCGGTGCGTGATGCTGGAGTGCACCGACGGTCAGGGCCGGCTGCGCGCGCTGCTGTCGTTCGTGCCGTGGGGGCCGGGCGGGCTCTCCCTCGACCTGATGCGGCGGGACCGGGACTCCGACAACGGTCTGATGGAGTTCATGGTCATCGAGTTGCTGAGGCGTGCCGCAGAGATCCGGATCACGCAGGTCTCGCTCAACTTCGCCATGTTCCGATCGGTCTTCGAACGTGGCGCGCGGCTCGGCGCGGGTCCGGTGCTGCGGCTGTGGAGGTCCTTGCTGAGCTTCTTCTCCCGGTGGTGGCAGATCGAGTCCCTGTACCGGGCCAACGCCAAGTACCGGCCCATCTGGGAACCCCGGTTCCTGCTCTTCGAGAAGAGCGCGGACCTGCCGCGCATCGGCCTCTCGTCGGCCCGTGCGGAGGGGTTCCTGGGGGCCGTGTCGGTGCTGCCGAGATGGCTGCGCCGACGGCATCTGGACGCCGACCGGGACCCGCACGGATGAGGACCACCGCATGAAGCCGCTCGCCCGCTGGGCCCGCGCCGAGTGGGGTCCGCTGTACGCCACCGTGAGCGGCCCGCTGGTGAAGCGGCGACTGCGGGCGGTGCCGATGTCGGCGGCGGCGGTGGGTCTGACGGCACTGCTGCAGTTCGTCCAGAACCAGTCGTGGGGCTACCGGTTCGTGCAGGACATCGGGGGCGTGCGCGCCGCGGACCCGTTCTGGCCGGCCCTGTTGCGCACTCCCCTGTCGCTGTTCGTGCCGGCGCTGGACCTGCCGGTGTGGGGCGCGCTGGCGCAGATCCTGGTCGCGTTCGGCATCGCCGAGGTGTGCCTGGGCCGGCGGCAGACGCTGACCGTCGCGTACGTCGCGACCCTCGCCGGCACGCTGTACGCCCGCGTCGGCATCGCGCTGGGCCCGCACAGCCCCCTGGGCCTGCCCGCCTCGGACGCCTGGGTGGTGGACACCGGGCCCTCGGCCGCCGTCGTCGGGCTCGCGATCGTCCTCGGCCGGCGGTACGGCGCGTATGTCACCGCGGGTGCGGTGGCGGCGGCGATGGTGGTCGAGGTGGCGCTCAAGGACAACCTCGCCGGCAAGGAGCATCTGGCGGCCATCGCGGGCGTGGTGGCGCTGTACGCGGCGGTGGCGGCGGGGCGCCGGCTGCGGCGCCGGTGGCGTCAGCGGCGGCCGGGCAGCCGGGCCGGTTCCGGGCGGTCGGGTTTGCCGCCGATCCAGTCCTGAAGGGTCCTGCTGAGCCGGGCCCAGCGGCGGTCGTGGTGGTACGTGCGCAGCCCGGCCCTGGCCCGGGCGCGCGGCCGGTTGGCGTAGAAGCGGCGGGCCCAGGCCGAGCCGGGCCGGGCCAGGCGGACCGCGCCGACGACACCGACGAACGGGACGACCACCCCGAAGATCGCGATCCGGGTCTTGCCCTTGCTGAGGGCGACGAGCGAGAAGAAGAAGTTCGCCACGATGTTCGCGATGACGGCGCTCCGGTCCTGGAGTTCGTCGGCCGAGAGGTCGTTGACGCCGAACGGCGAGAACCCCGCGAGCAGCAGCCCGACCATCGCGGCGGTGACCACGACGACCTCCACGCTCTGGCGGCCCTCCTCCGTCCAGTAGACGTCGTCGAGGTGCAGGATCAGGGCGAACTCGTCGAGGACGAGCCCCGCGCCGATGCCGAAGACGATCGCGGCGAGGGCCGCGCCGGAGCCCTGCCGGCCGCTGGAGACCGCGCCGAAACCGCCGATGACGATGAGGACGACCCCGGGGACCACGTGGTGGATGTGCAGGCCGCCCGCCTTCACATTGCCGAACGGGCCCTTTCCGGCACGGATCAGCCGGGTGATGACCCGTGTGATCACAAAGGTCAGGACGAAGGCCGTCAGGGCGAGCAACAGAGGGAGTTTGCCCGGCTCGATGATGTTCCGCTCCAGCCAATGTCCCATGTGCGCACTTTATCCCCGGCCATGAACTGTGCCCCGCTGACCACCGGGTAACCTGCGCCGGTGGCTGCGACCTCTGCGACTCCCTGGCGTGACGGCCTCCGCTTCGCCTTCGGCACCCTCACCGTCTTCCCCGTGAAGGTGACCCGCTGGGACCGCGAGGCCGCCCGGGGCGGCATGCTGCTCGCGCCGCTGGCCGGCCTCGCCGTCGGGCTCTGCGCGGGCGCGGTCGGGGCGCTGCTGGTCCTGGCCGGGGCGAGTGCGCTGCTGGCCGCGGTGGCCGCGGTCGCGGTACCGGCCGTGCTCACCCGGGGACTGCACCTGGACGGGCTCGCCGACACCGCCGACGGGCTGGGCAGCGGCAAGCCCGCCGAGGAAGCGCTGCGGATCATGAAGCAGTCGGACATCGGGCCGTTCGGCGTGATCACGCTCGTCCTCGTGCTGCTCGGGCAGGTGGCCGCGCTGGCCCAGGCCTACGGCGGCTCGTGGCGACGGGGGGTGCTGGCCGCGGTCGTCTCGGCGATGGTGGCCCGGCTGGCGATGAGCCTGGCCGCGGTGCAGGGGGTGCCCGCGGCCCGGCCGGAGGGGCTGGGGGCGGCGGTGGCCGGGGTGGTGCCGAAGGTGGGGGCGTCGGTGGTCACGGTCGCGGTGATGGTGGTGGCGGCGGGGGCCGGGGCGCTGGTGGGATCGGCCGACAGTCTGCGGGCGTTGCTCGCGGTGGTGGTGGCGGAGGCGGCGACGGATGTGCTGCTGCGGCTGTGCCGGCGGCGGTTCGGCGGGGTGACGGGGGATGTGTTCGGGGCGCTTGCCGAGACGGCGGCGACCACGGCGCTGGTGGTGTTTTCCCTGGGGGGCTGACGGATCGAGTTGCGGCCGCGGGCCGGCAGGGGCCGGTCGCGCCCCGCGGCGGTAGCCGCGGACCCAATGCTGCCCCGCGCCCCTTCAAAAGCGCTCAGCAGGCCCGGCGCCACACTCCCAGCTCGTACTTCTTCTCCAGTGAACTCAGCTTCAGCTGCCGGGACCGTGCGCAGAACTTGGTCGTCGGCAGTTCGTACTCCACGTGGAAGACGGCCTTGTCCGCCTCGGTGAACGGCTTCAGGTCGTCGCACTCGCCGTACTGGGCGCACTGCTCGTTGACCGCGAAGTCGAAGTCGGCGACCAGTAGCGGTATCTGGTCCAGGTCGTTCTTCAGGCCCACCGACATGCCCCGGTCGTGGGCGAGCCGGGCGATGAGCCGGTTGTAGCGGAGCTGGTCGGCCGCCTTGAGGGGGAAGCCCGTGCGGTTCCTGTAGCCGTCCATGTTGTCGGGCTCCACCGCGTCGAAGCCCTTCTCCTTGCACATGTCGAGGCGGGCCGCCATCAACGGCTCCAGGACGTCCGTACGGCGGATGTCCAGCCAGCGCTCACCCTCCCAGCCGTTGCCGCGCCCCAGCACCGACTCGGGGAACTTCTTCGCGTCCGGCCGCCAGTCCTCGAAGGCGCCGGTGGAGAGGTAGCAGATGACCTTGCGGCCCTTGGCGTGCAGCGTGCCGACCGTCGCTTTGGACTGGTCGAAGCCGTCGATGTCGTACACCGACGCCCGTACGGACGTGTCCACGCGGCCGCTCAGTTGCCACTGCCAGGTGACCCCGGGCCTCGGCTGCCAGCGCCCGGCGCCGTCCGTGCCCCCGGTGCAGCCGGCGAGCAGGGCCAGCGGGACGAGCAGGGGTGTGCTGGTGCGGAGTTTCACCGGGCGGGCTCCAGGGTGTGCGGCAGGGGACCCCATCGATGATCTCCCACCCCGGGGAACGCGCCCCGAACGGGGCCTCGTCGGGTACACCACGATGCGGGGTGCGGTGGCGGCCGAGGCGCCGGGCGCGTCAAGTCCCGGCGCCGGCCGCGGTCATGGCCGTCGCCGCGGTTCTCCTTCGATGCGCGGCATGCGCCGACGCGGGTCCCCTCTCCCGGAAAATCCCCTTGCGCCTCCTTGTGGAGGTTCCCGGCAGGATCAGTGGAAATCATGCGAAGCGGCAGGTGGCCCCACCCGCCGGAACGCGACGAGTGTGACCCAGGTCACCTGGCGGGAGGGGGGAAGGTGGCCTCGACGCCACCCTCAGGTGAACGCCCGTAGGAATGAGCGAACGCATACACACGCGTAGGCTCGTCCCGGGTGTTCGCCGACAGGGTGAAGGCCCCGGTGGTAATGCGCCCCGAGGCCACTGCCTAGGGTCGCCTCCCGGGCCCGGTCGACCCACCCACTCGGCCACAGCAACTCAACATCGGAAGCGAGATTCCACCACCGTGACTGCTCTCACTCTCAGCACCTCAGCGGCGCCCGGCCTCCGGGCCGACGCGATCGTGATCGGTGTCGCCAAGGGCGCCAAGGGCCCGGTCGTAACGCCGGGCGCCGAGGCCGTGGACAAGGCCTACGACGGCAAGCTCGCCGACGTCCTGGAGACCCTCGGTGCCTCGGGTGCCGAGGGCGAACTGACGAAGCTGCCCTCGCCGGCCGGCTTCAAGTCCCCGCTCGTCATCGCGGTCGGCCTGGGCGCCGAGCCCGACGGCGGCGCCGGCTACGACGCCGAGGCGCTGCGCCGGGCGGCCGGCGTCGCGGCCCGCACGCTGAACGGCGCCAAGAAGGCGGCCTTCGCGCTGCCCGTCGAGGACGCGGCCGCCGTCGGCGTGATCGCCGAGGGCGTGCTGCTGGGCGCCTACTCCTTCGACGTCTACAAGGACAACGGCGGCAGCGCGAAGGCGAAGAACGGCAAGGCGCCGCTCGCCGAGGCCACGCTGCTCGGCGGCAAGCCGCGGGACGCCGCCCACAAGGCGGCCCTCGCCCGCGCCACCGCGGTCTCCGAGGAGCTCAACCGCGCCCGCGACCTGATCAACACCCCGCCGAACGACCTGACTCCGGCCGCGTTCGCCGCGATCGCGCAGCGCGCGGCCAAGGAGCACGGCCTCAAGATCCAGATCCTGGACGACAAGGCGCTCGCCAAGGACGGCTACGGCGGCATCCTCGGCGTCGGCGGCGGCTCGGCCGCGACCCCGCGGCTGGTGAAGCTGTCGTACACGAGCCCCGAGGCGGACAAGCACCTCGCCTTCGTCGGCAAGGGCATCACCTACGACTCGGGCGGCATCTCGCTCAAGCCGGCCGGGCACAACGAGACGATGAAGTGCGACATGAGCGGCGCGGCGGCGGTCTTCGCGGCCGTCGTCTCGGCGGCGCGGCTCGGCCTGCGGGTCAATGTGACCGGGTGGCTGGCGCTCGCCGAGAACATGCCGTCCGGCTCGGCCGTGCGCCCGGGTGACGTGCTGCGCATGTACAGCGGCAAGACGGTCGAGGTCCTCAACACGGACGCCGAGGGCCGGCTGGTCCTCGCCGACGCGCTGTGGGCGGCGTCGGCCGAGAACCCGGACGCGATCGTCGACGTGGCGACGCTGACCGGGGCGATGATGCTGGCGCTGGGCAGCCGGACGTTCGGTGTCATGGCCAACGACGACGCGTTCCGTACGGCGATCCACGAGGCGGCCGAGGAGGTCGGCGAGCCGGCGTGGCCGATGCCGCTGCCGGAGCACCTGCGCAAGGGGATGGACTCGCCCACGGCGGACATCGCGAACATGGGCGAGCGGATGGGCGGCGGGCTGGTGGCCGGACTCTTCCTGCGCGAGTTCGTGGGTGAGGGGATCACCTGGGCGCACCTCGACATCGCCGGGCCGGCGTTCAACGAGGGCGGGCCCTTCGGGTACACGCCGAAGGGCGGGACGGGGTCGGCGGTGCGGACGCTGGTGCGGCTTGCCGAGCTGACGGCCGAGGGTGACCTGGGCTGATGTCGCCGACGGGACCCCGCGCGCGGGTAGGGCGGGGTCCCGTCGCCCATTGACTGAGGACTTTCTATGTGGCGACTGCGGGCGGTTCGTGGTTGACCGCGCAGTTCCCCGCGCCCCCGGCGGGACGCTGATACCTCGGGCGTTATCAAGTCAGCGTGTGGTGTCTCACACCCCAGCCCGGCGTCTCGTTCACCTCCGACAAGTGCGAAGATGGGGCTCGGCAGGACAGGGCCCCCACCACAGGGCCGAAGAAGAGCGGCCGGACACCAGCCGCCGCCCGGTCACCGTTGACCGGCGTACGGCGCACATGCATGGAGGACGTGACGTGGCGAACGACGCCAGCACCGTTTTCGACCTAGTGATCCTCGGCGGTGGTAGCGGCGGTTACGCCGCGGCCCTGCGCGGAGCGCAGCTGGGCCTGGACGTCGCCCTGATCGAGAAGGACAAGGTCGGCGGTACCTGCCTGCACCGGGGTTGCATCCCCACCAAGGCCCTGCTGCACGCGGGCGAGATCGCCGACCAGGCCCGCGAGAGCGAGCAGTTCGGCGTCAAGGCCACCTTCGAGGGCATCGACGTGCCGGCCGTGCACAAGTACAAGGACGGCGTGATCGCCGGCCTGTACAAGGGCCTGCAGGGTCTGATCGCGTCCCGCAAGGTGACGTACATCGAGGGCACGGGGCGTCTTTCCTCCCCGACCTCTGTCGACGTGAACGGCCAGCGCATCCAGGGCCGCCACGTGCTCCTCGCGACCGGCTCCGTGCCGAAGTCGCTGCCCGGTCTGGAGATCGACGGCAACCGCGTCATCTCCTCCGACCACGCCCTCGTCCTGGACCGCGTGCCCAAGTCCGCGATCATCCTGGGCGGCGGGGTCATCGGCGTCGAGTTCGCCTCCGCCTGGAAGTCCTTCGGTGCCGACGTCACCGTCATCGAGGGCCTCAAGCACCTCGTCCCGGTCGAGGACGAGAACTCCTCCAAGCTTCTTGAGCGCGCCTTCCGCAAGCGCGGCATCAAGTTCAACCTGGGCACCTTCTTCTCGAAGGCCGAGTACACCGCCGACGGCGTCAAGGTCACCCTCGCCGACGGCAAGGAGTTCGAGGCCGAGGTCCTGCTCGTCGCCGTCGGCCGCGGCCCGGTCTCGGCCGGCCTCGGCTACGAGGAGCAGGGTGTCGCCATGGACCGCGGTTACGTCCTGGTCGACGAGTACATGCGGACGAACGTCCCGACCATCTCCGCCGTCGGTGACCTGGTCCCGACGCTCCAGCTCGCGCACGTCGGCTTCGCCGAGGGCATCCTGGTGGCGGAGCGTCTGGCCGGTCTGAAGACCGTTCCGATCGACTACGACGGTGTCCCCCGGGTGACGTACTGCCACCCCGAGGTCGCCTCCGTGGGGATCACCGAGGCCAAGGCCAAGGAGATCTACGGTGCGGACAAGGTCGTCGCCCTGAAGTACAACCTGGCGGGCAACGGCAAGAGCAAGATCCTCAACACCGCGGGCGAGATCAAGCTCGTCCAGGTGAAGGACGGTGCCGTGGTCGGCGTCCACATGGTCGGCGACCGCATGGGCGAGCAGGTCGGCGAGGCCCAGCTGATCTACAACTGGGAAGCGCTGCCCGCCGAGGTCGCCCAGCTCATCCACGCCCACCCGACGCAGAACGAGGCGATGGGCGAAGCCCACCTGGCCCTGGCCGGCAAGCCGCTGCACTCGCACGACTGACCCTCGGTCGACACACGCGACGACTCAGACTTCCGCAATTCGTAAGGAGCAACCGAAACCATGGCGGTTTCCGTAACCCTTCCGGCGCTCGGCGAGAGCGTCACCGAGGGCACCGTCACCCGCTGGCTGAAGGCCGAGGGTGAACGCGTCGAGGCCGACGAGCCGCTGCTCGAGGTCTCGACCGACAAGGTCGACACCGAGATCCCGGCCCCCGCCTCCGGTGTGCTGGCCTCGATCAAGGTCGCCGAGGACGAGACCGTCGAGGTGGGCGCCGAGCTGGCGATCATCGACGACGGCACCGGCGCGCCCGCTCCGGCCGCCCCGGCCCCGGCCGCCGAGCCGACCCCGGAGCCGGCCGCTGCCCCCGCCCCGGCCCCGGTGGCCGAGGCCCCCGCCGCTCCCGCCCCGGCCCCCGCCGCCGCTCCGGCCGCGCCGGCCGGTGGCGCCTCGGGCACGGACGTCGTCCTGCCCGCGCTCGGTGAGTCCGTCACCGAGGGCACCGTCACCCGCTGGCTGAAGTCGGTCGGCGACGAGGTCGCGGAGGACGAGCCGCTGCTCGAGGTCTCCACCGACAAGGTCGACACCGAGATCCCGGCGCCGGTCGCCGGTGTGCTGCTGGAGATCGTGGTCGCCGAGGACGAGACCGCCGAGGTCGGCGCCAAGCTCGCCGTCATCGGCGCCCCGGGTGCCGCTCCGGCGGCCGCCCCGGCTCCGGCCGCGCCCGCTCCGGCGCCCGCCGCCGCTGCCCCGGCGCCCGCCCCGGCCGCTCCGGCTCCCGCCCCGGTCGCCGCCGCCCCGGCTCCGGCCGCCCCGGCCCCCGCGCCGGCGGCTCCGGCCCCGGTCACCCCGGCCGCGGCCCCGGCTCCGGCCGCTCCGGTCGACGAGGGCGCCTACGTCACCCCGCTGGTCCGTAAGCTCGCCGCCGAGAACGGTGTCGACCTGGGCTCCGTCAAGGGCACCGGCGTCGGTGGTCGTATCCGCAAGCAGGACGTGCTCGCCGCCGCCGAGGCCGCGAAGGCCGCCGCGGCCGCTCCGGCCCCCGTGGCCGCCGCCGCTCCGGCCGCCGGTGCGAAGAAGACCCCCAAGCTGGAGGTCTCCCCGCTCCGTGGCCAGACCGTCAAGATGCCCCGCATCCGCAAGGTCATCGGCGACAACATGGTCAAGGCGCTGCACGAGCAGGCCCAGCTGTCCTCGGTCGTCGAGGTCGACGTGACCCGCCTGATGCGCCTGCGCGCCCAGGCCAAGGACTCCTTCGCCGCGCGCGAGGGCGTCAAGCTCTCCCCGATGCCGTTCTTCGTGAAGGCGGCGGCCCAGGCGCTCAAGGCCCACCCGGCCATCAACGCCCGGATCAACGTGGAAGAGGGCACGATCACCTACTTCGACACCGAGAGCGTCGGTATCGCGGTGGACTCCGAGAAGGGCCTGATGACCCCGGTCATCAAGCACGCGGGCGACCTCAACATCGCCGGTATCGCCAAGGCCACCGCCGAGCTCGCGGGCAAGGTCCGGGCGAACAAGATCACCCCGGACGAGCTGTCCGGCGCGACCTTCACCATCTCCAACACCGGCTCGCGCGGCGCGCTGTTCGACACGATCATCGTGCCGCCGAACCAGGTCGCGATCCTCGGCATCGGTGCCACGGTCAAGCGTCCGGCCGTCATCGAGACGGAGGAGGGCACGGTCATCGGCGTCCGCGACATGACGTACCTGACCCTCTCCTACGACCACCGCCTGGTGGACGGCGCCGACGCGGCCCGCTACCTGACGGCCGTCAAGGCGATCCTGGAGGCCGGCGAGTTCGAGGTCGAGCTCGGTCTCTGACCTGCCGAAGGCGTACGGTGCCCCGTCCGGAGCTGCTCCGGGCGGGGCACCGTCGTATCACCGGGGCATGAGCCGGTCGTCGGACCGGCCGACCGGCGTCGCCGCCCACGGGCGCCGGGGTCAGGTGCCGGGTCCGGTAGGCCCCGAGGACGTCGTACGTCGCGCCGAGACGGTCCCGGGAGGTCAGCTCCCGGACGACGCGCACCGGTAACGGCTGTGGGGGCGGCTACCTGCCCGGGTACGGATCCCGCCCGGCCGGCAGGCGTGTAAGTCTCGTCTCACCTGCGCGAAAGCGCCCCCGTGCGCCTCTCCCGAGAGGCGGTCCGGCCGTATTGTCTAAACGTCAACGCCCTTAAGGAGCTCCCATGACCGCGCCCGTCGTCCACTCGCTGCGCGAACAGATCCGCGAGCACATCGTGGAGGGAATCGTCAGCGGGCGCTGGAAGCCGGGCGAGCGGATCGTGGAGCGGCGGATCGCCACCGAGCTGGAGGTCAGCCAGACGCCGGTGCGGGAGGCGCTGCGGGAGCTGGAGTCACTGCGGCTGATCGAGTCGGCGCCGAACAAGGGCGTGCGGGTGCGGAACCTGACGGCGGCCGACCTGGAGGAGAGCTACCCGGTGCGGGCCGGTCTGGAGGCGATCGCGGCGGAGCTGGCGGCGGAGCGGCTGGCGTCGGACTGCTCGGCGCTCGATCCGCATGTCACGGCGCTGTACGAGGCCGACCGGAACGCCGACGGGACGGCGCAGGTCCGGCACACGGTCGGCTTCCACCGCGAGCTGGTCCGGGCGGCCGGCAACTCGGTGCTGCTGCACACCTGGGAGGGCCTGGGCATCGAGGTCTTCACGGCGCTGTCGATCCGCTGGCTGGGGACGGTCCAGCAGTCGTACGCGGAGGAGCACGAGGAGCTGGTGGCCGCGTTCCAGCGCCGCGACCCGAGAATCGCCGACATCGTGAAGTCCCACGTGCTGGGCTGCGCCCCGAGGCCGTGAGCCGTCGGCAGGAGGCGTGAGCCTTCAAGGTCGCGGCGAGCTCGGCACCGTCGAAGGGCGCCGTCGCGGCTGATCACCGTCGCGGCGGAAAAGGATGCCCGGCCGGCGACGCTTCGAACGCCGTAGGCCCCCTTCCGGCCTCTCTCACCCCCTCCCCCACACAAGAGCGCTCCCTCGCTCAAACACCGTCTCACCTGCAGAAACCCCGCCGCGGACGCGTCACCCGGTGCCACCGACGAAGGCACCCCGTGCCGACTTTCTCGGAATCGAGAAGTTTTGCCCCTCAACCCTTTGATCGATCATCGATCAGGGAGTTATTGTCGCCGACGGGCCCGCACCCGGGCCCGCCGCCCTGTCCTGCCAAAGACCAAGGGCACCCCCGAACCCTTACCGATGAGGGAACCCCCTTCGACTGAGGAAGGCGGCGACATGACCGACCCCCAGGCCATCCAGCCGAGCGCGCTCGACCAGCTCCCCGACCGGGACCCGGAGGAGACCGCCGAATGGCAGGCCTCACTGGACGCCGTGGCCAGGGAGGCCGGGCCGCACCGCGCCGCGTACCTGATGCGCCGCACGCTGGAGCGCGCCGAGGCGGGCGGCATCGCGCTGCCGAAGCTGCTGGAGACCGACTACGTCAACACCATCCCCACCGCCGCCGAGGCGGCCGTCCCCGGCGACGAGGAGATGGAGCGGCGGATCACCGCGTGGAACCGCTGGAACGCGGCCGCGATGGTCACCCGCGGCAGCAAACACGGCGTCGGCGGCCACATCGCCACCTTCGCCTCCGCGGCCTGGCTCTACGAGACCGGCTTCAACCACTTCTTCAAGGGCAAGGAGGGGGACGGCAGCGGTGACCAGCTCTACATCCAGGGCCACGCCTCCCCCGGCATCTACGCCCGCGCATTCCTCGACGGCCGCCTGACCGAGGCGCACCTCGACAACTTCCGCCAGGAGGCCGGCGGCAACGGCCTCCCGTCGTACCCGCACCCCCGCCGCCTCCCCTGGCTGTGGGAGTTCCCGACGGTGAGCATGGGCCTCGGCCCCCTCTCGGCGATCTACCAGGCCCGCTTCAACCGCTACCTGACGGCGCGCGGCATCAAGGACCTCACGTCGTCCCACGTCTGGGCGTTCCTCGGTGACGGCGAGATGGACGAGCCGGAGTCGACGGCCGCCCTCGCACTCGCCTCCCGCGAGGGCCTGGACAACCTGACCTTCGTCATCAACTGCAACCTGCAGCGTCTCGACGGCCCGGTACGCGCCAACTTCAAGATCGTGCAGGAGCTGGAGGCCCAGTTCCGCGGCGCCGGCTGGAACGTCGTCAAGTCGCTCTGGGGCACAGCGTGGGACGAGCTGTTCGCGCTCGACACCACCGGTGCGCTGGTACGGCGCCTCCGTGAGGTACCGGACGCGCAGGTGCAGACGTACCAGACCCGGGACGCCGCCTACATCCGCGCCGACTTCTTCGGCAAGGACCCGGCGCTCGCCGAGCTGGCGAAGCTGATCAGCGACGACAAGATCATCGAGTGCTTCCACCTCTCGCGCGGCGGCCACGAGGCCCGCAAGGTGTACGCGGCCTACAAGGCGGCCCTGGACCACAAGGGCGGGCCGACCGTCATCCTGGCCCAGACCGTCAAGGGCCACACCCTCGGCCAGGGCTTCGCGTCGAAGAACGCCAACCACCAGATGAAGAAGCTGACGGTGGACGAGTTCAAGACGATGCGCGACCTGCTCGAACTGCCCATCAAGGACAGCGACTTCGCCGACGGCCAGGTGCCCTACGGCCACCCCGGCGCCGACTCCCCCGAGGTGCGCTACCTCCAGGAGCGCCGGGCGGCCCTCGGCGGCCCGGCCCCCGCCCGCCGTACGCACGCCCTGGCCCCCCTGCCGGCCCCGGCCGACAAGGCCTTCGCCTCCTTCGACAAGGGCTCCGGCTCGCAGAACGTGGCGACGACGATGGCCTTCGTGCGGCTCGTCAAGGACCTGGTCCGCGACAAGGAGACCGGCAGGCGCTGGGTGCCGATCGTCCCGGACGAGGCGCGCACCTTCGGCATGGAGAGCCTCTTCCCCTCCCTGGGCATCTACTCGCCCAAGGGGCAGACGTACGAGCCGGTCGACCGTGACCAGCTGATGTACTACAAGGAGGCCAAGAACGGCCAGATCCTCAACGAGGGGATCACCGAGGCCGGTTCGATGGCCGACTTCATCGCCGCGTCGACCGCGTACGCGACGCACGGCGAGGCGATGATCCCGTTCTACATCTTCTACTCGATGTTCGGCTGGCAGCGCACCGCCGACCAGATGTGGCAGCTCGGCGACCAGCTCGGCCGCGGCTTCCTCGTCGGCGCGACCGCCGGCCGTACGACCCTGACGGGCGAGGGCCTCCAGCACGCCGACGGCCACTCCCCGGTGATCGCCGCGACCAACCCGGCCGCGCTGTCGTACGACCCGGCCTTCGCCTACGAGATCGCGGCGATCGTCAAGGACGGTCTGCGCCGTATGTACGGCGAGTCGGCCCCGGGCGAGGACCCGAACGTCTTCTACTACCTGACCGTCTACAACGAGCCGCTGCCGCAGCCCGCGAAGCCGGCCGGGCTCGGCGTCGACGAGGGCATCGTCAAGGGCCTGTACCGCTTCAACACGGCGGAGTCGGCCGGACTCTCGGTGGTGGCGAACGCCCCGCGCATCCAGCTGCTCGGCTCCGGTACGGCGATCCACTGGGCGCTCAAGGCGCAGCGGCTGCTCGCCGAGGAGTGGGGCGTGGCGGCCGACGTCTGGTCCGCCACCTCCTGGACGGAGCTGCGCCGTGACGCCATGGAGGCGGACGCCGCCCTGCTGCGCGGCGAGGAGCGGGTGCCGTACGTCCGGCAGGCCCTGCAGGGTGCCGAGGGCCCGGTGCTGGCCGTCTCCGACTACATGCGCCAGGTCCCGGACCAGATCGCGCAGTGGGTCGAGCAGGACTACTCCTCCCTGGGCGCCGACGGCTTCGGTCTCTCCGACACCCGGGACGCGGCCCGCCGTCACTTCGGCGTCGACGCCGAGTCGGTCGTCGTCGCGGCCCTGGCCCAGCTGGCCAGGCGCAGCGAGGTCAAGGCGACGGCGGTGAAGGAAGCCCGGGAGCGTTACGGCCTGTAGGAAGCGCGGACCTCTCTCCGCCGCAACGGCTCGCCGTTGCGGCGGAGAAGCTTTTTCCGGCCCGGCATCATGGGACGCATGCGTGCCGCCCGTCTGATCAGAATGGTGCTTCTGCTCCAGTCCCGGTCCGCCATGACCGCCGGTGAACTGGCCGCCGAGCTCGAGGTGTCCGAGCGGACCGTGATGCGGGACGCGCAGGCCCTGTCGGAGGCGGGGGTGCCGGTGTACGCGGACCGGGGCCGGGCGGGCGGGTACCGGCTGGTCGGCGGGTACCGGACGGGGCTGACGGGGCTGGGGCGGAGCGAGGCCGAGGCGCTGTTCCTGAGCGGGGTGCCGGGGGCGTTGCGGGAGATGGGGCTGGCGGACGCCGCCAGTGCCGCCCGGCTGAAGGTGTCCGCCGCGCTGATGCCGTCCCTGCGCGACGCGTCCCGGACCGCGGCCCAGCGGTTCCATCTGGACGCGCCCAGCTGGTTCGCGGAGCCCGGCACGCCCGCACTGCTGCCGGCCGTCGCCGACGCGGTCTGGGACGACCGTCGGGTCGTCGCGCACTACCGGCGCGGGGAGTCGGAGGTACGGCGGGAACTGGAGCCGTACGGGCTCGTGCTGAAGGCCGGTGTCTGGTACCTGTGCGCGCGGGTCACGGAGACCGACTCCTACCGGGTGTACCGGATCGACCGGTTCACCTCGGTCGAGGCCGGCGAGGAGCGGTTCGCGCGGGACGAGGAGTTCGACCTGCCGGGGTTCTGGGACCGGCGGGCGGAGCAGTTCGCACGGTCGATCCTGCATGCCGAGGTGGTGGTGCGGCTGTCGGCGGTCGGCCTGCGCAGACTGCCTTACGCCGTCGATCCGGTGACCGCGCGGCAGGCGCTCGCGGGCGCCGGTGGCCCGGACGCGCGGGGGTGGGTGACGGTGACCCTGCCGGTGGAGAGCGAGGAGGTCGCGCACGGTCAGCTGACCGCGCTCGGCCCGGAGGCGGAGGTGCTCGCGCCGCCGGGACTGAGGGCACGCTTCGCGGCGGACGCGCGGCGTCTGGCGGGGCTGTACCCACCGGCGGAGGACGGCGGATAACAATCCGCACCACTCCGCGTGCGCCCCCGGCGCACAGGCACGATGCTGGACCCGTGATGGACGAGACGGAGTTCTGGGAACTGGTCGACGGCACCCGCGAGGCTGCCGAGGGCGACCCGGAGGACCAGGCGGACCTGCTCGTGGACCGGCTGCTCCAGCTGGACCCGGACATGGTGCTGGACTTCGCCCGTCACTTCGAGGCCCGCTACAACCGCGCCTACCGCTGGGACCTGTGGGGCGCCGCGTGGGTGCTGCTCGACGGGGCCAGCGACGACGCGTTCGACTTCTTCCGGTGCTGGCTGATCGGCCAGGGCCGGGAGGTCTTCGAGGGCGCCCTGCACGACCCGGACGGGCTGGCGGAGTCGCTGGGCGACTTCGACGAGGAGATCGACGGCGACGGCGAGGAACTCGGGTACGCCGCGGACGAGGCGTACGAGCAGCTCACCGGGACCGTGGCCCCGGACCTGGGCATCGCCCCCGCGCCCTCCGAACCGGAGGGCAGCCCGGTCGACTTCGAGAACGAGCGGGCGCTCGCGGAACGGTTCCCGAGACTCTGGGACCGCTTCAAGGAGTGAGTGCTACGCCGTGCGACGGCGGGTCATGTCCGAGGGGATGTACGCCTGGGTCTGCTCGGCCCTGACCGCGTGGTGCATCGGCGCCGCGTTGGCCTGGTCGAGGGCGGACGCGGTGACCGCGGCCGGGCCGAGGACGACCGTCACGACCGCGCAGACCACGGCCCAGGGGCCGCGCGCGGACCTGACCCAACCGTCCTTCTCCGTGGTGCCCTTGATGTCCCCGCGGGCTTCGGTACGGCTGCTGTTCATGATCCCCGCCTCCGGTCGGCCTGTGTTGTCCATGACGTTAGGACGCGGGGATCTGAACGGCCTGCGTACCGCCTATGGCCTTCCTGTGGACGCGCCCACGGATGCTTCCGCAGGCGCTCCCACGGGCGCTCCCACGGGTGTCCTCAGGAACCTGAGGGGTACTTCGAGGGGTGCTTTGAGGGGCGCGGTGAGGGGCGCGGTGAGGGGTGTCTCCAGGGGTGTTCGGGCCGGGTTCGCCGTGGGCTCTGCCGGCGGGATCGCGGTGGGCGCTACCGGCGGGATCGCGGTGGGCGGTGGCGGCGGGATCGCCGTGGGTGCTGCCGGCGGAATCGCCGTGGGCGGTGGCGGCGGGACCGCCGTGGGCGCTGCCGGGATCGCCGTGGGCGGTGCCGGCGGGATCGCCGTGGCCGCGGCCGGCGGCACCCTGCCCTGGAGCCGGGCCGCCGTCTCCCTGATCTCGGGGAGGCGGGCGGTGAGGGCGGCGCCGGGGCAGTTGGTCATGTAGCCGTCCTGGTGGCCGGCCACGGCGGGCAGGGCGACGACGGCACCCGCCCGGTAGCGGCTGAGCCCGTTGCTGGAGACCAGGCGGGCCCTGGCGCGCGGGTCGACGTCGGCCAGGCCTAGCTTCCAGGCGGCGAGGGCGGCGATCGAGTCGGTCATGGCGCGCGGCACGGGCACCCCCGCGGTGAAGGTGCCGAGGGCCGCGATACCGGCGGTGCGGTGGTTGAAGCCCTGGGTGTGGGCGCCGACGACCGCCCGTTCGGTGCCGCCCGCGCGGCCCTCGTAGATGGTGCCGCAGCGGTCGACGAGGAAGTTGTAGCCGATGTCGTCCCACGCCCGGTCGCCGGTCTGGCCGGTGTAGAGGCGGCGGATGATCTCGGGCACCTCGGCGCAGGAGTAGCCGTTGGGCGAGTCGGTGTGGTGCACGAAGACGGCGACCACCTTGTCGTCGTAGCGCGGCGGCGGCTGGGTGCGGCGGACGGTGGCGTTCAGCCAGGCCGAGCGCGGCACGATGAGCGGCCGGGGCGCCCGGTAGCGGGTGGCCGGGCTGGCGGGCGCGGGCGCGGCGAGGTGGATCGCGACGGGGCGGTCGGTGCCCTGGGCGAACAGCAGCAGCGCGAGGGCGGCGGCGAGGCCGGGCAGACAGCCGAGCAGCGTCAGGACGGTGATTCTGGTGCGCCGCCCTGCTCTGGGGAAGACACGCATGGCAACCACTCTCGGGTTGATCCACTCCGCCCGCGATGTGTGCTGTGCCACCTGGTGGAACCAACGTCCCGGTCCGAGGCGTTTCAGGGGGTACACGTACGCGTGGCCGGTTCCCGAGGTTCCCGCGCGCGTGGACTGATCACTGGACCTGTCCCGACCGTATTAAGGGCACCGAGAGAAAGGCGGCTCCGTGGACCTGCTCGACCTGGTGCTCCTCCTGGTGGTCCTCGTCTACGCGGCGTCCGGTTACCGGCGCGGGCTGGTGGCCGGCTGCGTCTCGCTGGCCGGGTTCGTGGGCGGCGCGGTCATCGGCGTGTGGGTGCTGCCGTGGGTGATGGAACTGGTCACCCGCGGGACCGCGACGGCGACGGTGGTCGCCGTGCTGACGGTGCTGGTGCCGGGTGTGGTCGGGCACGAGCTGGCGGGGCGACTGGCGCTGCGGCTGCGCCGCGAGCTGGACCAGGGGCCGCTCCGGGTGGCCGACGGGATCGGCGGGGCGGCGGCCAACTCGGTGGCGGTGCTGATCGTGGCCTGGGTGGCGGCGAGCGTGCTGGGCGCCTCCTCGTCGGCGGCGGTGACGACGGCGATACAGGACTCGAAGCTGCTCGGCGCGGTGCAGAACACCATGCCGGACACCACGCCGGCCTGGTTCTCGCGGGCCACCTCGGCGCTCACGGAGGCGGGGTTCCCGCAGGTCTTCAACCCGTTCGAGAACGAGTCGACGGCCCGGGTCGCCAAACCGACGGGCGACAGCGTCACGGCGGCCGCCACCGAGGCGGCCAAGCGCAGCACGGTCAAGATCGAGGGCGTGTCGGGCACCCAGGGCCGTGAGGGCAGCGGGTTCGTGTTCGCGCCGGAGCATGTGATGACCAACGCCCACGTGGTGGCCGGCATCACCGACCCGAGCGTGCGGATCGGCGGGGTCGGGGCGTCGTACGAGGCGCAGGTGGTGCTCTTCGACCCGGACCGGGACGTGGCGGTGCTGTACGTGCCGCGGCTGCGCGCGCCGGTGCTGCGGTTCGACACCGGTGCGGCGCGCGGCGACTCGGCGGTGGTGGCCGGCTATCCGCAGGACGGCGACCTGAACCTGCAGGCGGCCACGGTGGCCGCCAAGGTGCCGGCCACCGGCCGGAACATCTACAACGACGCCACCGTGACCCGTGACATCTACTCGATCCGCTCCACGGTCCGCCCCGGCAACTCCGGCGGCCCGCTGCTGACCACCGGCGGCAAGGTGTACGGCGTGGTGTTCGCCCGCTCCACGTCGGACGACGAGACCGGGTACGTCCTGACGGCCGACGAGGTGGCCTCGGACGCCACCCGCGCGGCGGACGCCACGGCGCCGGTGCAGACCGGCGAGCTGATCACGTCCTGACCCTCACGTCCTGACCGTCACAGCGCCCGGCCCATGATCACGTCGTCGACGTACTCGCCGCCCAGCAAGAACTCCCCCGGCAGCACGCCCTCGACGGCGAAGCCCTCCGACTCGTAGAGCCGGCGCGCCGGACCGTTGTGCCCGAGGACGCCCAGCCGGATCCGGCGGGCGCCACGGCGGCGGGCCTCCTCCATCACCGCCCGCAGCAGCGCCCGGGCGACCCCGTGACCGCGGGCCTCCTCGGCGACCGCGAGGCCCTGGATCTGCCGGACGTGCGCGTTGGAGGCGATGTTGTAGGCGAACCCGAGGCGGACGTAGCCGACGATGTGCCGGTCGACCTCGGCGACCAGGGTGTCCTCAGGGGCGTGGCGCTCGTCGAAGAAGGGGTCGTACGGCGGCTGCGGCTCGGGGTGCACGGCGTGCAGGTACGACCAGGTGGCGAGGTCCAGGGCGCGGAGTTCCTGGTCGTCGTCGGGCAGAGCGGTGCGTATGTACGTTTCCGGCATGTGGTCACCCTAAGTCCGGCGGCACCCGGGTCCCACGCGTTTTCCGGCGCCGTTCCCGGCATGCTGGGACACATGGAACGCTCTCGTATCGCGGTGGCCGGCGCGTCCGGCCTGATCGGCAACGCCCTGGTGCGGTCCCTGCGGGCGGACGGGCACGAGGTGGTGCGCCTGGTGCGGCGCGGGGCCCACGGCGCCGGTGAGGTCTGCTGGGACCCCGAAGGGCAGTACGTGGACGCGGCCGGGCTGGCCGGCTGCGACGCGGTGGTGAACCTCGCCGGGGCCGGGATCGGCGACCGGCGCTGGACGGCCGCCTACAAGCGGCGGATCCGGGACAGCCGGGTCCTCGGCACGGCCGCGCTCGCGGAGGCGGTGGCCGCCCTGGACGAGCCGCCACGGGTGTTCGTGAGCGGCAGCGCGATGGGCTTCTACGGCGAGACGGGCGACCGGGTCGTCGACGAGGACGCGCCACCCGGGGACGGCTTCCTGCCGTCGTTGTGCGTGGAGTGGGAGGAGGCGGCGGCCCCGGCCCGGGAGGCGGGCATCCGGACGGTGTTCGTCCGCACGGGCCTGGTGGTGGCCCGCGGCGGCGGGGCCTGGGGCCGGCTGTTCCCGCTGTTCAATGCGGGGCTCGGCGGCCGGCTGGGCGACGGCCGGCAGTACTGGTCGTTCATCGCGCTGCACGACGAGGTGGCCGCGATCAGGTTCCTGATGGAGACCGAGGGTCTTGAGGGCCCCTTCAACCTCACCGCGCCGCATCCCCTGACGAACCGTGAGATCACCGAGGCGATGGCCCGGGTGCTGCGCCGCCCGGCCCTCTTCCCGGTCCCTTCGCAGGCGCTGCGGCTGGCCCTCGGCGAGATGGCCGGGGACGTGCTCGGCAGCCAACGGGTGGTGCCGAAGCGGCTGCTGGAGTCGGGGTTCACCTTCGCGTTCCCGGGCATCGAGGACGCGATCCGCGCGGCCTGACCACCCATGTGACCGTATGCGACCGGCGTGCGACCGTGCCCTGTCCATGCGCGACTGTCCTTGACCGATCACCGTCCTAACCTCGACCCGAACTCGGGTATCCCCAGAGCCGGTTGGGGGCATCACGTCTCCACCGGACGCGCAATCGAGGAGGGGCCTCGTGCATGAGCCCGCGTACCAGGCGGACGTCGTCATCGTGGGAGCCGGTGTCGCCGGTCTCTCCGCGGCTCATCGGCTGAACAGCGCAGGAGTAACGACCGCGGTCCTGGAGGCCGCCCCTTACGCCGGCGGCCGTATGTCGACCGAGAAGGTCGACGGCTTCCGGCTCGACCGGATAGGACAGCTCCTGTCCACGTCCTACCCGGAGCTACGGCTGGCACCGGGACTGGACGCCCTGGTTCTGCGCCGGTTCGCGCCCGGCGTACTGCTGCATCGCGACGGGCGCAGGCACCGGGCCGGCGCTCCGGCGGGCGGCGGAAGCGCGAGGGGCGCACTCTATGCGGTGCGCGCCCTGGCAAGCGCCCCCAGGGGCGGCTCGGCCGTGTCGCCGGCCCGGGCGACCGCGCCGATGGGCAGCGCGGTCGACCAGGCGCGGCTCGGTGCGGCGCTGGGCCGGATCGCCACGACCCCGGTGGAACGCATCCTCGCCCGCCCCGAACTCCCGGCCGCGCACGCCCTCGCGGAGCGCGGGGTGCCCGCTCGTACGATCGACGGCTTTCTGCGCCCGCTGCTCGCGGCCCTGCTCTGCGACCCGGAGCTGACGACGTCCAGCCGGTGCGCGGACCTCGCCCTGCGGTCCTTCGCGAGCGGGCGGCTGTGCGTGCCGGAGGGAGGCGCCGAGGTCCTCCCGGAGCTCCTCGCCCGCGCCCTCCCGCCCGGCACGGTGCACACGGGCGTACGGGTCACCGCGGTCTCGACGACGTCCGTGACGACGGCCGAGCACGGTGTGATCCGCTGCCGGGCGGTGCTGCTGGCCACGGACGCGCGGGCCGCGGCCGGGTTGCTGCCCGGTCTGCGGGTGCCGGACTTCCACCAGGTGACGGTGGTCCACCACACGACGGACGAGCCGGCGGCGCTCACGACGGGGGCGTCGCTCCTGCTCGACGCGGACCGGGGCGGGCCCGTCTCCCACACCTCGGTGGTCAGCAACATCGACCCGAGCCGGGCGCCGCAGGGCCGCGCGCTGATCTCCTCGACGGTCCTCGGGCCACCGCCCTCCGACATCGACACGGCGGTCCGGATGCACCTGGCCCGGCTCTACGGCACGTCGACGCACCGCTGGGAGACCCTGGCCGTCCACCACACACCGGAGGCGATCCCGGCGATGCGCCCGCCGCACGACCTCCGCCGCCCGGTCCGCCTCCTGGCCGGCCTCTACGTCTGCGGCGACCACCGCGACACCAGCACGGTCCAGGGCGCCCTGCACTCGGCCCACCGGGCAACGGCGGCGATCCTGACCGACCTTGGCGTATCGGACTCGATGCACGTGGCGGAGCCGGCGCAACGCCGGGCAGCGTAGACGCGCCCCTTACAGGGGCGCGGGGCCGCATTCGATCTGCGGCTCCGCCGCGCGGGCGCGACCGGCCACGACGGCGCGACACCCGGCGACCGACCGGAACCGGCAACGGCGAGTGACGCCGACCGGCCCGGCACCGCCGGACCATGCCGTCGTGGCCGCTCACCGCCGCGGCGGAAAGAAATCTCAGCCGCGGCGAGCAGGGCACGGAGCGGAAAGGGTGCCGCGCTGAAGCCTGTTCAGCTCAGCGCGGCGACCTTGTCGCGGTAGCCCTTCACCGGTGCCGCGTCCTTGTACGGCTCCAGTCGGCGTTCGAAGTCCTTGACGTACTCGATCGCCCGCACCGAGCGCATCTCCGCCGCGGCGCCCGCCGCCTCCGCGCCGAGCGTGCACGCCTGGTCGAGTTCGCCGAGGCCCAGACGGGCCGTGGCGAGGACGACCCGGCAGAAGAGGCGGCTGCGCGCATAGGAGGGCGCACGGAGTTGCAGCGAGCGCTCCGCGTGCTGCGCGGACGCCCGGAACTGCTGGAGATCCCGGTGGCAGTGGCCGAACTCGTCGGCGAGCTGCGCCTCGTCGAAGAAGCGGGCCCAGTAGGGGACTTCGTCGCCGGGCCGGGCCGCCTCCAGGGCGCGTTCGGCCCGGACCAGCGCGCCGGTGCACGCCCGTACCTCGCCGAGGACCCCGTGGGCCCGGGCCTCGGCCGCGTGCAGCAGCGCCTGCACGACCGGCGGGGCGTTGGTGCCCACGCCCTGCTGGGCCACCCGCGCCAACTGCACCGCCTCCCGGCCGTGGCCGAGGTAGACGGCCTGGCGGCTCATCGTGACGAGGACGTAGGAGCCGTAGGAGCGGTCCCCGGCCGCCTGGGCGAGGCGCAGGGACTGGACGAAGTAGCGCTGGGCGAGCCCGTGCGCGGCGATGTCGTACGACGTCCAGCCCGCGAGCCGGGTCAGGTCGGCGGCCGCGCCGAACAGCTTGCGGCCGGTCTGCTCGCCGTACGTGCCGCGCAGCATCGGCTCGCACTCGTGCTCCAGATAGCGCACCAGTGCCTGCCGGGCGTGCCCGCCGCCGTACGCGTCGTCGAGCGTGCGGAACAGTTCGCCGACCGAACGCAGCGCGGCGATGTCCCCGCCGGTGACCCGCTGGCCGGGCCCGCGTTCGGCCTGACCGCGCGGGCGTCCCGGCGCGAGCGTCTGCTTGGGCACGGCGGGGCGGGTCTGCGCCGGGACCCGGGCCACCGCCGCCGGTGCCGGTTCGCCGCGGGCGACCCGGTCGTCGGCGCGGCCGATCAGCCAGTCCCGGCTGGGCACCACGAGCCCGGCCGGGGTGAACGCGATCTTGCGGAGTTCGGCGTGGCTGCCGGAGTCCTTGCGCCACAGCCCGCCGACGATGTCGACGGCCTCCTCGGGGGTGGCCGCGAACTCCAGCCCGGCGTACACCGGGGCGCAGGCGTCCAGGCCCAGGTCCTGGGCGGTGAGCCGGCGGCCGAGGCGCCGGGTGAAGACCTCGGCGATCAGGGCGGGGGTGGTGCCCCGGGGCTGCTGGCCCCGTAGCCATCGGGTGACCGACGTCTTGTCGTATCTGAGATCCAGCCCGTGTTCGAGACCGAGCTGGTCGACCCGACGGGCCAGACCCGCGTTGGAGAACCCTGCTTCTGCGATGAGCGCGGCGAGCTGGCGGTTGGGGGTGCGCTGCGCGGGTCGGTCCGTCATCTGCGGTGCGGTCTCCTGCCTTCTGGCTCAGCTGGGTAGCTTGTGCCCGGATTGCCGGTGAGCAGCCCTTTTGGTGCTCATGGACGGCGCGAATGTAGCGGAGAGTGAGCAGCCGATCGCACATTTCGACGTTCATTCATCCGATCGTGTGAGGATTGACCCCAGGGCTGACGCGCGACGGGCGGACGTACAGTGGCTTGGGCGCGTTATGTGCCTGACACACCCATCGCCCGAGGGAGGCGCTTGCCGTGAGTGAGTTGCGGTTCGTCCGCATGGGGTTCGGCGCGGACGCCGTCGAGTACCAGGAGGCGTGGGACGAGCAGCGCCGGGTGCACGCGGCGCGGTTCGCCGACGAGGCGCCCGACACGGTCCTGCTGCTCGAACACCCCCCGGTGTACACGGCGGGCCGGCGCACCGCGGACAACGAGCGGCCGCTGGACGGCACCCCGGTCATCGACGTGGACCGCGGCGGCAAGATCACCTGGCACGGCCCGGGCCAGCTGGTGGGCTACCCGATCCAGAAGCTCCCGCGCCCGGTGGACGTGGTCGCGCACGTACGGCGCCTGGAGGAGGCGCTGATCCGCGTCTGCGCCGAGTTCGGCCTGGAGACCACCCGGGTCGAGGGGCGCAGCGGGGTGTGGGTGCTCGGCGACCCGGTCGAGCGGCGGCCGGCGCTCGGCGGGCTGTCCCTGGACTTCGATCCCCGGCTGCACGACGAGGAGTTCGACCCCCGCCTCAACGGCCCGGAGTACGCGCCCTCCAACGCCGGGCAGCGCCGCGAGGACCGGAAGATCGCCGCGATCGGCATCCGGGTGGCCAAGGGCGTCACGATGCACGGCTTCGCGCTCAACGTGAACCCGGACAACAAGTGGTTCGACCGGATCATCCCGTGCGGCATCCGGGACGCCGGGGTGGCCTCCCTGGCGGGCGAGCTGGGCCGGGACGTGACGATCGAGGAGGTGCTGCCGGTGGTGGAGCGGCACCTGAAGGACGTCCTGGAGAACGCGGACCTCAAGCCGCGCGAGATCGAGAAGACCCCGGCCTGACCGAGAAGACCCCGCCCGGCCCAGGGAATGCGCCCTGCGGCCGAGGGGTTGGCCTCCACGGAAGGGCCCAGCAATCACGGGCGTACCCTGGTGTACGCCGAGGAATCGAAGTTACAGGGAGCCGACGTGTCCGCAGTCTCACCCGACGGACGCAAGATGCTGCGCCTGGAGGTCCGGAACGCCCAGACCCCCATCGAGCGCAAGCCCGAGTGGATCAAGACCCGGGCGAAAATGGGCCCCGAGTACACGAAGATGCAGAACCTCGTGAAGAGCGAGGGTCTGCACACGGTCTGCCAGGAAGCCGGCTGCCCGAACATCTACGAGTGCTGGGAGGACCGTGAGGCCACGTTCCTCATCGGCGGCGACCAGTGCACCCGGCGCTGCGACTTCTGCCAGATCGACACCGGCAAGCCCGAGGCGCTGGACCGCGACGAGCCGCGCCGCGTGGGCGAGTCCGTGGTCACCATGGACCTGAACTACGCCACCATCACCGGCGTCGCCCGCGACGACCTGGAGGACGGCGGCGCCTGGCTGTACGCGGAGACCGTGCGCCAGATCCACGCCCAGACGGCGGAGCGGGAGGCCGGCCGCACCAAGGTCGAGCTGCTCGCCCCGGACTTCAACGCCGTCCCGGAGCTGCTGCGCGAGGTCTTCGAGTCCCGCCCCGAGGTGTTCGCCCACAACGTCGAGACGGTGCCGCGGATCTTCAAGAGGATCCGCCCCGGCTTCCGCTACGAGCGTTCGCTGAAGGTCATCACCGAGGCCCGCGACTTCGGCCTGGTCACCAAGTCGAACCTCATCCTCGGCATGGGCGAGACCCGCGAGGAGGTCTCCGAGGCACTGCGGCAGCTGCACGACGCCGGCTGCGAGCTGATCACCATCACGCAGTACCTGCGCCCGAGCGTGCGGCACCACCCCGTGGAGCGCTGGGTCAAGCCGCAGGAGTTCGTGGAGCTGAAGGAGGAGGCCGAGCAGATCGGCTTCTCCGGTGTGATGTCCGGGCCGCTGGTCCGTTCTTCGTACCGGGCCGGGCGGCTCTACCAGATGGCGATCGAGCTGCGCGAAGCAGCCGCTCCGCAGCGGGGCGGCTCGTTCGTGGCCGCGCAGGCGGTCTGACCCCTCCCGGGCCGCTCCCCCGACCGGGGGGTGTGTGAATTCGCGCACAAGTTACTACCGGCCAGTAATGACCGAATGACCGCGGTCCTGACCGTCCTCGCTGATGAGGACGCCCGTCAGGACCGCGTCAGCGTGCGGGGCCCGCGTATCAAGGTTTCATTGGTGTTTGACCGGTCGGTCACGCCCTGGTAACACCAAACAGTGACCCTGGTATCACAGCACGTACACCCACTCCGAGGGGGGACCTTCACCATGCAGGCCGCGCCCGTTCGCGCCACCGCCATCCCGTCCTTCACCGACGCGCTGCGCGCCGTCGAGTCCCTCCTGATGAGCGGCGGCCAGCGCACCGCCCGTCAGAACGCCTGGACCTCCGTGCTGGAGGACCGCCGTCGCGCCAAGGACCGGGTCGAGGCGCAGCTCTTCCTGGAGCAGGCCGCCGGCCGCTCCTGACGGCCTTCTCCGGCCCTTCTCCGGGCACTGCCGTCGAAGGCACTCCCGGGGCCACGTAGACTTCGGGGCATGGCGAGGAAGGAACCCGCAGCGGACGCTGCGAATGCCGGGCGACTGAAGCAGATCGTCCTGACGTACAAGATGACTCGCAAGGCCGATAAGACGATCGGTCTTGTACTCGCGGGTGTCGGTCTCGGCACCCTTGCTGTCTTCCTCGTGATCGGCTTCTTGATCGGCCATCCGGTCTATCTGGGCATCCTGGGCCTGCTGCTCGCTTTCCTCGCGACGGCGATCGTCTTCGGCCGCCGGGCCGAGCGGGCGGCCTTCGGTCAGATGGAGGGCCAGCCGGGCGCCGCGGCCGCCGTTCTGGACAACATCGGGCGGGGCTGGACGACGACACCGGCGGTGGCGATGAACCGCAGCCAGGACGTGGTGCACCGGGCCGTCGGCAAGGCCGGCATCGTCCTGGTCGCCGAGGGCAACCCGAACCGGGTGAAGACCCTGCTGGCCGCCGAGAAGAAGAAGATGGCCCGGATCGTGGCCGACGTGCCGGTGCACGACGTGATCGTGGGCACGAGCGAGGGCCAGGTGGACCTGAAGAAGCTGCGGACCACGATGCTCAAGTTCCCGCGGGTGCTCACCGGTCCTCAGGTGACGACGACCAACGACCGGCTGCGGGCGATGGGTGACCTGATGTCCAACATGCCGTTGCCGAAGGGGCCGATGCCGAAGGGCATGCGGATGCCCAAGGGCGGTCCCCGGGGGCGGTAGGCCTCCAAGAACACGAAGGCGGGGCGGGGGCGGTTCGGCCCCCCCCCCCTCGGGGTGTCCCGTGCCGCCCCGCGCGGCCCCAAGAAACCCCCCCCAACGGCCAATCCACCGGGGAATAGGGGCCTAGGCGC
>NZ_JBEYFE010000043.1:0-11988 GCF_040634235.1 Streptomyces sp. NPDC007157
TGGCGCTCCAGGAGTTGCCCGTCCCGCTCACCGAGCGGCAGCGCGCCGGCCAGGATCCGCTGCCCGACCGCCTCCCACTGTCCCGACGCCTGGCGGCGACCTGCGCCGGGCTGCTCGCCGAGCTGCCCGTGCCGACCCGCCGGCTCATGCTGCTGGCCGCTCTGGACGCGGATGCCGGGCTCACCGTGCTGCGCGCCGCGGCGCAGGGCTCGGCCGACCTCGACGACCTGGTCCCGGCCGAGCGGGCCGGTCTGGTCCGCGCGCCCGCGGCCGGCTGCGGTCTCACGTTCTGCCACCCGCTGATCGGCACGGCCCTGCTGGAGCTGGCCCCGCCGCGCGAACGCCGGGCCGCGCACGAGGCGCTGGCCACCGCCCTGGCCGACGATCCCGAGCGCCGGGCCTGGCATCTCGCGGAGGCCGCCGCGGCGCCCGACGAGTCGGTGGCGCGGGCGCTGGACGAGGCCGCGCTGACCGCCTGGCGGCGCGGCACCGGATCCCCCGCCGACCTGCCGGCCCCGGTCGGGGCGCTGCTCTCCGACCGGCGGCGGATCGCCGCGTCCGCCGCGGTCACGGCACTGGTGCGGGCCGGCGAGCTCAGTCCGCATCCGGTCGACCGGTCCCGCCGTCTGGTCGAGGCCGCCTTCCTCGCCACCATGACCGGCCAACTCGACCAGGTGAACCGGCTGTTGGCGGACGCGGGGCAGACCCCGGACACTCCGACCGGGCTGGTCTTCGCCGCCACCGCCCATCTGCTCACCCATGACGGGGGCGATGTCGACACCGCCTACCGGCTGCTGGCCCAGGCTCTCGACCATGTCGCCTGCGAGGCGGACAAGGGCGACTGGGACCGGCTGGCGATCCTGTACACCCTGTTGCTGGTCAGCCTCTTCACCCTCAGGCCCGAGCCGTGGAAGCTGCTCGACACCGCGATGGCCCGGTTCCCGCCGGAGGCGGTCGGCACGTTCCGGCTGTGCTACGACGCGTATGTCGATCCCACCCGCAAGTCCGACGCGATCCGGGAGGGGCTCGCGGACGCGTTCGCCGAGCTGCCCCTCGACGCGGCCCCCTGGCAGATCGTCCCGCTGGGCTTCGCCGCCGTCGCCCTGGACGCCCTGTCCGACTACCGGTCCCTGCTGTCGCGCATGATCGAACGGGAGCGGGACGGCGGCGCGATCGGCATGGTGATCCCGGCGCTGCTGCTGCTCTGCCAGGACTCCTATGTCCACGGACAGTGGGACGAGGCGGAACGGCTCGCCCAGGAGGGGCTGGACCTGGCGTCGGCGTACGGGTACCAGTTCTGGGAGCGGCAGCTCCGGGCCGTGCTGGCCTCGGGCGCGGCGCTGCGCGGCAACGCGGATCTCGCCCGTGTCCGCAGCGAGGAGACCACGAGCTGGGCGGCGCCGCGCGGCATGGACGTGACGGAGGGCTACGCGCGGTCGGCGCGCAATCTCGCGGCCATCGGGCAGGGCGACTACGAGGAGGCCCTGGTCCAGGCGGCACGGATCGGGCCGCCCGGTGCCCCCACCTCCGGCGTGCCGGGCCGGTGGATGGTCCTGGACTTCGTGGAGGCGGCGGTCCGCACCGGCCGTGTCGAGGACGCCCGGGCGCATGTGCGCGCCGCCCAGGAGGCCGGGATCCCGCGGATCGGGCCGCGTACCGAGCTGATCACGGCGGGGGCGGCCGCCGTGGCCGCCGACGACGCGGAGGCCGCCGCCCTGTTCGAGGCCGCCCTGGCCCTTCCCGACGCCGCGCGCTGGCCCTGGGACTACGCGCGCATCCAGTTCGCTTACGGCCAGTGGCTGCGCCGCACCCACGACATGGCCGGGGCACGGACCCGACTGGGCGCGGCCCTGGAGACGTTCGACCGGATCGGCGCCGAGATGATGGCCCAGCGGGCCGCCGCCGAACTGCGCGCCACCGGCGTCTCCGTCGCCCGGCCCGACGTGACGCCGGAGCAGCTCACCGCCCAGGAACTGCAGATCGCCGAGCTCGCGGCGACCGGTCTGAGCAACAAGCAGATCGGCGAGCGGCTGTTCCTGTCGCATCGCACGGTCGGCTCCCATCTGTACCGGGTCTATCCCAAGCTGGGCATCTCCTCACGCGCCGCTCTCCGCGGCGCGCTGGAGGCGATGCTCGCCGCGGAACAGGACGACGAGACGCCGTAGCGCACGCGTCGTGGTCGCAGTAGCGGAACCAGTCGAATGACGGGTGGCGCCGGATCGCGACGCCGATAGTGTCCGCCCGTCACGCGCTCCCGGGCCGAGGCGAAGTCGGCGCCACGGCACCCTCGTTCACGGAGGACTCCATGCTCAGTTCACCCAACGCGCTGCTCTGGCGCGGTCTGCTGGCCGTCGTCATAGGCATCGTCTCCGTCTCCTGGCCGGGCATCACGATCGGCGCGTTCGTCGTCCTGTTCGCCGTCTACGCGTTCATGTACGCGGTGATGGACGGGGTCCGCGCCTTCAGCAGCGACCGGGTGGGGCCCGTCCTCGGCTGGCTGCTACTGGCCGTCCTGTCGGTGGTGGCCGGGGTCAGCGCCCTGGCCTGGCCGGGCATCACGGCACTGGTGCTCACCCTCTGGGTCGCCGCGTGGGCGCTGTCCACCGGTGCCACGGAGGTCGGCCTGGCGTTCCTGCGCGGCGAGACGGCGGGTGAGCGGGCCCTGTTCCTGTTGACCGGCCTGGTGTCGGTGGCGCTCGGGTTCGTCCTGTTCGTGCGGCCGGACATCGGCGCGGTCTCGCTGGCCACCGTCTTCGGCCTGTTCAGCATCGTCCACGGCATCTCGGCGGTCTTCGCCTCGTCGGAGGTGCGGCGCAGGCACCGCACGCAGCCGCTCGGCGGCTGAGCGACCGCCCAATTTCCTTGCTTGACAAAGCACATAGTGGTCCCGGCATACTCGATGGCGACAACCCCGGCGACCCCACGGCACGGAAGGCCCGCATGAACCTCGGCATCGCCATCGCGGATTTCACCCAGCCCGGCGGCCCGGCGGGCATCGCACGACATGTGGCGCAACTCGCCCGTAGTGCCGAGGAGTTCGGCTTCACCCGGATCGCCGTCATGGACCACCTCTTCCAGATCGGGATCGTGGGCACCTCCGAGCAGGAGATGCTGGAGGCGTACACGACGCTGGGTTATCTGGCCGCGGCCACCGAGCGGGCGGAACTGCTCGCCCTGGTGACCTCGGCCGGTTACCGCGAACCCGGCCTGCTGGCCAAGATGATCACCACGCTCGACGTCCTCTCCGAAGGCCGCGCCGCCCTGGGCATCGGGGTCGGCGCGGGCTTCAACCTCGCCGAGGCGCGCGGACTAGGGCTGCCGTTCCCGCCCGTCGCCGAGCGGTTCGAGCGGCTGGAGGAGACCCTTCAGATCTGTCTGCAGATGTGGAGCGACGACGAGAAGCCCTTCGCCGGCCGCCACTACCGCCTCGAACGCACCCTCAACTCCCCCCGCGCACTGCGCCGTCCCCACCCGCCGATCCTCATCGGCGGCTCCGGCGAGCGGAAGACGCTGCGGCTGGTCGCGGAGTACGGGAACGCCTGCAACCTGTTCCACGGCCCGGACCTCGCACGCAAACTCGACGTCCTCCGCCGGCACTGCGACGAGGTCGGGCGCGACTACGCCGAGATCGAGAAGACGGTCCTGCTCCCCCTCGACCCCGGAGCGCGCGGCGAGCACGTCCCGGCCCTGCTCGCGGAGTTGCGGCGGCTGGACCGCATCGGCATCGACCATGTCATCGGCCCGGTCCGCGGCGCCGACCAGCATGCCGCGCTCCGGCTGCTGGGCGAGCGGGTGGTACCGGAAGCGACGCGGATCTGACCGGCGGGCACTCCGTGAGACCACCGTACAGCTATTTATTTGCTTGCTGAAGCAATAGATACGGACAAGGAGACTTCAGATGACCACCACGAACGACCACCCCGACCACCACGAGACCGATGTCGTCATCGTCGGCGGCGGCTCCGCGGGCGCCGTGCTCGCCGCCCGGCTCAGCGAGAACCCGCGACGCACCGTCCTGCTGATCGAGGCCGGGCCGGACTACCCCGCCGACCGGGTCCCCGAGGGACTGCTGACCCCGCACCTGCTGGCCGACCCCGACCACGACTGGGGCTACAGCGCGCGTGCCACCGACCGCGCGCCGAGCATCGCGGCGCCGCGCGGCCGGGCCATGGGCGGCAGTTCCGCGGTGAACGCCGGTGTGGCGATCCGGGCGCGGGCCGCGGACTTCGCCGCCTGGGGCGAGCGGTACGGCATCAAGGGCTGGTCGTACGAGGAGGTCCTGCCGACCTTCCGGGACCTGGAGAACACACCGTCCGGCGACGACGCCCACCACGGGCGCACCGGCCCCTTCCCGATCCGCCAGTGGACCTACGAGGAACTCACCTCCCCCATGCGGGCGTTCGTGGACAGCGCCGCGAGCCTGGGCTTCCGGCGCAACGACGACTTCAACGGCGACCGGCAGGACGGCACCGGCGCCTACCCGGTCAACATCGTCGACGGGGTGCGCCAGAACACCGCGCTGGCGTATCTGACGCCACAGGTGCGCGGCCGCCGCAATCTGACGGTGCTGAGCGACGTCACGATCGACAGGGTGCTCGTCGAGGACGGCAGGGCGCGCGGTGTCGTCGACGCGTCGGGCACCGTCCACCGGGCCGGCGAGGTGGTGCTGAGCGCCGGCGCGTACGGCAGCCCGGCCATCCTGCTGCGCTCCGGCGTCGGCCCGGCCGAGGATCTGCGGGACCTCGGCATCGACGTGGTCGCCGACCTCCCCGTCGGACGCCGGCTCCAGGACCACCCGTTCTTCCACTCGCTGTTCGCGCTCGCGCCCGAGCACCAGGGCATGACGTCCGCGTTCGCCGCCCATCTGTGGCTCGCCTCCCGGGAGGCGCTGCCCGGTGAGCTGGACCTCGCCGTCGTGGGCACCCATCTGCTGGACGGCTCGTTCAGCCCGACCGGCGGGGCGATGCTCCTGGCGGCGGCCGTCACCCGGCCGGAGTCGCGCGGCTCGGTGCGGCTGGCGGGCCGCGATCCGCACGCCGCCCCGGTCATCGACGACAACTACCTGGCGACGGACCGGGACCGGCGCCGCATGCTGGAGGCGGTGCGGCTGGTGCGCCGCCTCGCGGGCAGCGCACCCCTCGCTGGCGCGGTGGCGGCGGAACTGGTGCCGGGCGATGCCGTGGGCAGTGACGAGGAGCTGGCGGTGGCGATCGAGACCGCTATCGCCACCTACGGCCATCCGACGTCCACCGCTCCGATGGGCGGGCCCGAGGACCGGTGGGCCGTCGTCGACGAGACCGGCGCCGTCAAGGGGCTGGCCGGGCTGCGGGTGGTGGACGCCTCGATCCTGCCGGAGGTGCCGTCGACCGTGACCAACGCGACCACGATCATGATCGCGGAGCACATCGCCCGGCGGGTGTACGGCGGTTGAGGACGCCGCCGGCCGCCGCGGGTCAGAGGGCCGGTGTCTCGTCGCGGCTCAGCCGGCGGGCCACGGCGAGGCCCCAGGGAATGCCCAGCAGGACGACGAGCGCCAGCCCCAGCGGGAGCGGTGCGGGACGGGCGGCGCCGAGGGCCAGGGTCGCGAGGGCCACGGCGGCGCAGGTGCCGGCGAGCGGACGGTAGAGCTCCCGCTCGTCCCGCCAGGCCTCCAGGCCGGACGCGAGCAGCATCGTCGCGGCCAGTACGACGGCCACGCCCCCGCACAGCACCCAGGCCGTCGCGACGGGCGTCCGGTCGGCGTGGGCGTGCTCGACCAGGCCGACCATCGCGGCCCCCATGGCGGTCACCGCCGCCGTCAGCGGCAGGTGGGTCAGCATCCAGCCGAGGGTCACCGCGCGGGTGCGCCGGGGCGGACGGTGACCGGCGAAGTCGAAGTACGTCCACCAGGCACCGAATCCGACCACCACCGCCACGAGCCCGACGGCGAGGCTCATGACGGTGGTCGGCTCGCTCGCCAGCCCGTCCACCACACCGGTCACGGTCTCGCCGAGCACGATGATGATGAGCAGCCCGAACCGCTCGACGAGCGCGTCGGTGAGGGCGAGCGCCGTTTCCTGGGCCGGAGCGGCCGCGAGGACCATCCAGGCGAACCCGGCGACAAAGGCGAGGGCCAGCAGTCCCCAGGTCAGCAGGCGGGTGTCGGTCGGCAGGCCGGCGCTGGCGAAGAGGACGACCGCGCAGGCCGCCGTACCGATCACGTACAGCCGGGTGGGTCTGCGGAACTCGGCGGAGCTGCCGCGTCCGGCCAGGAACCAGAGTGCGGCCAGTACGGTGAACAGGACGCCCGCGTTGATCGCGAAGTGGGCGCCCTCCGCGCCGCCGGCCTTGGGGATGAAGGCCCCCAGCGGGACGAGGACGAGGATCTGCAGGAGGAAGAGACTACGGCCCCGGGCGTCGTCGTGGCCGTGCAGATCGTGGTGGAGCGTGCCGTTGAGCCAGGCGATCCACACCAGCGCGAACACCACGGCGAACTCGCCGAGGCCGTGCCAGGAGAGGTGCGCCGCCAGGTGGTGAGCGGCCTGGGCGACCAGGACGACGACGATCAGGTCGTAGAAGAGTTCCAGCGGGCCGACCACCCGGTGCCGTGGCTGGTCCCCGTGGGCCCTCGGCGGCCGCCACAACTGGCGTCGCAGTCGGGCCCAGCGCTCCTGGCTCTCCGGTCGCGGGGTCATGCCCGGGGTCTCGGCCGAGGTCGCTGCTGCATGACTTCTCTCCGGGTCACGGGCTGAGGTGCGCTTCCGGCACTGTTTGACAGCCGTATATTACCAGTCCGGCGAGTAAGCGCCCCGGCCCGCGAGGCTCAGCCGAGCTTCTCCACCACCGCTTCGAACTGCCGCACCATGGCCGGCACCGACCTGCCGTCGAGCAGGTCGACGACCCGCTTGCGGGCGCTCGCCAGATGCACCGGGTAGGCGTCCTGGAGGCGCTTGAGCCCTTCCGGGGTGAGGGTCGCGACATTGCCCCGGGCGTCGCCCTCGTAGCGCCGCTTGACGACCTGGCCGCGGTTCTGCAGCGCCTCCACGACCCGGGTGATGCGACTCGCCGACAGGGCGGTGGCCGAGGCGAGGTCCGTCATCCGGAGCTCCTGGTTCTCGGCCTCGGAGAGGTTCATCAGGACGACGTACTCGGTGAGCGTGAGCCCCGTGGACCGCAGCAGATCGTCGTCCAGCGAGCGCGGCAGCGCGACGATGACGCGCATCAGGGCACGCCAGAAGCGTTCTTCTTGGGCGGTCAGCGGGTCGTCGTCGCTCATCCCGTCAGAATAGCGTGCTCAAGCAAGGAGTCTCAAGGTTCCGGACCTGGTCGGGGGGGTCCGGCCGACTGCCGGACCACCCTCGACCAGGGCACTCAGGCCTGCTCGACGATCTCGGCGACGGAGCCGAAGGGGTCGTACTGCGCATACTGCCCCTGGATCTCGCTCGCACGCTTGCGGTACCGGGGGTCGCCCAGCACCTCGTCGACGGCGGCGCGCACGGCGGACGCCTCCCGGGCGCGCGGTGCGCAGGTTGACGCCGGTACCGGACCACTCGACGCGGGCGGCGACCTCGGGCTGTCGAACGTTTCGCGGGGCCCGGCGCGCTTCGAGTGCGTGCATCTTGATGGGTCATCAGATGTCCGTCCAGGAACGGAAGACCGCCGCCTGGCCGTGGCAAGTGCCGCCCTCGTCCAGGAGGTTCCACATCGTGACGTCCTCTATCCAGAATCTGCGGCCGGACCCGGCGATCCTCAACCCTCGGTAACCGGAGGCGAATCCGTGCTCCGTCACCGATCGCACGAGGGCGTTCCTGTCGCCCTGCCGGTCCGGGTCGGCGGACAGCCGGGACGGGAGCCGGACAAACTCCCCCCAGCCGTACTCGAAGCACTTCTGCGCGGTCCTGTTCGCATAGACGAAGACCGGATCCGCTCCGGCGTCGTGCGCGAGCAGCCCGAAGGGCGCGGACTCGTAGAGCCAGCGGGCCGCTTCCCCGGCGTCGGGGAACACCGAGGGGCACAGGGGGGTGCTGGTCAACCGCTGATGGCTGGAGAGGAGAAGGTGCGCGAAGCCCGGGCCCTGCCTGTGCCCTTCGTGGAACTTCATGACCATCGGTGACCACCTTTCGTCGCTTCCCGACGGGATGGTTCCACGGCGCGGCCACCGCGAGTACGACCTGGAGGGCGTCCGGAGGGCCGTGCTGAGCCTGATCGGATTCCCGGACCCCGGCTCCCCCGGCGTCCGCTAGGACGGCAGGTGCCGCACCACGTTCGTGCGGGCCAGTTCCAGGAGTTCGTCACCGCGCCCCGAGAGCACGGTGCGGGCGGCGTACAGGGCGAAGCCCCTGGCCTGGTCGAAGGTGATCGTCGGCGGGACGGACAGCTCCTGCCGGGCGGTCATCACCTCCACCAGGGCCGGCCCGGGACGGGCGAACGCGGTGCGCAGCGCGTCGGCGAGGTCTGCCGGACGCTCCACCCTGCTGCCGTGGATGCCCAGGGACTCGGCGACATCCGCGAAGTTCGGGTTGTCGAGGTCGGTATCGAAGTTCACCATCCCCTCCGCCTTCATCTCCAGCTCCACGAAGCCGAGAGCGCCGTTGTTGAAGACCACGACCTTCACCGGGTGCCGCTGCTGCTCCAGGGTGATCAGGTCGCCGAGCATCATGGCCAGCCCGCCGTCCCCGGACAGCGCGATCACCTGCCGGTCGGGACAGGCGGATTGGGCGCCGATCGCCTGGGGCAGCGCGTTCGCCATGCTGCCGTGGGTGAACGAACCGATCAGCCGACGGCGGCCGTTCATCCGGCGGCGGCGAACGCGGCGGCCTCTTCGTGCCGGTAGTGCTCCCAGGCCACCGACGGATCTCGGCGCAGGGCGTCGGTCAGTCCGTTGAGCGAGTCGCCGGGCAGGCCGTGGATCCGGGACACGCCCGCGTTCCGCAGGCCGTCGACCATGAGGTCGGCGATGGTGTGCATCGGCTTCCTTTCGTTATGGCGGTCAGGGGGCGATCCCGGTCCCGATCCGCTACTCGCCCAGCCGGTGCACTTCGGTCACGGTGTACGACATCGAGGCGCGGAAGCCGGTGCCGGTGCGCACCGGGGCCAGGTCGGCGAGTTCCTCGCCCCGGGCCTCGAACAGGGTGATGTCGCCGGAGCCGACCCAGACGTCGGCGAGCGCCCGGTCGCCGAACTCGGCCATGACCAGCTCGTGCACGGCGGGCCTGTCGTACCGGCCGGCGGTCAGCGTGGGGAAGTGCCGGAGGTTGACCGTGGGCCGGAACAGGCTCGCGGGGTCGTCCGCCGGGCGCTCCAGGGTCACCCCGGCCTCCGCGAGGGTGTGCCCGGCCGCCGACAGGGACGCGCCGAACCTGCCGCCGGCCGCGAGGGACGGTGACGCCTTGCCGGGCGACGCGAAGACCCGGGTCTGGGCGACCGAGCCCAGCTTCTTCGGGAAGCCCTGCACCCAACCGCGGGCCATGGCGAGGTCGTTGTCCACGTAGATGTACGGGCACCAGGACACCGGCTCGTCCCCGAAGCGGGCGTCCACGAGCAGCATGAACTCGCGGTACTGGCTGCGTACCGGGTCGAGGTACTCGTCGTTCCCGGCGGAGAACTGCCAGTCGACGAAGAGCGCCACCACCCGCCCGTCGGACCCGGTGTCGGGGGTCAGCCCCTCGGGGAGGGTCGCCGCGGCGGCCGCCGGGTCCGTCCAGAACTCGACGCCGACGATGTCGCCGGCGTAGTGCCACGGCGGAGCGGGGGCGAGGTTCGCCTCGCCGCGCGGTGAGAGCGGGTAGGTGTAGCCCTTCAGCAAGGGTGCCTCCAGAGAACGAAGGTCGGGCTGGAACAGGCCCATGCTGTGCTCGGTCACCCGGTCCCGGCTTGGGTCAAATGACTGCTTCCCGGTAGCTGGAGGCCACTGCCGGGTACCCGGGGGGTTCCTCGGCGTCGGCTGCCGGGCACTCCTCGGCCGCGCCGCCTTCCCGGCCGGTGGGGATCTCCTTGCGTCCCGCGCCCCGTTCGTACGGGGAGAGGAGGGGCTCGGCCACCGACCCCACCTGGTCGGCCAGCCGCCGCACCAGAGCGGGATCGATCTGGTCCATGACGCGTCTGCGGGCGCTGGCCAGGTGCGCCGGATAGGCGTCGCGCAGCCGTCGCCAGCCGGCCTCGGTGAGCTCGGTGACGTATCCGCGGGCGTCCGTGCAGTGCCGCCGCTTGGTCACCAGGCCCTGGTCGCGCAGGTTCTCCACCACCCGCGTGATGCGGCTCGCGGACAGGGCGGCCGCCGAGGCCAGCTCGGTCATCCGCAAGCTGTCGTCCTCGGCCTCGGAGAGATGCATCAGGACGATGTACTGCGTGAGCGACAGGCCCGTGGCGCAGAGCAGGTCCTCGTCGAGCGCCCGTGGAAGAGCGACCAGCATCCTCTGCAGAGCACGCCAGAGTCGGTCCTCGTCGGTGTTCAGCGGACAGCTGGGCTCGGGTGACTGTGCGGACATGTACCGGCCTCCCTTCCGTAGTGTCCCGGTCCGTGTCCCGGTCCTACCACTGAAGCACATGATTACTTGCTTGACAAAGCATTTCGAGGCGCGCCAAGATGCTTGCCGAGGCAAGCAACAGCGCCGTAGCGGACCAGCCGCGCGACGCCAACCGAGAGGCCAGCAGGGCATGAGCGTCCAATTGCCCCCCGTGGGGACCTACGCGGTCGATCCGGAGCGGTCGTCCATCGGCTTCAGCACGCGGCACATGTTCGGCCTGGGCAGGGTGGACGGCACCTTCCGGGTGGAGTCGGCGAGCATCACGATCGCCGAGCCGGTCACGGAGTCGGCCGTCACCGCCGTCGTCGACGCGGGCAGTTTCCACACCGGGACCCCGCGCCGGGACGACCACGTGCGCTCCCCCGCCTTTCTGCACACGGAGCGCCACCCCGGGATCCGGTTCGAGTCGACCGGGGTGAGCCGGGACGCGGCCGGCGTCTGGGTGGTCCGGGGCCACCTCACCGTCCGGGGTCACCGCGCGCCGGTCGAGCTGACGGTGGACGCGCTGTCCGTCGAGAGCGGCTCGCTGAAGATCTCCGCCTCCGCGACCGTCGACCGGTACCGCCACGGGCTGACCGCGGCGAAGGGGCTCGCGGCACGTCACCTGCGGCTCTCCCTGTCCGCCACCGCCCGTCCCGACCCCGGCCCGGCGGCTTCGGCCGCCGGCGCCACGACGGCACCCGCCGTCCGGACCACGACGGTTTCCGCCGTCGGCACCGAGGCGGCCCACGCCGCCGGAAGCGAGGCGGCGTCCGCCGCCGAGACCACAGCACAGCGAGAGGAATTCCCCATGGCCCCCAAGGTCGCCGTCATCTACTACTCGTCCACCGGTACCGTCCACGAGCTCGCGGAGGCCGTCGCCGACGGCGCCCGCAAGGAGGGTGCGGAGGTACGGCTGCTGCGCGTGTCCGAGCTGGCGCCCGAGGAGGCCATCGCGAGCAACGACGCCTGGTCGGCACATGCCGCGGCCACCAAGGACGTCCCGGTCGCCACCCCGGCCGACATCGAGTGGGCGGACGCCGTGGTCTTCGGCACCCCCACCCGGTTCGGCAACATCGCCAGCCAGCTGAAGCAGTTCATCGACACGCTCGGCGGGCTCTGGGCGACGGGCAAGCTGGCCGACAAGGTCTACAGCGGCTTCACCGCCACGGCCACCGCACACGGCGGCCAGGAGTCCACGCTGCTCGCGCTCTACAACTCCGTCCACCACTTCGGCGGCATCCTGGTGACCCCCGGCTACACCGACCCGGTGAAGTTCGTCGACGGCAACCCCTACGGCACCAGCCACGTCAACGGCCAGGGTGCGATCCCGGTCGACGACACCGCCCGTAGCGCCGCCGAGTACCAGGGCAAGCGGGTCGCCTCCGTCACCGCGCGCTTCAACGCCGCCTGACCGGCGGTGACGCGGACGGGGGCGGTGGGCTGCGCGGTCGGCGGCGCCGGCACGGCGCCCGGGCCGTCCGGGGGGCGGGACGGTCTCACG
>NZ_JBEYFE010000043.1:11997-59355 GCF_040634235.1 Streptomyces sp. NPDC007157
GGCGGGGGGGGGGGCGGGGGCGGGGGGGGGGGGGGGGCGCGGGCCCCCCCCCCCCCCCCCGGCCGGGTCACGGTGTACGGCTGTCCGCCGTCAGGCCTCGCCCCGGCGGGCCAGCCACTCCCGCTCCGCGCCCGGCTCGGGCAGCACCTGGCCGCCTTCGACGGCGGACCGGGCGGGGCCGTCCTCCAGCACCACCATGACGTGGCTCTCCGGCACCCCGGTGACGCGGGCGGCCGCCGAGGACAGCTCCAGCGCCAGCCGGGTCGCGTCCTCCTGCGGATGTCCGCGCCGGACCCAGCCGCTGACGATCAGCGGGGCCCCCGGCACCCCGCCGGCGAAGACACTGTCCGGCGGCGGCTCGGAGAAGATCACGTTCACGTAGGCCGGTGGCACATGGTTGACCGCCACGTGGATCCGGGTGATCTCGGCCGCCAGCGCGGCCTTCGACTCACTTGTCAGAGTTCCCTGTGCTGCGGTGCAGGTGTAGACGGGCATTTCGGCTCCTCCTCGAACGGGGCGGAATCGCTCACGGCAACGGCGGAAGGGCTGTGATCGGCCGTGATGGAAGCAGTGGTCCTGGGTGTGGACCGGAAGATCGTGCTGGAGTCGAGGCCCGAGCCCGAACTCCGTCCCGATCAGGTGGTCGTGGAGGTCGACCTGTGCGGCATCTGTGGCACCGACCTGCATGCGCCGCAGATGCCGCAGGTCTACCGCGGCGGTTTCGTCATGGGGCACGAGCCGTCGGGCCGGATCAGCCGCGTCGGAGACGCGGTCGAGGGCTGGGAGGTGGGGCAGCGGGTCGCCGTCAACCCGAACGGCAACGTGTGCGGCCGGTGCCCGTACTGCCTCTCGGGGCGGCCCAACTTCTGCCGCCGGGCGACCATGGAGACCGCGCTCGGGCTCCAGTCGGACGGCGCCCTCGCCCGGCAGATGGCCGTCTTCCCGGGCACCCTGCGGGCGCTCCCCGCCTCCATGGGCCGCTTGGAGGCCGCCTGGGTCGAGCCGACGGCCACGGCCCTGCGGGCGGCGGTGCTGGCCGGAGATCTCAAGGGGGCCACGGTCGCGGTGTTCGGCGGCGGCCCGATCGGGCAGCTGGCCTGCCGTATCGCCGCCCACCGGGGCGCGGACCGGATCGTCCTGGTGGAGCCGGCCCCGGAGCGTCGCCGCTTCGGCCCGGCCTCGGGCGCCGACCTGTCGCTGAGCCCGGCCGAGTCCGGTGCCGGGCTCGCCGAGTCCTCGGTGGACGTCGTGTTCGAGTGCTCGGGCAACGCGGCGGCCCGTACCGAGGCCCTGCGGCTGCTGACCCCCGGCGGGGTGCTGGTCAACGTGGGCGCGGGTCCCGGCGGCGGCTTCGATCCCGATGTGGTGCTGCTCAAGGAGATCACCATCCGCGGGTCGTTCGTGTACGGCTCGGAGTTCGACGACGCCGTCGGCCTGCTCGCCCGCGGCGACGTCCGCGTCGACGACCTCACCACAGAGATCGTCCCGGTCGGTGAGGCGCTGCGAGCCATCGACACCCTCCGATCGGCCGAGGTGATGAAGGTGTTCGTAGCACCGAACGGCTGACCCCACACTCCGACGGACCAAGGTGTTCCGGCTTCGGTCATCCGACTGACGCCCGAACTGCGGTATGAGCCCGCACCCGGCCGGGAGCGGCCCGGAACCGTCGTCTCAGCAGACACTTCAGTCATCGGACGGAAGGCGTGGCGGCCACCCTCCAGTCAGTATGGGGGTGATCATCCCGATATCGGGCCCGCCACGAGAACCGGCAGGTTGCCATGACCGAACAAGCCACCGTCCGAACCGTGACCTACGACCTGCTGCGCTCCCTCGGGCTCACCACCGTCTTCGGTAATCCGGGGTCGACCGAGCAGACGTTCCTGCAGGAGTTCCCCGAGGACTTCACCTATGTACTGGCCCTGCAGGAGGCCTCCGTCATCGCCATGGCCGACACCTTCGCCCAGGTGACCGGCCGGCCCGCGCTGGTCAACGTGCACTCCTCGGCCGGGCTGGGCAACGCCGTGGGCAATCTGGTGGCCGCCTACCACGGCAACACCCCACTGATCGTCACCTCCGGGCAGCAGCACCGGGAACTGCTGATCGGCGAGCCGTACCTGGGCAACCGCGAGGCCACCACGCTGCCCAAGCCGTGGGTGAAATGGTCGTACGAACCCGCCCGCGCCGAGGACGTGCCCGAGGCGTTCCTGCGGGCCTACGCGATGGCACTGCAACCGCCCGCCGGTCCCGTCTACCTGTCGATCCCCATGGACGACTGGAAGCGGCCGCTGTCCGGCTTCACCCGCACGCGGACCTTCAGCGACCGGGTGATGCCCGACCCGGACCGGCTGCGGACCTTCGCCGACCGCATCTCCGCCAGCAGCCGTCCCGCACTGGTCTTCGGGCCGGAGGTCGACAAGGCCGGCGGCTGGGACGTGGCCGTCGCGCTCGCGGAGAGACTGCGCGCGGCCGTCTACGGCTCCCCGTTGCTGGACCGCGCCTCCTTCCCCGAGGACCACCCGCTCTTCCGCGGCCCCCTCGGCATGTCGGTGAAGACCATCAGCGACCGGCTGGAGGGACACGACCTGGTCGTCGTGATCGGCGCCGAGGTGTTCCGGTACTACCCCTACGTCCCGGGGCCCTACCTGCCGGACGGCACCGAGCTCCTCCAGATCACCGGCAACCCCGACGTCGCCGCGTCCGCACGCGTGGGCGACAGCCTGCTGGGCGACCCCAAGGCGGCGATCGAGCAACTCCTGGCCGCGGTCGAGGAGGGCACCGCCCGGACCGCTCCGCAGCCGATGGAGCGTCCCCGGGTGCTCCCGGAGGCACCGAACAGCCCGCTGACCCCGCCGGAGGTCTATGCGGCCCTGAGCAGCGTCAAGCCGGCCGACGCGGTCATCGTCAACGAGTCGACCTCCACGATGGCCCAGCAGATCGAGTGGCTGCCCACCACCCGCACCGGATCCTTCTTCGCCACCGCCAGCGGCGGCATCGGGTGGGGCGCGCCGGCGGCCGTCGGCGTGGCCCTGGCCGACCGGCAGCGGGGCGTGGCCCGGCCGGTCGTCGGACTGATCGGCGACGGCTCCTTCCAGTACTCCGTGCAGTCCGTCTGGACGGCGGCGCAGCACGGGCTGCCCATCGTCTACGTCGTGATGCGCAACCAGGAGTACTCGATCCTCAAGTCGTTCGCGGTGCTGGAGGAGACGCCGGGCGTGCCCGGCCTCGACCTGCCCGGGCTCGACATCGCCGGCGTGGCCCGCGGCTTCGGCTGCCACGCGGTCGACGTCGACACGACCGAGGACCTGCAGCGCGAGTTCAAGGCGGCCCTGACCGCGGACACCACCACCGTGCTCGTGGTGGCCACCCAGCCCCAGAAGGCGATGCTGTAACGGGAGCAGTGATGGATCTCGGACTCAAGGACCGCGTCTACATCGTCACGGGCGGCACCCGCGGCCTCGGCCTGGCCGCCGCCCGTGAACTGACCGCAGGCGGAGCGAAGGTGGTGGTCAGCGGGCGCAGCACGCACTCGCTGGCCGCGGCGGAGGCGGAGCTCGGCGGCCCCGGGCAGGCCGTCGGCGTCGTCGCCGACAACGCCGACCCCGGGACCCCGGACCGGCTGATCACCTCGGCACACGGGGCGTTCAAGGGGCTGGACGGCGTGCTCATCAGCGTCGGCGGCCCGCCGACGGGCACCACGGACGCCATCGACGACGAGCAGTGGCGTACGGCCTTCGAGTCGGGCTTCCTGGGCGCGGTGCGGCTCTCCCGAGCCGTCGCCGCGCAGCTCGGCGAGGGCGGGGTGATCGGCTTCGTCCTGTCCACCTCGGTGTACGAGCCGATCCCCGGCCTCGTCGTCTCCAACGCACTGCGTCCGGCGCTGGCCGGCTACGCGAAGACCCTCGCGGGGGAACTCGGCCCCCGGGGCGTCCGCGTGGTCGGCCTGGTGCCGGCCCACATCGGGACCGACCGCACCCTCGAACTCCAGTCGATCACCGGCGACGCGGAGAGCACCGCCGCGGGCATCCCGCTGCGCCGACTCGGCACCCCGGAGGAGTTCGGCCGTACCGCCGCGTTCCTGCTGTCGCCCGCGGCGTCGTACGTCACGGGCGCCATGGTGACGGTCGACGGCGGAACGCGGGCCAGTTTCTAGCCTCACTACACATCCAACTCTCCTTGACACACTCCCGCTTGACCATGATGCTTGCCGACGAAAGCAACTTGTTCGGCGGGAGAAGTCGATGACCACACACACCCCGGGCGGCCCGCTGCGAGCCGCCCTGGAGGGGCCCGCGTTCCAGGCGGACCCGCATGCGGTACTGCGGACCCTGACGGACTCCGCGTCCGCACACCGCTGCGAACCGGACGGCGCTCCGCCGCAGTTGCTGGTCACCGGGTACGACGCGGCGCGCGAGGTGCTCACCGATCCGCGGGTGTCCAAGCGGAGCGAGCGCGCGGGCCTGGAGTCCGGCTGGCTGATGAGCGGGGTACGGGACGAGGTCGGGATCGACTACATGCTGACCGTGGACCCGCCCGAGCACACCCGGCTGCGCAAGGTGGTGGCACGCGCCTTCACGCCGCAGCGCGTCGAGGCCCTGCGGCCACGGACCCGGGAGATCGCCTCCCGGGCGGCGGACACCGTACTGGCCCAGAAGACCCCGGAGCTGGTCGGCGGCTTCGCCGCCCGCGTGCCCATCTCGGTGATCTGCGAACTGCTCGGCGTGCCGCTCGTGGACCGGGACCGCTTCGGCTGGGCCTCCGAGCAGGTCGTGGCCCCGGTCGCCGGTTCGGACCGGGAGGAGGCCTACCTGTGGCTGAGCGGGTATCTGGCGGAGCTGATCGCGGGCAAGCGGGCCGAGCCCGGACCTGACCTGCTCAGCGCGCTGGCCGTGGACACCGACGAGGACCGGCTCTCCGACCCGGAGCTGATCGGCATGGCCTTCCTGCTCCTGATCGCCGGGTACGAGACCACCGCGAACCTGATCGGCACCGTACTGCTCGGCCTGGCCCGGCAGCCGGACCTCCTGCGGACCCTGCGCGCCGATCCCGGTCTGATCCCCGCCGCGACCGAGGAGTTCCTCCGCCTGGACGGGCCGGTGGTGACCGCCACCGAACGGTTCGCCACCGAGGACATGCGGGTCGGTGAGGTGCCGGTGCGGCGAGGGGACATGCTGCTGGTCTCCCTGGCGGCGGCGAACCGGGACCCGGCCCGGTTCGAGGAGCCGGACTCCTTCCGCCTCGGGCGTCCGGCCGGCGGCCATCTCGCCTTCGGACACGGCGTCCACCACTGCCTGGGCGCTCCGCTGGCGCGGATGGAGGCACAGGTCGCGATCACCGTGTTCGTCCAGCGCGTGGAGAGTCTCGCCCTGGCCGTGGCCGAGGCCGACCTGGAGTGGGCACCGGGCCTGCTGATGCACGGGGTCCGGCGGCTTCCCGTGTCGGTCGTGCTCCGGGACTCCGTCTAGACGGAGGACGCGGGCACCAGCCGGCCCCGGGAGATGAGGGAGGCCGCCTTCTTCAGGTGGTGGACGCTGATGCTGACGCCATAGCCGTCGATGCCCGGGGTCGCGGCGATCCGGGTGGTCAGAAAGCGGTAGAAGTCCTCGGGATCGCGGGCGATGACGGTGACCATCAGGTTGTGCTCCCCGCTGATGGCCCCGACGAAGGGGACCTCGTCGTGCCGGGCGGTCTCCGCACCGACCCGCTCGAGTCGGGCGGGGGCCACCCGCAGCCACAGGACGGCGTGCAGCCAGTGGCCCAGTCGCTCCGGGAGCAACTCCACCTCGTACTCGAGGGTGCCGGAGCTCTCCAGCGACTCCAGCCGCCGGGCCACCCGGGACAGGGACCAGCCGGTGAGTTCGGCCAGCCGGGTGTGGGTGGTACGGCCGTCCTGGGCCAGGGCGTCCAGCAGCGGGGCGTCCTCGTCGGCCGGCGGGAGCGGAGGGCCGGGGGTGAGCGGCGGCCGCTCCGAGGTCAGCCGCAGGACCTGCTCGGGGTCGAGGTTGTCGCCGTAGCCGGTCCAGCCGGCGGTGCCTGGAGCGTCGTAGTTGTGGATGATCAGGTCGATGCTGACGTCCAGGACCGAGGCGGACCTCGGCAGTTGCCGGAGCAGCACGTCCTCGCGAGGCATGTCGAACGGCGCGTGGATGACGCAGATGATCTCCGAGCCGCCCGAGGCCAGATGGGCCCAGGAGATGTCGGGGCGGCGGGCGAGGGCCTCGGCGAGCGGGGCCACGCGGTCGGGGCGGCAGCGGATGCGGGCGACCCACTCCGCGGCGCCGTACACCCGCCGGTTGACCAGGCCCACCACCCGGAGCGCCCCGCTGCGGCGCAACGCCTGGTAGCGGCGGGCGGCGGTCTGCTCGGAGACGCCCGCCACCTCGCCGATCCGGCGGAAGGGCAACCGGGGCGCACACTGCAGGGCACGGAGGACTTTCCTGTCCACGTCGTCGAGCATGGTGGAAGTGTGTCACGGCGCTACCACGTTCTGGAGGATTCTGCTGCCGGAGGGACGGTTGGTTGGTGGTTGCGCGTGCGGGACCGGATGCTGTGGCGGCGGGTTTCCCCTCGGACGTCCGTACGACACAGGCCACCGGACCCGCCGGTGGTCTTCGACCGCGGTGCGGTGCGCCGCGAAGGAGTATCTCCGTGAACGTCACGACGCCGGCGAGCGCGCCGGTCGAGCGGCGGGCGGCCACGATCGTCATGGCCTGCCTGGGCGTCTTCGTCGCCTATCTTCCTGTCACCACCGTCGCCGTGAGCCTGCCGGCCCTGCAGGGGGCGCTGAACGCCTCGACGGCCCAACTGTCGTGGGTGCAGGACGCGTTCGTGCTGCCGATGGCCGCGTTCATCCTGACCGCGGGCGTCTTCGGGGACGTCCACGGACGCAAGAAGGTCTTCCAGGCCGGCCTGCTCTTCTCGGCGGCGGGCGCGGTCACGGCCTGGTGCGCGCACTCCATCGAGGTCGTCTGGGCCGGGCAGGCGCTGGCCGGTGTCGGCGCGGCCGCGCTGCTGCCGACCACGCTGGCGCTGATCAGCCACGTGGTGCCGGACCACCGGGAGCGCGGGAAGTACATCGGCATATGGGCGACCTGCCTGATGGCGGCCCTGGCGATCGGTCCGGTGATCGCCGGTGTGGTCGTCGCGCACTTCTCCTGGCGCTGGATCTACCTGCCGGCCGTCCCGGTCGCGCTGCTCGCCGTCGCCGTCGCGGCCCGGCAGCTGACCGACTCCCGGGCTCCGCACGGCCGCCGGCTGGACTGGCCCGGCCAGCTCACCGCCACGCTCGCGATCACCGCGCTGGTCTACGGCGTGATCGAGGGCGGCGCGGGCTCGTTCACCGACGCCAAGGTGATGGTGGCGCTGTTCACCGCCGTGGCCGCCGGTGTCGCCTTCGTCCTGGTGGAACGGCGCAGCGACAGCCCGATGCTGGACCTGAGCCTGTTCCGCAGCCCCGCCTTCACCGCCACCACGCTCGTCGCGATGATCAGCTTCCTGGCGCTGATCGGGTTCTTCTTCGTCCTCAGCCTCTACTTCGGCATGGTGCAGCGGCTGGACACCCTGCAGGCCTGCTGGCGGCTGCTGATGGTCACCGGGGCGGCCCTGCTGGTCGGCGGTCCGGCCGGGCGGCTGATGCACCGCGTCTCCGCACGCTGGATGATCACCGGCGGTCTGCTGCTCGTCGCCGCCGCCCAGTTCACGCTGACGGGACTGGCGGCCGACACCTCCTTCGCCTCGGCCGCCTGGCGGCTCGCCCTGCTGGGCCTGGGCATGGGCTTCGTCATGACCCCCATGACGGCGACCGCGGTGGCCTCCGTGCCGTACCACCAGGCCGGCATGGCCGCCGCCGGCAACAACGCGTTCCGGCAGGTCGGCGGTGCCCTGGGGCCGGCCGTCCTGGGTGCGCTGCTCACCACCCGGGCACTCCACGCGCTGCCGGGTCACCTCACCGACGCGGGGGTCACCGGCGCGGCGCAGGACCGTGTCGTCTCGGCCGCGCAGACGGACGGTCTCGGCGCGGTCGCCGAGCTGGACCTGGGAGCACAGACCGGGCAGGCGCTGGGCGCGCTGGGCGACTCCTTCCTGGACGGGATGCGGCTGTGCCTGATCACGGCGGGGAGCCTCACCGTGCTGGCAGCCCTGGTCGCGGTGGTCCTGCTGCGCGGTCCCCGGCCGCAGTCGACGCCCAGGGCGGCGGGAGACACCGCCGACGAGACGGCATCGGCCCTGCAGGGCGCCTGACGGCGAGCCGCCGCCGAGGACACCCGCCGGGGGTGTCTTCGCGTCCACGCGTGAGGAGTCCGGGCGGGCGGCGCGGTCGGCCGGTGAAGGGCGGGGGCGCGCAGGGGGGGCTGGAAACGGACGCCCGACGGGCGGCAGGGGCGGGCACGCCGGGGGTACGCACCCGCCCGTAGCGGCGTCGGCTCCATTGGGCATACTGTCGGCTGATCGCTTGATCGCCGCGCCGCCGCCGTCCCAGGGGCCGACCGGGGAGCGGCGGTCTCCGGAGCGCGGGGAGTGGGGGATTGCTGTGGGGCTGATGGACCGCATCCGCGGTGAGTTCATCGACATCATCGAGTGGACCGACGACGGCCGGGACACCATCGTGTGGCGCTTTCCGCGCTACGGCAACGAGATCAAGATGGGCGCCCGGCTCGTGGTGCGCGAGTCACAGGTGGCCGTCTTCGTCAACGAGGGCCGGCTGGCCGACGTCTACCAGCCCGGCACGTACACCCTCTCGACCCAGAACATGCCGGTCCTGTCCACGCTGAAGGGCTGGAAGCACGGCTTCGAGTCGCCGTTCAAGGCCGAGGTCTACTTCGTCACCACCCGGCAGTTCACCGACTTCAAGTGGGGCACCCAGAACCCGGTGATACTGCGGGACGCCGAGTTCGGCATGGTCCGGGTGCGCGCCTTCGGCACCTTCGCCGCCAAGGTGGTGGACGCCGCCGCACTGCTGCGCGAACTGGTCGGCACCGATCCGCAGTTCCGCACCGAGGAGGTCGGCGAGCACCTGCGGCAGCTGATCGTCTCCAAGCTGGGCTCCGCGCTGGGCTCGTCCGGCGTACCGCTGCTGGACCTCGCCGCCCGGCAGGACGGCATCGGGCAGCAGCTGGCCAAGGTACTGACCCTGGAGCTGGCCTCCACCGGCATCGCCATCCCCCGGTTCTACATCGAGAACATCAGCGTCCCGCCGGAGGTCGAGGCGGCGATCGACACCCGCTCCCGGATGACGATCACCGGCAATCTGGACGACTACGCCAAGCTCCAGGCGGCCGACGCGATGCCGATCGCCGCCGCCAACCCCGGCACCGGCGGCGACGCCGTCGGGCTGGGCGTCGGCATGGCACTGGGCCAGCGGATCGTGCAGAGCACGTCCGGTGCGGCGGCTCCCCCGGTCCCGGTGACACAGGCCCCGGCGCAGCCCGCACCCGCCGCCGCCGACGTCCCGCCGCCGCTGCCGAGCGCACCGCGCTGGTTCATCGCGGTCGGCGGACAGCAGCAGGGCCCGTACGACGAGAGCGCGCTGGCCGGGCAGGTGGCGACCGGAAACCTGAACCGTACGACGCTGGTCTGGCGCAGCGGGCAGGCCACCTGGCAGCCCGCGGACCAGGTCCCGGAGCTGGCGTCGCTGCTCGCCGACGTCCCGCCGCCGCTGCCCCCGCAGGGCTGAGATCCGCCATCCGGAACCTCCCGGCAACAGGGCACAAGGAGAAGTGAGTTGACGGATCAGGATGTCGCGCCGGCACCCGACCGGGCGTTCCAGTGCGAGGCGTGCGGCGGGGTCAGCGAGTACGCGCCCGGGACGTACGCACTGCGCTGCCCGTACTGCAAGCACGAACAGGACATCACGCCGATACCGCGGCAGGTGACCGAGCACCCGATCGAGGAACTGGCCGTGCTGCCCCGCCGGGCGTCCGCGCCGGACCGGGTGAAGGTGTACACCTGCCCCGGCTGCCATGCGGTGACCGAGAGCGATTCGCTCAGCGACAAGTGCCAGTTCTGCGCCACCCCGCTGGTCGCGGACGCCTCCGCCACCGAGCGCGTGGTGCCCGAGGCCGTCCTGCCCTTCGGGGTGGGCCGCGAGCAGGCCCGCGACGCGCTGGCGAAGTGGACCAGCTCCCGCTGGTTCGCGCCGAACGAGCTGAAGAAGGTCACCGAGGCGGAGACCTTCCGGGGCAGCTATCTGCCGCACTGGACGTACGACGCGCAGACCACGACCCAGTACTCCGGCGAACGCGGCGAGTACTACTGGGTGGAGGAGAAGGACTCCGAGGGCAACACCCGGCGGGTACGGCACACCCGCTGGTACCACAGGTCCGGAATGGTCGGCCGGTTCTTCGACGACGTGCTGGTGCCCGGCAGCGGGCAGGTGCCGGAGAAGGAACTGGACAAGCTGGCCCCCTGGCCGCTGGAGGAGACGGTTCCCTACCAGGAGGAGTACCTGGCGGGCTTCCGCACCGTCCGGTACGACGTCGAGCCGGAGGCCGGCCTGGAGTCGGCGAAGGCGCGGATGGCGCCGGTGATCCGCGCCGACTGCAAGCGGGACATCGGCGGCGACGAGCAGCGGGTGCACTCGATGTCCACCTCCTACAGCGGCCTCACCTACAAACTGGTGCTGCTGCCCGTCTGGTTCCTGACCTACCTCCACGCGGGCAAGGCGTGGCCGGTGATGGTCAACGCCCGTACCGGCGAGGTCATCGGCGAGCGGCCGTACAGCGCGGTGAAGATCACCCTGGCGTCGGTGGGCGGCGCGCTGCTGATCGCCCTGGTGGTGCTGCTCGTGATGATGCTGCGCAACTGAGGACGCCGCCGCCGGCCGAGAAGCGGGAGTCGCCCGAGCCGTGCCCGAGCCCGCTGGGCCGGCGGCCCGCGTAGGCCTAGCGCACCAGGCAGGGACGCCTGGCGTCGAAGGTCCAGCCGTCCACGAGGTAACGCATCCCGGTCGCGTCGTCACGGCCCGCGCCGAGGTTCCGCTCCTCGTGGAGGGCGTGGGCCGCGAGCAGCCGGTCCGGGTCGAGGCGGATGCCGAGGCCCGGGGCGTCGGTGACGGCGACCTCGCCGTCGACGATCCTCGGGGGTGCGACGGTGAGGCGCTCCCGGCCCTCCTGCCAGATCCAGTGCGTGTCCAGGGCGTTGTAGTCGCCGGGGGCCGCGGCCCCGCAGTGGGCCATCATGGCCAGGGAGATGTCGAAGTGGTTGTTGGAGTGGCAACCCCAGGTCAGCCCCATCTCGTGGCAGAGCTGCGCCACCCGCACCGATCCGCTCAGGGTCCAGAAGTGCGGATCCGCGAGCGGGATGGAGACCGACTGCAGGGCCAGGGCGTGGGTGAGCTGCCGCCAGTCGGTGGCGATCATGTTGGTCGCGGTGGGCAGGCCGGTGGCCCGGCGGAACTCGGCGAGGATCTCGCGTCCGGAGTAGCCGCCCTCGGCCCCGCAGGGGTCCTCGGCGTAGGCGAGGGTGCCGAGCAGCGGCCGGCACAGCTCGACGGCCTCCCGCAGGGACCAGGCGCCGTTGGGGTCGAGGGTGATCCGGGCCTCGGGGAAGCGTTCCTTCAGTGCCTGTACGGCCTTGACCTCCTCGGTGCCCGCCAGGACCCCGCCCTTGAGCTTGAAGTCCCGGAAGCCGTAGTGGTCGTAGGCCGCCTCCGCCTGCCGGACGATCGACTCCGGGGTGAGCGCCTCCTCCCGGCGGATGCGGTACCAGGCCACGTCGGCGTCGGGTTCGCGGAGGTAGTCCAGGTCGGTGCGGTCGGGGTCGCCGACGTGGAAGAGGTAGCCGAGGACGCGTACCGAGTCGCGCTGCTTGCCGTCGCCGAGCAGGGCTGCGACCGGTACCTCCAGGTGCTGGCCGAGCAGGTCGAGAAGGGCGGACTCGACGGCGGTGACGGCGTGCACGGTCGTCCGCAGGTCGAAGGTCTGCTCACCGCGGCCACCGGCGTCCCGGCCGCCGAACGCCTCCCCCATGGCCCGCAGCACCCGCTTGTGGTCACCCAATCGCGCGCCGACGACCAGGGGCTCCGCGTCCCGTAGCGTCCGGGTGATCGCCTCCCCGCCGGGCACCTCGCCGAGCCCCGTCCGGCCCTCGGAGTCCTCCACGACCAGGACGTTGCGGGTGAAGTACGGCGCATGGGCGCCGGAGAGGTTGAGCAGCATGGAGTCCTGGCCCGCCACCGGGTACACGGAGAAGCGGGTGACGACGGGCTGGCTCATGGGGAACGTCCTTACGGGAGAGGGGCTTGCGCACCACGGCCACGCCGACGGCGACGAGTGGAGGCGCGCCGGTTCCCCTTTGAACCGAGCATCACATCCATATTGAACCGAGCGCACATCCATGTCCGTGAATGATGCCTCCGTACAGAGACTACGTCTACATACGGAGACAGGCTAGGGCTCCTACCGGCCGCCCGGCGTGACCAGTCCCGTCTCGTAGGCGACCACCACCGCCTGGGCGCGGTCGCGCAGGGAGAGCTTGCCGAGGACGCGGGAGACATGGGTCTTGACGGTGGCCTCGGAGAGGTGGAGGCGGGCGGCGAGTTCCGCGTTGGAGAGGCCCTGGGCGAGCAGGCGCAGGACGTCGAGTTCGCGTGGGGTGAGATGACCGAGGTCGCGGTGGAGCGCGGCACTGTCGGCGCCGCCGCGGGCGAAGCGTTCGACGAGGCGGCGGGTGATGGCGGGCGCCAGCAGCGCGTCACCGGCCCTGACCGTGCGGACGGCGGCCGTCAGGTGCTCGGGGGTGACGTCCTTGAGCAGGAAGCCGCTGGCCCCGGCGGACAGCGCCGCGTACACGTACCGGTCGAGGTCGAAGGTGGTCAGCATCAGGATCCGGGGCGGCTCGGGGGTGGCGAGGATCCGGCGGGCCGCCTCCAGACCGTCCAGCTCGGGCATCCGGATGTCCATCAGGACGACGTCGGGCCGGGTGCGCCGGACCGCGTCCACGGCCTGGTGGCCGTCGGTGGCCTCGGCGACGACCTCGATGCCGTCGGCGGTGAGGATCAGCCGGAAGCCGGTGCGCACCAGAGCCTGGTCGTCCACGACGACGACCCGTGGCGGACTCACCGGTGTACTCACGCGCTCTCCAGGGGAATCAGGGCGCGGACCCGGTAACCGCCGAGCGGACGCGGTCCGTTGCTCAGGGTGCCGTCGTGCACGGCGAGCCGCTCGCGCAGCCCGATCAGCCCGCGCCCGTTGCCCGTGGCGGCGCCCGGTCCGCGGGTGCCGCCGGAGTCGGTGACCTCGACCCGCAGTTCGGCGGCGCCGTACTCGACACGCACGCTCGCCTTCGAACCGGCAGCGTGCTTCAGGGTGTTGGTCAATGCCTCCTGCACCACCCGGTAGGCGGTCAGCTCCACGCCACCGGGCAGCGGCCGGACCGTCCCGGACACCGTGAGCTCGACGGGCGTTCCGGTGTCGCGGGTGCGGTCGATCAACGGTCCGAGCCGGTCGAGACCCGGCTGCGGATCGAGGACCGCCGTGCCGGGATCGTCCATGGTGAGCAGTCCCATCACCTGCCGCAGCTCCCCCATCGCCGTACGCCCGCCCGCCTCCACCGCGCGCAGTGCCTCGCGCGCCTGCTCGGGCGAGCTGTCCATGATCTTGCGGGCGGCGCCGGCCTGGATGACCATCACGCTGACGTTGTGGGTCACCACGTCGTGCAACTCCCGGGCGATCCTGGCCCGTTCGTGCTCCACGGCCCGGCGCGTCTCCTCCGCCCGCCGCCGCTCCAGCTCCGCCAGCCGGTCCCGGCTCTCCTCGGCCCGGGCCTTCCAGGTGCGCAGTCCGAGGGTGGCCAGGACCAGCGGGGCGGAGATGAACAGGGGCACGTACTGGGTGGGGACGGTGGGTTCGACGCCGAACGGAGTGTGCGGCACCGATCTCCCGATCGTGAGGCTGAGCAGCACGGCGAGCGCGAGCGAGGCCCTCGCCGCCGCCTGGTAACGGCCGTAGGCAGCGGCGCTGTACGCGGCGATGACACAGGCGTAGAAGGTGAGCCGGGTGACGTCACCGGGGGTGACCGCGTTCGCCGCCAGCACGATCCAGAGCACGGCCAGTGGGTAGCGGCGGCGCCAGGCGAGCGGTACGGAAGCCAGGAACGCCAGGCAGATCAGGCCCACCGTGCTGTGCCGCCCGGTCGGATCGTCCGGGTCCACCGCGTACTGGACCTCACAGACGAGGACGAGCAGGGCGACGGCGGCGTCGAAGAGCCGGCCGCGCGTGGTGGGTTCGGGCACGGGACCGCTCGGCTCCGCCAGTGCGCGCAGTCGTACCCGCGGGCCCGGCACCCAGGTCGTCGTCATCCTCCTATTCTCGACACCCCCGGGGCCCTGGGCATCCCTCCCCGGACTACATCTCAGGGATGACCCCGCCGTCCCTGCATCCGACGTGGTACGCCGATTACGCCCCGCGCCCGTCGTGCCCGGCCCGCCCCGTTCCCTAGCGTCGGCGGCCACCGAGGGACGGAGACCCACCGATGACGACACCGCTGATCGAACTGCGGGACGTGACCCGGCGCTACGACGCCGGACCGCCCGCGCTGCTGGACGTGACCCTGACCGTGGCACCCGGGGAGGCCGTCGCGGTGCTGGGTCCCTCCGGCAGCGGCAAGTCGACGCTGCTGAACCTGATCGCCGGCCTGGACGGTCCCGACGAGGGCACGGTGACCGTGGACGGCGTCCGGGTGGACCGGCTGGGCGAGGCGGGCGCGGCCCGTTACCGGCGGAACAGGGTCGGGATGGTGTTCCAGTTCTTCAACCTGCTGGACGACCTGACCGTCGCCGACAACGTCGTGCTGCCCGCCCAACTCGCCGGTACCGGACGGCGGGAGGCCGCCCGCCGGGCGGCGGAACTGCTCGAATCGCTGGGCATCGCGGCGCACGCGACCGCCTACCCCGGCCGGCTCTCCGGCGGCCAGCGGCAACGCGTCGCGGTGGCACGGGCGTTGATGAACCGGCCCGCGCTGCTGCTGGCCGACGAACCGACCGGCGCGCTGGACTCCGCGTCCGGCGCGGACGTCAGCCGTCTCCTCGCAGAACTCAACGCCGACGGCCAGACCCTAATCCTGGTCACCCACGACCACGACCTGGCCAGGGCGTGCACCCGGCGCACGGTCCACCTCGCCGACGGCCGGATCAGCACCGACGTCACGACGGAGGCGGTCCGATGAGCGCCCTGGTCCGGGTCGTCCGGTCGGGCATGGCCCGGCGCCGCACCCAGACGCTGGTCATCGCCCTGGCCGCGCTGCTGGCGGTGACGGCGTCCGTGCTGGCCGGTGCGCTGCTGGTGGCCTCCCGCGCGCCCTTCGACAAGGCGTTCGGGAAGCAGCACGGGTCCCAGCTCACCGCGCAGTTCGACCCGCGCCGGGCCGGGCCGGCCCAACTCACGGCCGCCGCGCACGCGTCCGGGGTGACGGGGTCGTCCGGTCCGTTCCCCACGACGACCGCCACGCCGGACGGCGCGGGCGCGCTGTCGGTCGTCGGCCGGGCCGGACCCGGCGGGGCGGTGGACCGGCTCACCGTGACCGAGGGCCGGTGGGCACGGCGGACCGGCGAGATCGTGCTCGCGACGGACCCGGACAGACCGCCCGTACGGCTCGGGCAGCGGCTGGACTTCGCGGACCTGCCCGGCAGCCCGACGCTCACCGTGGTGGGCACGGCCCGCTCGGTCAGCCGTACCGCCGACGCGTGGGTGGTGCCCGCGCAGATCGCCGGGCTCACGGCGTCCGGTCGTGCCGACGGCTACCAGATGCTGTACCGCTTCGCCCACGCGGCGACCGAGGCGCAGGTGGCCCGGGACCGTGCGGCGGTGACGGCGGCCGCACCGGCGGGAGCGCTCTCGGGTGCCCGGTCCTGGCTCGCCGTACGGCAGTTCGCGACCCGTGAGACCGCCCTGTACGTGCCGTTCCTGGTCGCCTTCGCGGTGCTGGGGCTGGTGATGTCGGCGCTGGTCGTCGGGAACGTGGTGGCCGGTGCGGTGGGCACCGGGCTGCGGCGGATCGGCGTCCTCAAGGCGGTCGGCTGCACTCCGGGACAGGTCGTCGGGGCCTATGGGGCGCAGGCGCTCGTGCCCGCCGCGATCGGCACCGGGCTGGGCCTGGCCGCAGGGCACCTGCTCGCCACCCCGCTTATGGCGGACACCTCGGCCGTGTACGGGTCGGTCGGGCTCGGGGTCTCCGCCGGGGTCGATCTGGCCGTCGTGGGCGGGGTGCTGGGCCTGGTGGCCGGCACGGCGTGGCTGAGCGCCTGGCGCGCCGGGCGGCTGCGCACGGTCGACGCGCTGGCCGTGGGCCGCACGCCGGCGGCGGGCCGGGGCCGTACGACGGCACGGCTGGCCGCGCGGCTGCCGGTACCGCGGGCGGTGGGCCTCGGACTGGCCCGGCCCTTCCACCGGCCCGCCCGCGCCGCCTCGATGGCCGCGGCGGTCGTCTTCGGCACGGCGGCGGTCACCTTCGCGGTCGGTATGGCCGCGTCCCTGGGTGAGGTGATCACGGCCAAGAACCACAACGCGGCAGACGTGACCGTGAGCGCCCGGCAGCCGGCGGGTCCGGGCCGCGTGCCGCCGGGCACCACGCGGGTGACGGCGGCCGAGGCCGCCGCCGTGCGGGCCGCGATCGCCGCCCAGCCGGGCACCCGCGACCAGTACGGCGGCGTCTCGGCCGAGGCCGAGGTCGCCGGGGCGACGGGGAGTGTGCCGGTGTTCGCCTACGACGGCGACGCCTCCTGGGGCGGCTTCGCCATGGTCTCCGGCCGCTGGTTCCGCGCGGCGGGCGAGGCGGTCGTACCGGCCCCGTTCCTGACCGCGAGCGGAGCCGAGGTGGGCGGCACGGTCACGCTCACCGTGAACGGCACGCCGGTGCGGATACGGATCGTCGGCGAGGTCTTCGACACCGGCCAGCAGGGCATGCGGGTCTTCACCGACCTGGCCACCCTGCGGACGGCCGCGCCGGACCTGCACCCGGCCGACCACGCCGTGCGGCTCGTCCCGGGCACCGACGCCGACGCGTACGTGGCACACCTCAACGCGGCGCTCAGGCCGTTCGGCGTCACGGCCACCGACGCCAGGTCGGTCAACGGCAGTGACGGCGTGGTCGCTCTCGACACGCTCGCGGCCACGCTCACCCTGATCCTGGTGGCGGTGGCCGGACTCGGAGTGCTGGGCGGGGTCGTGCTCGACACCCATGAGCGCATCCGCGACCTGGGCATCCACAAGGCGCTCGGGATGACACCCCGGCAGACGGTGACGCTGGTGATCGCCTCGGTCGTGCTGCCGGGGCTGGCGGGCGGGGCGCTGGGGGTCCCGCTGGGTTTCGCCGTGCACCGTGTGGTCATGCCCGCCATGGGCGACAGCGCCGGACTGCGCCTGCCCGACGTGGTCATGGACGTCTACCAGGCACCCGGACTGCTGCTCCTCGCCCTGGGCGGCACGGTGATCGCGGTTCTCGGCGCGCTGCTCCCGGCGGGCTGGGCGGCCAGCGTCCGTACGGCGACGGCGCTGCGCACCGAGTAGTCAACGACCGCTTCTGGACCGGCCGGTGACGAGAGGTGAGACTGGGGGGATCCGACACCCCGGCCCCAGGAGGGTGACCATGGACGACCGGACGGCGCCACCGCGCGTCGAGCTCACCCCGCGCGCCGCCGAGCTGGTGCGCCGACTGCGCGCCGAGCACGGCCCGCTGATGTTCCATCAGTCCGGCGGCTGCTGCGACGGCAGCGCGCCGATGTGCTACCTCGACGGCGAGTTCCGCACCGGAGGCTCGGACGTGCTGCTGGCCGAGCTGGCGGTGGACGGCGTCGAGGAGCCGGTCACCTTCTGGATGTCCCGGAGCCAGTACGAGGCGTGGAGCCACACCCGGCTGATCGTGGACGTGGTACCCGGACGAGGGAGCGGATTCTCGCTGGAGGCACCCGAGGGGGTGCGTTTTCTCACCCGTTCGCGCGTAGTCGACGTCTAGCCGCCCTGCCGGTCACTCCCGTCTGCTGCACTTCCCTGAGTCCTGAGGTACTTGACGAGACATCAGGGGGTGCGGTGACGCATCGTCAGAGACGATTTGCAGCGACGACCCGAACTCTGTTCACGCTTCTCACGACGTCCGGCGTGCTGGCCGGTGCGGCCCTCGCGGGGGCGGCACCGGCCGGCGCCGTGTCGGACACCGGACGGATCGCGTCCGGCGTCACCTACCGGCAGTTCGACGTCCCGGCGGCCAAGGGCACGGTCCACGCCCATCTGCTGACCGTCGACCTGACCGATCCGCACGTCCATGTGGACCTCCTCGACCCGGGCGCGGTGGCCGCCCGGTCGCCGGTGTCCACGATGGCGGACGCGGCGGGCGCGGTCGCGGGCGTGAACGGCGACTTCTTCGACATCACCGAGACCCAGCACCCGGGCGTCGAGGTGACCGGCGCGAGCGTGGGCCCGGCGATCGCCCAGGGCCGGCTGCTCAAGGCGGCGGTGCCGACGGCCCAGCGGTTCGGCCCGGTGCTGCCGCCCGGCACCGACACCACCGACGTCCTCGGCGTCGGCGTGGACCGCCGCGCCCGGCTGGACCGGCTGACGCTCGTGGGTACCGTCCGCACCCCGGACGGGAACCTGGCGCTGCGGGGGCTCAACCAGTACGCGCTGGCGCAGGACTCCGTCGGCGCCTACACCGCCGCCTGGGGCCCGGCCTCCCGCAAGCGTGCCACCTGCGGCTCGGACACCGACCGGGCGGCCGGCTGCAGCACGGACACCTACGAGGTGCGGATCCGCGACGGCAGGGTGGTCGCCACCGCCGACAGCCCGGGCAGCGGTGCCATCGCGGCGGATACGACGGTCCTGCTGGGCCGGGAGGCCGGCGCCGACCGGCTGCGCGAGCTCACCAAGGGCGAACGGGTCACGGTGCGCAGGCAGATGGTGGCGTCCGACTCCAAGGTCCCCTACCGCTTCGCGGTCGGCGGCTACCCGGTGCTGCGCAACGGTGAACCGCTGGCCGGCCTCAACGACACCACCACGGCCGTACGCACTGCCGCGGGCTACACGAGCGGCGGACGCAAACTCCTGCTGCTCGCGCTGGACGGCGCGGTGGCCTACCGCAGCGGCATGACCATCGCCGAAGTTGCCGACGAGATGCGGGAGTTGGGGGCGGCCGACGCGTTCAGCCTGGACGGCGGCGGCTCCACGACGCTGGTGGCCCGCACCCCGGGCGACCGCACGGTGAGCGTGCTCAACCACCCGACCGTGAGCCCGGAACGCCCCGTGGCGAACGGGATCGGGGTCTTCTCGACACCCTGACCGCGAGCCCTGGGCCGGCGGCCCCCGTCCGCCGGCTCAGGGCCGCAGACTGCTCACCATGTCGGCGGTCGCGGTGAGCCCACTGCTGATGGTGGGCGCCACGCTGGTGCTGGCCAGGTAGAAACCGAGCAGCATGCAGACCAGGGCGTGCGAGATCTTCAGGCCGCCCTGGCGCATGAAGAGCACCGCCAGGAGCAGAAGCAGCAGCACCACAGAGATGGAAACGGCCATCGCGAACCTCCTCCGCCACGCCCGTTTCAGGGCGTTCGGCCGCAAGTGTGGCGTAGCGGAGGGGAGGCCCGTGCGGTCGACACGTCCCCCGATCGGGTGGTGTTACGACGCCCGGTGGGTGTCCAGGAAAGCCTCCAGGCCGGCCAGGTCGTCGGTGTTGAAGTAGTCGACGTCGGCGGCGAGCAGTTCGCTCCACAGCGCGTCGCGGGCGGACCCGGCCGCGTCGGGGGTGTTCCAGAAGCGCACCGTCTGGCCGCGGTCGTGCGCCTGGCCGATGATGGCGCGCAGCTTCCGCCGCTCGGCCTCGGGGAACGCGCCCGCCCCGAGCCAGGTGAAGTTGAGCTGCCAGTTGTCGCTGATCAGCGGGACGAAGGAGGCGGGCGCCGAGGTGCCGAGGTCGGTGAGCCGGCCGTCGTAGAAGGCCCGGCGCACGGTCTGTGCCTCCATCGGCGTACGCGCGGCACGGTCACCGGAGATGACGTTGGTGACGGCACCGGGGATGACGCGGCCGTGGGCGTACGTCGTGAACAGGTGCCGGTAGCGCCGCAGATGCCGGTCGAGTTCGAGGTACGTGGACGATCCCTCGGTCTTGATGTCGATGAGCAGCTGCAGCGGCTGACGCCAACCCCGGTACACGGAACCGTGGTTGGCCTTCACGATCCGGGCCAGCGGGTCGAGGTAGAGGGACTCCAGGGTGCGGCTGGGGTCCAGGTCGTCCTCGGTGTGGCCGATGAGCAGCTGGTCACCGACGAGGAAGATGTCGGCCTCGACACTGCCGAAGCGGTGGTCGAGGGCGTCGAGGAGGGGGCGGGTGTGCTCGTAGTCGTTGTGGGCGTGGGCACGCCACAGCGGACGCGGTCCGCGGTGACCGCCGCCCGCCCAGGCCTGCGCTCCGGGCAGCGCGACAGCGCCCGCGAGGGCGGCGCCGAGGGCGGTGAGGGCTCTGCGACGGGTGGTGAGGGCCATGTGCTCTGCCTCCCTTGTAGGGCCTTGAGGAACCCAAGGGAGTATGCGGGCGGGCAGAGCCCAATAGGGGGCGGCAGGAAGGGAATTGGCTGGACTGCCACCCCTGGTTCACTTCATACGTGCCTCAGCAGGCGCGCCCCGGAGGGGCGCGGGGCCGTATCGCCGATGCGGCTCCGCCGCGGGTGCGCGACCAGCCCCCACGCACCCGCACCGAACAGCCGTCACATCACGGCGCCTGAAGATCGACCAGTTCGGCCAAGGCCCCCCGATGCGCCCCCGCCGTACCAAAGGCGATCGCATCCGCCTTGGCCCGCTTCAGGTACAGATGGATAGGATGTTCCCAGGTCATCCCGATCCCCGCATGCAACTGCAGCGCCTCCTCCGCCGCCCGCACCGCGACCGGCCCCGCATAGGCCTGCGCAACGGCAACCAGCACGTCGGCATCCTCGCCGGAGGCCAGCGCGTCGGCGGCACCCCGCGCAGCGGCCCGCAGATTGACAACCTCCAGCCACAGCTGTGCCAGCCGGTGCTTGAGCGCCTGGAACCCGCCCACCGGCCGGTTGAACTGCTTGCGCTCCTTGAGGTACCGCACGGTCTCGGTCAGCGCCCACTCGGCGAGACCGAACTGCTCGGAGGCCAGCAGCCCGGCCCCGGCCCGCAGCGCACGCCGGACGGCGGGTCCGGCGTCGCCCAGGCGGCGGCCGGCCGCCCCGTCGAGGGTGACCGTGGCGAGCGGCCGGGTCAGGTCGAAGGACACCTGCGGGGTGACGGTGCCGGCCGCCGCCTCGACGGCGTACAGCCCCCCGTCGTCTCCCGGCACCAGCAGTACGTCCGCGGCGACCGCGTCCGCGATCCCGGTCAACTCGCCGTACAGGCGCCCGTCCTCGACGCGTACGGCCCGCGCCGCGGCGCCCGGAGCGACGTGCAGCCCCACGGCCAGCGCACCGATCGTCCGCCCGGATGCCAGTTTCCCGAGCAGTTCCTCGTCGCCGCAGGCCAGCAGCGCTTCGGTGGCCACCACCGCACTGCTCAGATACGGCACGGGCGCCACGGCCCGCCCCAACTCCTCCAGAACCACGGCGACTTCGCGGTGCGAAGCACCCTGGCCGCCCTGCTTCTCCGGCACCAGCAGTCCGGCGAGCCCCATCCCCTCGGTGAGGGCCTTCCAGGCCGCCAGGTCGTGCGGGGCGTCCGACTCGGTGCGGGCGATGACGCCCGGCGCGTCGCAGTGGTCGGCCAGCAGGTCCCGCACCGCGGCCCGCAGCGCCTCTTCCTCCTGCGAGTACAGCAGGTCGGGCTGTGTGCGCCGTGTTGTCATCGGGCGAGGTCCTTCCACGCGACGTCCTTGTCGGTGCGCGGCTCGGCCGGCAGGCCCAGCACGCGCTCGGCGACGATGTTCAGCAGGACCTCGCTGGTCCCGCCCTCGATGCTGTTGCCCTTGGCGCGGAGGTAGCGGTAGCCGGCGTCCCGGCCGACGAAGTCCACCAGTTCGGGTCGGCGCATGGTCCAGTCGTCGTACAACAGGCCTTCCTCGCCTCGCAGTTCCACCTCCAGGCCACTGATCTCCTGGTTGAGGCGGGCGAAGGCGAGCTTCATGCCGGCACCCTCGGGGCCGGGCTGTCCGGCGACGAGCTGCTGGCGCAGCCGCTCGGCGGTGAGCCGGGCGACCTCGGTCTCGACCCACAGCTTCAGCAGCCGCTGGTGCAGGTCGTGGGTGCGCAGTTCGGGGCGTTCGCGCCAGGTCTTCACGACCGGGCCGATCATGCCGCCCTCGCGGGGCAGCCGCATACCGCCGATGGCGACGCGCTCGTTGTTCAGCGTGGTCTGCGCGACCCGCCAGCCGTCACCGGTCTCGCCGAGGCGGCGGGAGTCCGGGACGCGGACGTCGGTGAGGAAGACCTCGTTGAACTCGGCCTCACCGGTGATCTGCCGCAGCGGCCGGACGTCCACGCCCGGGTCGGTCATATCGCAGATGAAGTAGGTGATGCCGGCGTGCTTGGGCACGTTCGGGTCGGTGCGGGCGATCAGGATGGCCCAGCGGGCGTTGTGCGCGCCGGACGTCCACACCTTCTGCCCGTTCACGATCCAGCCGTCGCCCTCACGCACGGCCCGGGTGCCGAGCGCGGCCAGGTCGGAGCCGGCGCCGGGCTCGCTGAACAGCTGGCACCAGACCTCCTCACCGATCCACAACGGCCGCAGATAGCGCTGCTTCTGCTCCTCGGTGCCGTACTTCAGGATGGTCGGCGCGGCCATGCCGAGTCCGATGCCGTTGCGCCGCGAGTCGTTGTCGGGGGCGCCGGCGGCCTCCAGCTCGGCGTCCACGACGACCTGGAGGGAGCGCGGGGCGCCGAGGCCGCCGAGGCCCTCCGGGTAGTGCACCCAGGCGAGTCCCGCGTCGAAGCGGGCCTTGAGGAAGTCGAGCCGGTCCGTCGTGGCGGGCGGGTGCGCGGCCAGCAACTCGGCTGTGCGGCGCTGCAGTTCGGTGGCGTCGATCATGCCTCGGCTCCCTTCGGTACGACGGTGACCCGGCCGGTGGTGACGCCGTCACCGACCCGCTGTACGGCCGCGGCCGCCTCGGCCAGCGGGACCCGCTCGCTGACCAGCGGCTTGATGGCACCCTTGGCCGCCAGCTCGGTGAGCTGCCGATGGCAGTCCAGGATCAGCCTGGGGTTCTTGGTGGCGTACAGGCCCCAGTGCAGGCCCAGGATGGAGTAGTTCTTCACCAGGGCGTGGTTGAGCGCCGGGCTCGGGATGGTGCCACTGGCGAAGCCCACGACCACGATCCGGCCCTCGAAGGCGACGACCTTGGTCGACTGGGTGTACGCCTCGCCGCCGACGGGGTCGTAGACCACGTCGACGCCCCGGCCGCCGGTGGCCTCCTTCACGGCGCCGACCACGTCCTCGGCGCGCCGGTCGACGACGACGTCACAGCCCAGCTCGCGGGCGACGGCCGCCTTGTCGGCGCCGCCGACCACACCGATCACCGTGGCCCCGGCCGCCTTGCCGAGCTGTACGGCCGCGCTGCCGACCCCGCCGGCGGCGGCGTGCACCAGCAGCGTCTCACCGGCCTGGAGCCCGGCCCGGCGGTGCAGTCCGAACCAGCCCGTCTGGTACCCGATGTGCAGGGCGGCGGTCTCGGCGTCGTCCAGCGCGTCCGGCGCGGGCAGCAGGGCGGCGGCGTCCGCGACCGCGTACTCGGCGAAGCCGCCGTACGGGAGCACGGGGTTGGCGATCACCCGGCGCCCGTCCTCGGTCTCACCGCAGATCTCCACGCCGGGCGTGAACGGCAGCGGTGGGCGCACCTGGTAGTGGCCCCGGCACATCAGCACGTCGGGGAAGTTGATGTTGGCGGCACGCACCTTGAGCAGGACCTGGCCGTCACCGGGCGTGGGCCGCTCGACCTCCTGGAGCCGCATCACCTCGCTCGGCTCGCCGTTCTCGTGCACTTGCCATGCCTGCATGCGGTGCCTCCACAGACTGCTTCGTCGGGGTCCATCGCATACTAAGCGGTCGCTTGCCGATGAGGGAACAGCTGACGGCACAGCGGACGTGTCACGCCGTACTTCTCGGCCGTGCCCGGACGTGCATCCGCTCACCCTGTGGCCCGAACAGGCTGAGGAACTCCACCGGCCCCTCCCCCGTCGACCCGAACCAGTGCGGCACCCGGGTGTCGAACTCGGCCGCCTCCCCGGCCGCCAGGACGACGTCGTGCTCGCCGAGGACCAGCCGCAGCTTCCCGGACAGCACGTACAGCCATTCGTAGCCCTCATGGGTACGCGGCTCGGGATCGAGTTTCCGCTTCGGTTCGACCACCTTGAAGGCCTGCAGGCCGCCGGGCTGCCGGGTCAGCGGCCAGAAGGTCCGGCCGTGCCGCTCCATCGGCTTGGCGCGCACCCGGGGATCGCCGACGGGCGGGGCGCCGACCAGTTCGTCCAGGGGCACCTGGTGGGCCTGTGCGATCGGCAGCAGCAGCTCCAGGCTGGGCTTGCGCAGCCCCGCCTCCAGCCGGGAGAGGGTGCTGACCGAGATGCCGGTGGTCTCGGAGAGGGCGGCGAGAGTGACCTCCCGCTCCTTGCGGAGCCTGCGCAGCCGGGGGCCCACCCCCGCGAGAACATCGTCCGTAGTCATGGACGTATTGCAGTTTCGGCAAAGAGGTTTGTCAATCCGGCCACGGATGCGCGACCGGCGCCGACGGAGGTGATCACCATGACCGGTGCGTACGAAGTGGTCGTCGCCGGATGCGGTACGGCCGGGCTCTCCGCCGCGCTGGTCATCCAGGGTCCAGAGACCGGCTCACCGGCGTACGGCTCTCGGACGGCGGCGCGCACACGCGGCGGGCCCTGACCGTGCCCGGGCAGTGGGCCGCGGGCGATGGGCGGCAGGCGGCAGGCGGCAGGCGGCAGGCGGCAGGCGGCAGGCAACGCCAGCGGCTTCGCCGAGCAGGTGGTCGACGCGGCCGGCGGGGGCCACCGCGCCGGTGCGGCGGTCAACGGCGAGCTGCTCTTCGCGGAGCTGGACGCCGCCGTGCGGGTGTAGTCCGGAGCCGCCCGTTGCACCATGGCTGCATGCTGCTGACCCGGCTCGCCGAAGTGTCCCGGGAGGTCGCCGCCACCGCGGCCCGGTCCCGCAAGACCGCCCTGCTCGCCGACCTCTTCCGGGAGACGGCCCCGGACGACGTGCCGGTCGTCATCCCCTATCTGGCGGGCCGCCTCCCGCAGGGCCGCCTCGGCGTCGGCTGGAAGGTGCTGAGCCGAGCGGTCCCGCCGGCCGCCGAGCCGTCCCTCACCGTCCGTGAGGTCGATACCCGGCTGACCGAGCTGGGCAAGGTCGCCGGACCCGGTTCGCAGGCCGAACGGGCCCGGATCGTGGGCGAGTTGATGGGCGCGGCGACCGCCGACGAGCAACGCTTCCTGCTGGGGCTGATCACCGGTGAGGTACGGCAGGGCGCCCTGGACGCGGTGGCCGTGGAGGGGCTCGCGCAGGCGACCGGCGCGGACGCGGCCGACGTGCGCCGGGCGGTGATGCTCGCCGGGTCCCTCCAGACGGTGGCCGAGGCCCTGCTCGCGGACGGCCCGCCGGCCCTCGCCCGCTTCCGGCTCACCGTCGGCCGCCCGGTGCTGCCCATGCTGGCGCACACCGCCTCCTCGGTCGCCGAGGCGGTCGGCAAACTGGGCGCCTGTGCGGTCGAGGAGAAACTCGACGGCATCCGGGTCCAGGTCCACCGGGACGGCGACACCGTACGGGTCTTCACCCGCACCCTCGACGACATCACCGACCGCCTGCCCGAAGTGACGTCCGCGGCGAGAGGGCTGAGCGGCGACCGGTTCATCCTGGACGGCGAGGTGATCTCCTTCGACGCCGAGGGCCGCCCCCGCTCCTTCCAGGAGACGGCGGGCCGGGTCGGCTCCCGGACGGACGTGGCGAAGGCCGCTCGCGAGGTGCCGGTCTCCCCCGTCTTCTTCGACGCGCTCTCGGTGGGCGACCACGACCTCCTCGACCTCCCCTGCGCCGAACGGCACGCGGAGCTGGCCCGGCTGGTCCCCGAGCCGATGCGGGTCCGCCGGGCGCCGGTGTCCGGACCCGAGGACACGGCGGCCGCCGAGGGGTTCCTGGCCGCCAGCCTGGAACGCGGCCACGAGGGCGTGGTCGTCAAGGCCCTTGACGCCCCCTACAGCGCGGGCCGGCGCGGCGCCTCCTGGCTGAAGGTCAAGCCGGTGCACACCCTCGACCTGGTCGTCCTGGCCGCCGAGTGGGGGCACGGCCGGCGCACCGGCAGGCTCTCCAACCTCCACCTCGGCGCCCGTACCCCGGACGGCGGCTTCGCCATGCTCGGCAAGACCTTCAAGGGCATGACCGACGCGATGCTGGAGTGGCAGACCGCCCGGCTGAAGGAACTGGAGGTCTCGGACAACGGCTGGGTGGTGACCGTACGCCCCGAACTCGTCGTCGAGATCGCCTACGACGGCCTGCAGAGGTCCTCCCGCTACCCGGCCGGTGTCACCCTGCGGTTCGCCCGGGTCGTCCGCTACCGCGAGGACAAGCGGCCGCAGGAGGCCGATACGGTGGAGACCCTGCTGGCCGCCCACCCGGAGGTACGGCGTTGACGGAGCCGAAGCGAAGCGCCGGACTGCTGTTGTTCCGGCACACCGACGAGGGCCTTGAGGTGTTGCTCGGCCATATGGGCGGCCCCTACTTCGCGAAGAAGGACGCGGGCGCGTGGAGCGTCCCCAAGGGCGAGTACGAGCCCGGCGAGACCGCCTGGGAGGCGGCCCGCCGGGAGTTCCAGGAGGAGCTGGGCCTCGCGCCGCCGGACGGCGAGGCGATCGCCCTCGGGGAGGTCCGGCAGAGCAACGGCAAGATCGTGACGGTGTGGGCGATCGAGGCTGACCTGGACCCGGCCGCGGTCGCCCCCGGCACCTTCACGATGGAGTGGCCGCCGCGCTCGGGCCGGGTCCAGGAGTTCCCCGAGCTGGACCGGGTGGCCTGGCTCGGCCCCGACCGGGCCCGCGAGGTGATCGTCAAGGCGCAGGCGGCATTTCTCGACCGGCTGGCGGAGCACACGGACTGAACAGATGCGCATGCGTTGCGGTCCACCGGGCCGCGCGCGAAGGTCGAAGCAAACCCGCTCCCAGGGAGGTCAGCCATGCCCATCGCGACGGTGAACCCGGCGACCGGCGAGACGCTCGAAACGTTCGAGGCCATGGACGAGGACGAACTCGAACGCCGGCTCGAACTGGCTGAGGCGACGTTCCGCACCTACCGCGCGAGCGCCTTCGCCGAGCGGGCCCGGCTGCTGCACCGGGCCGCCGACCTGCTGGACGCGGACAAGGACGATGTCGCGCGCACCATGACCACCGAGATGGGCAAGCCACTGGCGCAGGCCCGCGCGGAGGCCGCGAAGTGCGCGAAGGCGATGCGCTGGTACGCCGACCACGCGGAGGAACTGCTGGCCGACGAGGAGCCGGCGGAGACGGACGTGAAGGACTCGGGCGCGTCCCGGGTCCGGGTGCGCTACCGCCCCATCGGGCCGGTGCTGGCCGTGATGCCGTGGAACTTCCCGCTCTGGCAGGTGGTCCGGTTCGCCGCGCCGGCGCTGATGGCGGGCAATGTGGGCCTGCTCAAGCACGCGTCGAACGTGCCGCGGACCGCCCTGTATCTGGAGGACCTCTTCCACCGGGCGGGCTTCCCGGCGGGCTCCTTCCAGACCCTGCTGATCGGCTCCGGCGCGGTCGACGACATCCTGCGCGACGAGCGGGTGCGGGCCGCGACGCTCACCGGCAGCGAGCCCGCGGGCCGCGCGGTCGCCGCCACCGCCGGCGAGATGATCAAGAAGACGGTGCTGGAGCTGGGCGGCAGCGACCCCTACGTGGTGATGCCCTCGGCGGACATCGACCGCGCCGCGCGGATCGCGGTGACCGCGCGGGTGCAGAACAACGGGCAGTCGTGCATCGCCGCGAAGCGGTTCATCGTGCACGCCGATGTGTACGACGCCTTCGCCGAGCGGTTCGTGGCGGGCATGCAGGCGCTGCGGACGGGCGACCCGATGGACGAGGGGACGGACGTCGGGCCGCTGTCGAGCGAACAGGGACGGGCCGACCTGGAGGAACTCGTCGACGACGCGAAGCGGTCGGGTGCGCGGGTGCTGTGCGGCGGGCAGCGGCCGGAGGGGCCCGGCTGGTTCTACCCGCCGACCGTGCTCGCCGGGATCCACCGCGACATGCGCATCCACCGCGAGGAGGCGTTCGGGCCGGTGGCCACGCTCTACCGGGCCGGGGACCTGGACGAGGCGGTCCTCATCGCGAACGACTCGCCCTTCGGGCTGAGTTCGAACGTGTGGACGCGGGACGAGGCCGAGGTGGACCGGTTCGTACGGGATCTGGAGGCCGGCGGCGTGTTCGTCAACGGCATGACCGCCTCCCACCCGGCGTTTCCGTTCGGGGGTGTGAAGCGGTCCGGGTACGGGCGTGAGCTGTCCGGGCACGGAATCCGGGAGTTCTGCAACATCACCACCGTTTGGCAGGGTGCGTGACGGTTGCGCGGCTACGATCCGGGTGTGAACCGGGAAGTGACTCTGCCTCTGATCGTCGACGACCGCGGGACCCTGCAGGTGGCCGCGGCCGACGTGAGTAAGTTGTTGCGGACCATGGGCGGGCGGTGGGTCCGGCTGGTGGAGGCCGGGGAGAGCGGGCTGGACGAGGACACGGTGGCCGCGCTGACCATTGAGCTCGCGAAACTCGCCGACCGGATCGACGTGGCTTGTATCGCCCATAGCAGTGGGCAGGGTGGGTGAGACGGCGAGTGCGGGTCGGGTTCGACCGGTCGCGCCCACGCGGCGGTAGCCGCAAATCGATACAGCACGCGCCCCTAAAGCTGGTGGGTTGAGCTCAGCGACCGCCAGAACGACTCCTCGTATTCCTGGAGCAGGCGGCCGTATGTGTGCACCCGCTTCTCGTGCAGGCTGCCCGAGTTGAGCCCCGCCTCCACCGCCGCCTCCGCCTGTTGGTCCAGGGTCGGGGACGGAGTGGCGAAGAAGTCGAAGAAGGCGCAGGCCTCGTCCGTGAAGCCGTAGTGGGTACGGAGCCCCTCGGCGATGCGGGCGCAATACGTGCCCCAGGTCGCGAAGTTGGCCGTGATGGCCAGGACGGCGTCCGTCGGGCCGGCGTTGAGGGCGAGCCAGGAGATGTACGCCGGGTACGCCTGGCAGCCCGGTAGGGGCTCGTACGCTTGCTTGCGCCGCTCATCCACTTCGCACGCCTCGGTGAACGCACCCAGCCGCTCTGCCGCCAGTTCCTCGCCCTCGGCCAGCATGGTGAAGAACCCGGCGGCCGGCGGCTCCTCGGCGGCGCGCTGCGCCAGATGCACGAACGCGCGGTGGTCGGCGGGAATCACGTGGTGTTGTTCCAGGGCAAGTGCGGCGAGTGTCTCCAGGCTCGCCCGGCCGCTGGCGACGAGGGGGACCAATGGATTGGCGTTCGGGTCGGGGGAAAGCTCTGACCTGGTCGTTTTCAGCATTTCCGCGGCCGTGCCGGGCATCGCGTCCTCCTCGTTCGGATACCTCTGCGCTGATCCGACCCTGACACGGGGTCACCGGTTCGGAGTAGTCCGGCGAGAGATCATCGCCCTCACGGGTGATCGTGAGGGAACCACCTCCTGAGGTGAACCACCTCTCTGACCGGTCGGGCCCAAACCCGCCGGAAGGCTGAAAGCAGGCACGGTTCATGGCGACTTTGTGCAAACCCTCAGTGTCGGTCCCGGAGTACGTGATCACGATGGAGGAGACGCTGGAACTGGCGCGCTCCCACCACGAGAACCACCCGCAGCTGCCACTGGCGCTGAGACTGATCGAGAACACGGGCGTTCGCACCCGGCACATCGTGCAGCCGATCGAGGAAACCCTGAAGCACCCCGGCTTCGAGGAGCGCAACAAGCTCTACGAGGTCGAGGCCAAGGCCCGGGTCCCCGAAGTCATCCGACGAGCGCTCGACGACGCCGAGCTGCTCACCAGCGACATCGACGTGATCATCTACGTCTCGTGCACGGGCTTCATGATGCCCTCGCTCACGGCGTGGCTGATCAACGAGATGGACTTCGACTCCACCACCCGCCAGATCCCCATCGCGCAGCTCGGCTGCGCGGCCGGCGGAGCGGCGATCAACCGGGCGCACGACTTCTGCTCGGCGTACCCGAACGCCAACGCGCTCATCGTGGCCTGCGAGTTCTGCTCGCTGTGCTACCAGCCCACCGACCTCGGCGTCGGCTCGCTGCTCTCCAACGGCCTCTTCGGTGACGGCATAGCCGCCGCCGTGGTCCGCGGCAAGGGCGGCACCGGCGTCGAACTCGAACGCAACGGTTCGTACCTGATCCCCAAGACCGAAGAGTGGATCATGTACGACGTCCGGGCCACCGGGTTCCACTTCCTGCTGGACAAGCGGGTCCCGGCGACCATGGAGCCACTCGCACCGGCCCTCCAGGACCTGGCGGGACTGCACGGCTGGAACGCGTCCGACCTGGACTTCTACATAGTCCACGCGGGCGGCCCGCGAATCCTGGACGACCTGAGCAAGTTCCTCCAGGTCGATCCGCACGCGTTCCGGTTCAGCCGGGCCACGCTCACCGAGTACGGCAACATCGCGAGCGCCGTCGTCCTGGACGCACTGCGCCGGATGTTCGACGAGGGCGGTGCCGAGCACCAGGCGCGCGGCCTGCTGGCCGGCTTCGGTCCCGGCATCACCGCGGAAATGTCGCTGGGTCGCTGGCGGCGTTCGGACGAAGAGGCGGCTTGACCGAGATGACGCTCAGCGAACCCCTGGACTCCGTCCCGGAGGCCATCTGCCCGGTCCGGCACTGGAAGGTGCCGGACCTGGCGGGGGTCGACTTCGACCCGACCCTGGCCGAGCTGATGCGGGAGGGTCCGGTCACCCGGATCGAGCTGCCCAACGGCGAGGGCTGGGCCTGGCTGGTCACCCGGTACGACGACGTACGGATGGTGGCCAACGACCCCAGGTTCAGCCGTGAGGCGGTGATGGAGCAGCCGGTCACCCGGCTCGCCCCGCACTTCATCCCGGACCGTGGCGCGGTCGGCTTCCTGGACCCGCCCGACCACACCCGGCTGCGCCGGTCGGTGGCCTCCGCGCTCACCTCCAAGGGGGTGGAGCGGGTCCGCGAGAAGGCGCGCCGGATGCTGGACGAGCTCGTCGACGAGCTGGTCCAGGACGGCCCGCCCGCCGATCTCACGGCGACGGTCCTGAGCCCCTTCCCCATCGCGGTGATCTGCGAGGTGATGGGCGTTCCGGCCGCCGACCGGCACAGCATGCACCTCTGGACCCAGCTGATCCTGTCCTCCAGCCACGGCAAGGAGATCAGCGAGAAGGCCAAGCGGGAGATGGGCGCCTACTTCGGCGACCTCATCGCCCTGCGCGATGGCAGTACGGGCGAGGACGTGGCCTCCCTGCTGGGCGCGGCCGTGGGCCGCGGCGAGGTCACGCTGGAGGAGGCCGTCGGTCTCGCCGTCCTCCTCCAGATCGGCGGCGAGGCGGTCACCAACAACAGCGGGCAGATGTTCTACCTGCTGCTGACCCGCCCCGACCTCCTCGACCGGTTGCGCGGCGAACCGGAGATCCGCCCCAGGGCGATCGACGAGCTGCTGCGCTACCTCCCGCACCGCAGCGCGGTGGGACTGTCCCGGATCGCCACGGAGGACGTGGAGATCAAGGGCGTACGGATCCGCGCCGGCGACCCCATCTACGTCTCGTACCTGGCCGCCAACCGCGACCCGGAGGTCTTCCCGGACCCCGAGACGATCGACTTCACCCGCAGTCCCAACCCGCATGTGTCCTTCGGGTTCGGCCCGCACTACTGCCCGGGCGGCCAGCTCGGCAGGCTGGAGGAGGAGCTGCTGGTCGACGCCCTCCTGGACCGGCTGCCCGGGCTGCGGCTCGCCGTACCCGCGGACCAGGTCCCCTTCAGGAAGGGCGCGTTGATCCGGGGACCCGAGGCACTTCCGGTGACCTGGTGAGTGGCCCATGACCACGACCGAGGGACTCCTCGTACCACCGGGACACGGGCGTGTGGTCCACACGCCGGCCCAGCGCGTCACCTTCAAGGTGACGGGCACGCACTCGCGGGCGGCCTCCACCTTCGAGGTGGAGGTGCCGCCGGGCTTCGACGTGGGCGCCCATGTGCACACCCGCAGCGAGGAGTTGTTCTACGTCCTCGAAGGCGAGCTGGACGTCCTCGCCTTCGAGCCCCGCATCCGCACCCCCGACAACTGGCAGAAGTGGGAGTCGAGTTCGGGAACGAGGGTGGTGCGGGCAACCCCGGGCACGCTGATCGTCGTACCCGCCGGCTGCCCTCATGCCTTCGCCAACCCGACGGACACCCCGTCGAGGATGTTCTTCCAGTCATCGCCACCGCCGGACCACGAGCGCTACTTCGAGGAGTTGCTGGAGATCCTCGGCAGCGACGGTCCCCCGGACCTCGAGGCGATCGAGCAGCTCCGCAAGCGCTACGACATCGAGCAGCTCACGCCTCTGAAACACCGATGAGGAGATCCGCCCAGGGGCGCGGGGAACCGCGCGGGCGACCACGACGCCGCGTGGGCCCGCAACGCACCCGCACCCCCACGGCGCTACCGGATCGGCATCCCCGACAAGGTACGGGCGATCACCAACCGCTGCACCTCACTCGTACCCTCGAAGATCGTGTAGATCGCCGCATCGCGGTGCATCCGCTCCACCGGATACTCCCGTGTGTACCCGTTGCCGCCCAGGATCTGGATCGCCTGGGCGGTGACCTTCTTCGCGGTCTCGCTGGCGAACAGCTTCGACATCGAGCCCTCGGCGGCGGTGAACGGCCTCCCGTTCACCGCCATCCATGACGCACGCCACACCAGCAGCCGGGCCGCGTCGATGGACGTACGCATGTCCGCGAGCTGGAAGGCCACGCCCTGGTTGTCGATGATCGGCCGCCCGAACTGCTCACGGGTCTTCGCGTAGTCGAGGGCGACCTCGTAGGCGGCCCGCGCGGTACCCACCGCCATGGCCCCCACCGCGGGGCGGCTCGCCTCGAACGTGGCCATCGCCGCGTTCTTGACCCGCTCGCCGCCCGTCCTGGCTCGCTCCCGGGCACGGGCGAGGCGCTCGTCCAGCTTCTCCTTGCCGCCGAGCAGGCAGGAGCCCGGCACCCGGACGCCGTCCAGGACGACCTCGGCGGTGTGCGAGGCACGGATCCCGTGCTTCTTGAACTTCTGGCCCTGGGCGAGCCCGGGCGTCCCCGGCGGGATGATGAAGGACGCGTGGCCCTTGGAACCGAGCTCCGGGTCGACGACCGCGACGACGACATGGACGTTGGCGATGCCGCCGTTGGTCGCCCAGGTCTTCGTGCCGTTGATCACCCACTCGTCCTTGGCCTCGTCGTACACGGCCCGGGTGCGCATGGAGGCCACGTCGGAGCCGGCGTCGGGCTCGGAGGAGCAGAACGCGGCGACCTTGACGTCGTTGGGGTCGCCGTACATCTGGGGGATCCAGGTGCCGATCTGCTCCTCGGTACCGTTGGCGAGGACGCCGACGGCGGCCAGACCCGTGCCCACGATGGAGAGGGCGATGCCCGCGTCACCCCAGAACAGCTCCTCCATGGCCATCGGTATGCCGAGACCGGTGGCGTCGAAGTACTGCTGGGCGTAGAAGTCGAGGGAGTAGATGCCGACCTTCGCGGCCTCCTGGATGACCGGCCAGGGAGTCTCCTCACGCTCGTCCCATTCGGCGGCCGCGGGGCGGATGACGTCGGCGGCGAAGCCGTGCAGCCAGTCCCGGACCTCCTTCTGTTCGTCGTTGAGTTCCATGGTGAACTCGGCCATGACCCCTCCAGCGGCAGCGCATAATGTGTTACTAGCGGTAACCCGAGTCTGTTACTCGTCGGTAGGAAAAGTCAACTCCCAAGGTCACCTCGGCAGCCAGTTCGAGATGGGTCGGCTGTCAGGTGTTAGTTTGCGCAGGCGTCACCGAAACAGCACGGGGTGGGGAGAGCACATGGACACCACACAGCGGACCGAACAGCAGCGGTCCGCCGACCGCCGACGGCGGGAGCTGTTGGAGGCCGCCGACCGGGTGGTGCTGCGCGACGGCCCGCAAGCCTCCATGAACGCGATCGCGGCGGAGGCCGGCATCACCAAACCGATCCTCTACCGCCACTTCGGCGACAAGGGCGGCCTCTACGCGGCCCTGGCCAAGCGGCACACGGACGCCTTGCTGAACTCCCTGCGGGAGGCGCTGGACGCGCCGGCGGACCGACGCGAGCGGGTCGAGGCCACGTTGGACACCTATCTCGCGGCGATCGAGGCGCGGCCTCAGGTGTACCGGTTCCTGATGCATCCCGCGGAGGGCAGCACAGGGTCCGACCAGGGGTTCGACGTGGGGAAACACTCTGCCCCCCTGTTGCGGCGGATGGGTGAGGAGCTGGCGCAGGTCATCGAGGACCGGCTGGATCTCGGGCCCGGGAGTCAGCAGCTGGCGCGGGTGTGGGGGCACGGGATCGTCGGCATGATGCACGCGGCCGGGGACTGGTGGCTGGGAGAACGGCCCTGTTCTCGTGCGGAATTGGTGAAGAGTTTGGCGGACCTGCTGTGGGGTCGGTTGGCCGCCGCCGGGGACAAGATCGGGGGTCCGGGGTTCTGAGGGCCGGGTTTCGAGTGCGGGTGGGTGGGGGCTGGTCCCGCCCACGCGGCGCAGCCGCACATCGGCACAGCCCCGCGCCCCTGGAAGCCGGCAGATGTCCTCACCGGCGCCAAGAGGATCTGGCCACCTGCCTCATCAGCTTGCGCCCGCGCCAACCCGAGAGGTGGTCGGAATAGACACGGCCGTCCAGATGGTCCGTCTCGTGCTGCAGGCACCTCGCGAAGAAGCCCGTGCCGTGGATCGTGATCGGCTCCCCCGTCATCGTGAACCCCTCCACCACCGCGTGGTCGTGGCGCTCAGTCCCCGCCTCCAGGCCCGGCAGGGACAGACAGCCCTCCGGGCCGCGGATCGTCACGCCGTCCGCCGCCACCAGGCGGGGGTTCACCACATGGCCCAGATGCCGCACGTCCTCGTCGTCGGGGCAGTCGAAGACGAACACCCGCAGCGGCTCCCCCACCTGGTTCGCCGCCAGGCCCACGCCCTCCGACGCGTACATCGTCGCGAACAAGTCCTCCACCAGACGGGAGAGTTCGGGGCCGAAGTCGGTGACCTCCGCGCAGCGGGCGTGCAGGACGGGGTCGCCGAGCAGGGTGAGGGGCCGGACCCGCCCACGGGCGCCCGGAATGGAACCTTGTCGCATGGTCGCAAGGGTACGGTTCGAATCGGCCCCTGCCCGCCGCGCAGGCGAGGGCCGGAATTCGGGTGTGCGAATGGATCTCGATAGGCTGAGGCGCACACCACGTTGCCGGATGGCTGAAGCGCGGCGCGTAGTCAAGGAGGATCGAGAACTGATGGCAGGCAACTCGGACCCGCTCACGCCGCGGGCCAAGATCGCCGTGACCGCGGGCAAGGCGGTCGCGGCGGCGTCCCGTGCTGCGGGACGCGGCAGCGGATCCGTGATCGGCGGCCGGGTCGCACTGAAACTCGACCCCGACCTTCTCGCCCGGCTCGCCCAGAACCTGGACGTCACCCTCGTCTCGGCGACGAACGGCAAGACGACCACCACCCGGCTCATCGCCGAGGCGCTGAAGGCCGCGGGGCCGGTCGTGTCCAACGCGCTCGGGGCCAACATGCCGGCCGGTATCACGTCGGCGCTGGCAGGTGGCTCGGAGTCCAAGTTCGGTGTGATCGAGGTCGACGAGAAGTACCTGGCCGGGGTCGCCCGGGACACCGACCCGAAGTGCATCGCCCTGCTCAACCTCTCCCGAGACCAGCTCGACCGGGCCGCCGAGACCCGGATGCTCGCCGAGAACTGGCGGGAGGGCCTGGCCGGGACCAAGGCCGTCATCGTGGCGAACTGCGACGACCCGCTGGTGGTGTGGGCCGCGTCCTCCTCCCCCAATGTGATCTGGGTCGCCGCCGGGCAGATGTGGAAGGACGACGCCTGGTCCTGCCCGTCCTGCGGCGGTGTGATGCAGCGCCCGGGCGACGACTGGTTCTGCGGTGAGTGCGGGTTCCGGCGGCCGACCCCGAGCTGGGTGCTGTCCGGGGACCACGTCCTCGACCCGCACGGGTCCGCCTGGCCGATCCACCTCCAGCTGCCGGGACGCGCCAACAAGGCCAACGCGGCCTCCTCGGCCGCCGTCGCCGCCGTCTTCGGGGTGCCACCACAGGTCGCCCTGGAGCGCATGTACCAGGTGCAGGCCGTCGCGGGGCGGTACGACGTCGTGCAGTTCCAGGGACGTGACCTGCGGCTGCTGCTCGCGAAGAACCCGGCCGGCTGGCTGGAGACGTTCTCGCTGATCGACCCGCCGCCAACCCCGGTGATCCTCTCCGTGAACGCGCGCGGCGCGGACGGCACCGACACCTCCTGGCTGTGGGACGTGGACTACACCCGCCTCACCGGCCACCCGATCTTCGTGCTCGGCGACCGCAAGCTGGACCTCGCGGTGCGTCTTGAGGTCGCGAACCAGCACTTCCAGGTCTGCGACTCCCTCGACCAGGCCGTGCAGATGGCCCCGCCCGGCCGGATCGAGGTCATCGCGAACTACACCGCGTTCCAGGATCTGCGCCGCCGCGTCGGCAACTGACTGACCCCGAAGGACGATCATTGATGAGCGACAACCAACTGCGGCTGGTGTGGATCTACCCGGACCTGCTCAGCACCTACGGCGACCAGGGCAACGCGCTCGTCGTGGAGCGCCGGGCGCGGCAGCGCGGTCTCGACGTGGCCCGGCTGGACGTGCGCAGCGACCAGCCGATCCCGACCTCCGGCGACATCTACCTGATCGGCGGCGGTGAGGACCGTCCGCAGCGGCTCGCCGCCGAGCGGCTGCGCCGCGACGGGCACCTGTACCGGGCCGTGGAGAACGGCGCGATCGTGTTCTCGGTGTGCGCCGGCTACCAGATCCTCGGGCACGAGTTCATCAACGACCTGGGCCAGCGCGAGCCGGGCCTCGGCCTGCTCGACGTGACGACCGTGCGCGGCACCGGGGAGCGGTGCGTCGGTGACGTCCTCGCCGACATCGACCCGCGCCTCGGGCTGCCCCAGCTCACCGGGTTCGAGAACCACCAGGGCATCACCCAGCTCGGCCCCACCGCCCGCCCCCTCGCCCGCGTCCAGCTCGGCCGGGGCAACGGCACCGGGGACGGCACGGAGGGCGCGTACAACGACACCGTCTTCGGCACGTACATGCACGGGCCGGTGCTCGCCCGCAACCCGCTCATCGCCGACCTGCTGCTGAAGCTCGCGCTCGACGTGAACGCGCTGCCGCCGATCGACGACCGGTGGTACGAGGCCCTGCGCAGCGAGCGGATCGCGTCGGCGCAGCAGCCCGCCTGACCGTACCGGAACGGTCGACTCCGGGCCCGCCTGACCAGGTGTCCGCTCACATGTGCGGGCGCGTCCAGCAGGCGGACGCCCGGTACGGCGAGACCCCCTCCCGCCGGTAGGGTGACGGCGATGTCAGCCGGACAGCGTGGTCCGGTCTTCGGCCCACGTGGAGAAGGTTGTTCGGGCTATGCGCATTGGTGTCCTCACGTCCGGCGGCGACTGCCCCGGCCTGAACGCCGTCATCCGGTCCGTCGTGCACCGTGCCGTCGCCGACCACGGCGACGAGGTCATCGGCTTCCGGGACGGCTGGAAGGGCCTCCTGGAATGCGACTATCTCAAGCTCGACCTCGACGCCGTGGCCGGCATCCTGGCCCGTGGCGGCACGATCCTCGGCTCCTCCCGGGTCCAGCCCTCGCACCTGCGGGACGGCGTGGAGCGGGCCAGGGGCCATGTGGCCGAACTCGGCCTCGACGCGATCATCCCGATCGGCGGTGAGGGCACGCTGAAGGCGGCCCGGCTGATGTCCGACGCCGGTCTGCCGATCGTCGGCGTGCCGAAGACCATCGACAACGACATCGCCGTCACCGACGTCACCTTCGGCTTCGACACGGCCGTGGGTGTGGCCACCGAGGCCCTCGACCGGCTGAAGACCACCGCCGAGTCCCACCAGCGGGTCCTCGTCGTCGAGGTCATGGGCCGGCACACCGGCTGGATCGCCCTGCACTCCGGCATGGCGGCCGGCGCCCACGCCATCGTCGTACCGGAACGGCCCTTCGACATCGAGGAGCTGGCCCGCCGGGTCGGCGAGCGGTTCGAGGCCGGGAAGCGGTTCGCGATCGTCGTCGCGGCGGAGGGGGCCAAGCCGAAGGCGGGCACGATGGCCTTCGACGAGGGCGGCAAGGACATCTACGGCCACGAGCGGTTCGCCGGGATCGCCCGGCAGCTCTCCATCGAGCTGGAGCAACGGCTCGGCAAGGAGGCGCGGCCGGTCATCCTCGGGCATGTGCAGCGGGGTGGCACGCCGACGGCGTACGACCGGGTGCTGGCGACGCGGTTCGGGTGGCATGCGGTGGAGGCCGTGCATCGCGGGGAGTTCGGTCACATGACCGCGCTGCGGGGGACGGACATCGTGATGGTGCCGCTCGCCGAGGCGGTGGAGACGTTGAAGACGGTTCCCGCGGAGCGGTACGACGAGGCGGAGACCGTGCTTTAGGGGACTTGCCGCTGTGTTGCGGGTGCGGGCGCGTGGCGGTTGCTCGCGCAGTTCCCCCGCGCCCCTGACGGGGCGCTCCGGTGCCCCCGGTCGTAGGCGTGACCCGGGACGGTTCTACTCTTGTGGGCGGCAGAAACGCACAACCCCCCACGAATCAGGAGCCGCCGGATGGATCACAGCGGGCACGGCATGCCCATGGACTTGCCGCCGTTCACGCTGGGGCGGGGGCTGGAGTGGTCGGCGGATCCCTTCTTCCTCGTGGCCTGTGTCGCGGGGCTCGCGCTGTACGGGTGGGGTGTGGCGCGGCTGCGGCGGCGCGGGGACGCGTGGTCCGTCGGACGTACGGTGTCGTTCGTCGTCGGTGTGCTGACCATCATGCTGGTGATGTGCACCAGGCTGAACGACTACGGGATGGTCATGTTCAGCGTGCACATGGTGCAGCACATGGTCATCAGCATGCTGTCGCCCATCTTCATCCTGCTGGGCGCCCCGGTCACGCTCGCGCTGCGTGCGCTGCCCGTCGCCGGGAAGGGCCGCAAGGGACCCCGCGAGCTGTTGCTGGCGCTGCTGCACAGCCGGTACATGCGGATCATCACCCATCCCGCCTTCACGATCCCGCTGTTCATCGCGAGCCTCTACGCGCTCTACTTCACCCCGCTGTTCGACTTCCTGATGGGGTCGAAGGCCGGGCACGTCGCGATGATGGTGCACTTCCTGGCGGTCGGTGTCGTCTTCTTCTGGCCGATCATCGGTGTCGATCCGGGACCGCACCGGCCGGGGTACCTGATGCGGATGCTGGAGCTGTTCGCGGGCATGCCGTTCCACGCGTTCTTCGGTATCGCGTTGATGATGGCGTCGGAGCCGATGGTCGAGACGTTCAAGAACCCGCCCGCCTCGCTCGGCATCGACGCGCTCTCCGACCAGACCGCGGCCGGTGGTATCGCCTGGGCGTTCAGTGAAGTCCCGTCCGTGCTGGTGCTGATCGCCCTGCTGTTCCAGTGGTACGGCTCCGAGCAGCGGCAGGCCCGGCGCACGGACCGGGCCGCGGACCGGGACGGCGACAAGGAACTCGAGGCCTACAACGCCTATCTGGCCTCGCTGAACGCACGCAAGGGCTGACGGGGCTCTCCTCTCCGCGGCCGTCGTCCGAGGAACCGTCGCGCCGGCCCCCGTGGTGCTCGCCCCGGGCGGAGGTGCTCGGGTTCGCCCGGCTCGGTGCCCAGGTGACCCGGGCGCGGACGCGGACCGGTCGGGCACGGCCTGTGCCCGTCACGTGCCGACCCGGGGGTAGGGATTCGGTCCTTTTGGGCGTCGGGCGGCCGCCTGGGCCAGTGCGGGGATGTGGAAGACAGGTGGCTCATTTCGTCGTGTGCGCCGTACGGAGGCAGAACGGGGGCACCATGGAGGGAGTCGGACCATGAGGAGGGTGTCGTGATGCCCGGTTCTACGAACGGTTCCACCAAGGCGATGGGGGTCCTCACCGTAGGCGGACTCGTGGTGGTGACGGCCTACACGGTGGCTCTCGGCAGCAACGGCTGGCTCTGGTTCGGGTGGGTGGTACTGGGGCTGCTGACCCTCGCGATGGTGGTCACCCAGAGCAACTGACGCAGCGCCCCGAAGGGGCGCGGGGCTGTACTGAATGTGCGGCCACCGCCGCGTGGGGTTGAATGCGCAGCCACCGCCGCGTGGGCGCGACCGGCCACGACGGCGCCGCGGACGACGACGGCATGCCGCGGAGCGCTAGTGCACCCCGGGCTGGTACTTGGGCAGCCGGGCGATGATCTTCATGCCCGCGCCGGGGGCGGTCTCGATGACGAGGCCGTGGTCGTCGCCGTAGACCTGGCGGAGCCGGTCGTCGACGTTGGACAGGCCGATGCCGCCGGACGGGCTGGTCTCGCCGGCGAGGATGCCGCGCAGCAGGCCGGGGTCCATGCCGGTGCCGTCGTCCTCGATGACGACCAGGGCCTCGGCGCCCTCGTCCTGCGCGGTGATCTGGATGTGACAGGTGCCGGTCTTGCCCTCCAGACCGTGTTTGACGGCGTTCTCGACCAGGGGCTGGAGGCAGAGGAAGGGCAGGGTGACCGGCAGTACCTCCGGGGCTATCTGGAGGGTGACCGTGAGGCGGTCGCCGAAGCGGGCCCGGACGAGGGCCAAGTAGTGGTCGATGGCGTGGAGTTCGTCCGCGAGGGTGGTGAAGTCACCGTGCCTGCGGAACGAGTAGCGGGTGAAGTCGGCGAACTCCAGCAGCAGTTCACGGGCCCGCTCGGGATCGGTACGCACGAAAGAGGCGATCACCGCGAGCGAGTTGAAGATGAAGTGCGGGGAGATCTGGGCGCGCAGGGCACGGATCTCGGCCTCGATGAGCCGGGTGCGGGAGCGGTCCAGGTCGGCCAGTTCCAGCTGGACGCTCACCCAGCGGGCGACCTCGCCGGCCGCGCGGACCAGGACGGCGGACTCGCGCGGGGCGCAGGCGACCAGGGTGCCGTGGACGCGGTCGTCGACGGTGAGGGGGGCGACCACCGCCCAGCGGACCGGACAGTCGGGCTGTTCGCAGTGCAGCCGGAAGGCCTCGCCGCGGCCGGACTCCACCGGTCCGGCGAGGCGTTCCATGATCTCGGTGCGGTGGTGGGCGCCGACGCCGTCCCAGACCAGCAGGTTCTCGTGGTCGGTGAGGCAGAGGGCGTCGGTGCCGAGCAGGGTGCGCAGCCGGCGGGCCGACCGGCGGGCGGTCTCCTCGGTCAGGCCCGCGCGCAGCGGGGGCGCGGCGAGGGAGGCGGTGTGCAGGGTCTCGAAGGTGGCGTGTTCGACGGCGGTGCCGAGACCGCCGAGGCTCTCGGGGCGTGCGGTGCGGCGGCCCAGCCAGAAGCCGGCGGCCAGCAGTGGGAGTACGGCCACCAGGAGGCCGGCCAGGAATCCGGTCACGCCTTCACCTCCGCACGCAGTTCCTCGGGGAGGTGGAAGCGGGCCAGGATCGCGGCCGTGCCCGGCGGAACCCGGCCCGGCGTCGCCAGGGACACCAGGATCATGGTGAGGAAGCCCAGCGGCACCGACCAGAGGGCGGGCCAGGCGAGCAGGGCGTGCAGGTTCCCGGTGCCCGGGAAGTCGGCCATCGTGGCGGCCACCGCGCAGAACGCCGAGCCGCCCCCGACCAGCATCCCGGCGGCCGCGCCGGGCGGGGTCAGCCGCCGCCACCAGATGCCGAGGACCAGCAGCGGGCAGAAGGAGGAGGCGGACACCGCGAAGGCGAGCCCCACGGCGTCCGCGGCCGGCAGCCCGCCGACGACCACGCTGGCGGCGAGCGGTACGGCCATGGCCAGTACGGTCCCGAGTCTGAAGTGCCGTACCCCGCGCGCCGGGAGGACGTCCTGGGTGAGGACGCCGGCGACCGCCATGGTCAGTCCGGAGGCGGTGGACAGGAACGCGGCGAAGGCGCCGCCCGCCACCAGGGCGCCGAGGAGATCGCCGCCGGGGCCGCCGATGACCCGGTCGGGCAGCAGCAGGACGGCCGCGTCCGCGTTGCCGGTGAGGGTGAGCTCGGGGGTGTAGAGCCGGCCGAGGGCGCCGTACACCGGCGGCAGCAGGTAGAAGAGGCCGATCAGGGCGAGGACGGCGACCGTGGTGCGGCGGGCCGCGACGCCGTGCGGGCTGGTGTAGAAGCGGACGACGACGTGCGGCAGGCCCATGGTGCCGAGGAAGGTGGCGAGGATCAGCCCGTACGTGGCGTACAGCGGGCGTTCCTCGCGGCTCTCGGCGAGCGAGGTGGACATGCCGCCGTTGGTGCCCCGGTCGGTGGCGGGCACCCGGGTGCCCTTGGCGAAGGTCAGCCGGGTGCCGGCGGCGATGCGGTGGGTTCCCTCGGGGAGGGTGACCCTGGTGTCCTGGCGCGGGCGGCCGTCGACGGTGCCGGTGACGGTGACCGTGAGGGGGCGGTCCAGCCTGAGGTCGAGGGTGTCCTGGACGGCGACGGTGCGCTGGTCGCGGAAGGCGGCCGGTTCGTCGAAGGCGTGGGTGGGGGCGCCGGCGCCCTGCCAGGCGAGGATCAGGAAGAGGGCGGGGACCAGCAGGGCGGTGAGTTTCAGCCAGTACTGGAAGGCCTGTACGAAGGTGATGCTGCGCATGCCGCCGGCGGCGACGGTGGCCACCACGACCACGGCCACGATCAGTCCGCCCAGTGCGTCCGGGGCGCCGGTGAGAACCGCCAACGTCAGCCCGGCGCCCTGGAGTTGGGGCAGCAGATAGAGCCAGCCGACGCCGACGACGAACGCCCCGGCCAGCCGTCGTACCGGCTGCGAGGCGAGCCGGGCCTCGGCGAAGTCGGGGAGGGTGTAGGCGCCGGAGCGGCGCAGCGGGGCAGCGACGAAGAGCAGCAGGACCAGGTAGCCGGCGGTGTAGCCGACCGGGTACCAGAGCATGTCCGGGCCCTGCACCAGGACCAGTCCGGCGATGCCCAGGAAGGAGGCGGCGGAGAGGTACTCGCCGCTGATCGCGGCCGCGTTGAGGCGCGGGCCCACGGTGCGCGAGGCGACGTAGAAGTCGGATGTGGTCCGGGAGATGCGCAGGCCGAAGGCGCCGACCAGGACGGTGGCGACGACCACGAGGGCGACGGCCGGGACGGCGTAATTGGAGTTCATCCGGTCTCGTCCGGACGGGAGTTCATCGGTCCTCGACGAGTCGGACGAAGTCCTCCTCGTTGCGTTCGGCGCGGCGCACGTACCAGCGGGCCAGCAGGATCAGCGGGGCGTACAGGCAGAAGCCGAGCACCAGCCACTCCAGGCGGCGGGCCTGCGGGGCGGCCGCGAACACCAGCGGGAGCGGGCCGACGAGCAGCACGAGCACGGCGAACACGACGACGGCGACGCGGAGTTGGGAGCGCATGAGGGAGCGGACGTAGGTGTGGCCGAGGGTGGTCTGCTCGTCGATCTCGGTGCGCGGCCGGTAGTAGCCGGAGCCACGGCGGCTGCGGCGGGGCGGGCCGGTGACGGTGACCCGGCGTTCGGCGGGGTCGGTGGGCACCGTCAGGCCCTCCTCATCAGCAGGTCCCGCAGCTCGCGCGCGTGGCGCCGGCTGACCTGGAGTTCCTCGCCGCCGACCAGGACGCTCACCGTACCCGCGTCCAGGCGGAGTTCGCCGATGTGGCGCAGGGCGACCAGGTGGCGGCGGTGGATGCGGACGAAGCCGCGGGAGCGCCAGCGGTCCTCCAGGGTGGAGAGCGGGATGCGCACGAGGTGGCTGCCGCGCTCGGTGTGCAGGCGGGCGTAGTCGCCCTGGGCCTCGACATGGGTGATGTCCTCGACGGCCACGAACCGTGTGACACCGCCGAGTTCGACCGGCAGGTGGTCCGGGTCGGGTTCGTGCACGGGTATGTGCGGTGCGGTGCCGCGCAGTTCGGCGACCCGTCGTACCGCCTCCGCCAGTCGCTCCTTGCGTACCGGCTTGAGGACGTAGTCGACCGCCTTGAGATCGAAGGCCCTGACGGCGAAGTCCTCGTGGGCGGTGACGAACACGACCAGCGGGGGCCGGGCGAAGCCGGTGAGCAGCCGGGCCATCTCCAGTCCGTCCAGGCCGGGCATCTGGACGTCCAGGAAGACGACGTCGACGGCCTCGGGGCCGTGCGGTCCGGACTCCAGGGCGCGGGTGATGCGGCGCAGCGCCTCGGTGGCGTCCCCGGCGCCCTCGACGCTGCCGATGCGCGGATCGGCGTTCAGCAGGTAGCGGAGCTCCTCCAGCGAGGGGCGTTCGTCGTCGACGGCGAGGGCGCGCAGCATGAACGGAGTGTAGGCGGCGGACCGGGGCGCTGGACATGCACCGGACATGGACGTCCGCGCCGGACGAACCGTGTGAAGTGGCGTGGCCGGAAGTGTCTTTCCCCGTGGATACAGTGCGGACATGAACAGCGGCACCGCCCCCTTCGACGATCTCGACCGGAAGATCACCACCGCGCTGATGGCGAACGCGCGGACCAGTTTCGCCGAGATCGGCGCGGCCGTCGGGCTCTCCGCGACGGCCGTGAAGCGGCGGGTCGACCGGTTGCGCGAGACCGGAGTGATCACCGGGTTCACGGCCACCGTGAAGCCGTCGGCCCTCGGCTGGCGTACCGAGGCGTATGTCGAGGTGTACTGCGAGGGCGCGGCCCCGCCCAGGCGGCTCGCGGAGGTGGTCCGCAACCACCCGGAGATCACCGCGGCCATGACGGTGACCGGCGGCGCGGACGCCCTGCTGCATGTCCGCGCCCGGGACGTGGACCACTTCGAGGAGGTGCTGGAACGGATCCGGGTGGAGCCCTTCATCCGGAAGACGATCAGTGTGATGGTGCTGTCGCATCTGCTCCCGGAGAGCCCGGAGGCCGGTGCGACCCACGCGGCACCGCCGTAGAGCGGGGGCAGGCAGGGAGTAAACGCACCGATGCTGCGTTTGGGCGATCAGAGACGCAGCAATCCTGCGCGGACACGCAACATCCATTGCTTGTCGCCCGTATCCGACGCTTTCTACCTTGGTCTCAACCCTCCTCGACACCGCAGGAAAGCGGAGGAACACCTCTGTGTCCGAAAGCCGTGTGCCGCGCGTCCGGCGCTTCCTCGTCTGCGAACCCAGACACTTCGCCGTGCAGTACGCGATCAATCCCTGGATGAACCCCGACACCAGGGTCGACGTCGACCTGGCCCGTGAGCAGTGGACCGCGCTCATCAGCGCCTACCGCGCCCATGGCCACAGCGTCGACCACCTGGAGCCGGTCCCCGGCCTGCCCGACATGGTCTTCGCCGCGAACTCGGCGGTGGTCGTCGGCGGCCGTGTCTTCGGCTCCCTGTTCCACGCGCCCGAGCGGCGCCCCGAGTCCTCCCACTACGACCTCTGGTTCAAGACCGCCGGCTACGACGTGTACCGCCCGGGCTCGGTGGTCGAGGGCGAGGGCGACCTGGTCTGGACGGGCCGGTACCTGCTCGCCGGCACCGGTTTCCGCACCACCCGGGAGGCGCACCGGGAGGCGCAGGAGTTCTTCGGCCATCCGGTGATCAGCCTGACCCTGGTGGACCCGTACTTCTACCACCTGGACACCGCGCTGTTCGTCCTCGACGACGAGAACATCGTGTACTACCCCGAGGCCTTCTCCAGCGGCAGCCGCGAGGTACTGCGCCGGCTGTACCCGGAGGCGGTTCTCGCCACCCGCGACGACGCCATGGCATGGGGGCTGAACTCCGTCTCCGACGGCCGCCGGGTCTTCATCGCGCCGCAGGCCGAGGCGCTCGCCGCCCGGCTCGCCGACCAGGGCTACGAGCCGGTCGCCGTCGACCTGTCGGAGTTCCACAAGGCCGGCGGGGGCATCAAGTGCTGCACCCAGGAAATCCGCTGAGGTCCGAGGAGAGTCATCGATGACCGCACCCGCGCACACCCGTACCTCCGCCGAGCTGATCGAGGCCGAGGAGCCGGTCCTCGCGCACAACTACCATCCGCTGCCCGTGGTCGTCGCCGGTGCCGAGGGCGCCTGGGTGGAGGACGTCGAGGGCCGCCGCTATCTCGACATGCTGGCCGGCTACTCGGCCCTCAACTTCGGCCACCGCCACCCGGCTCTGGTCGAGGCCGCACACCGCCAGCTGGACCGGCTGACCCTCACCTCGCGGGCCTTCCACAACGACCGGCTCGCCGAGTTCGCCGAACGGCTGGCCGCGCTGACCGGCCTGGACATGGTGCTGCCGATGAACACCGGCGCCGAGGCGGTGGAGAGCGGCATCAAGGTGGCCCGCAAGTGGGCCTACGACGTGAAGGGCGTCCCGGCCGACCGGGCCACGATCGTCGTCGCGGCGGACAACTTCCACGGCCGTACGACCACGATCGTCAGCTTCTCCACGGACGAGACCGCCCGCGCGGGCTTCGGACCGTTCACGCCGGGCTTCCGGATCGTGCCGTACAACGACCTGGCGGCGCTGGAGGCGGCGGTCGACGAGACGACGGCGGCCGTGCTGATCGAGCCGATCCAGGGCGAGGCCGGGGTCATGATCCCCGACGACGGCTATCTGGCCGGGGTCCGCGAACTGACCCGGCGGGCGGGCTGCCTCTTCGTGGCCGACGAGATCCAGTCCGGCCTCGGCCGCACCGGCCGTACCCTCGCCGTCGACCACGAGGACGTCGTCCCGGACGTCGTGCTGCTCGGCAAGGCGCTGGGCGGCGGGATCGTGCCGGTGTCGGCGGTGGTGGCCCGGCGAGAGGTGATGAGTGTGCTGCGGCCGGGCGAGCACGGCTCGACGTTCGGCGGCAACCCGCTCGCCGCCGCGGTCGGCACGGCCGTGGTCGAGCTGCTGGAGAGCGGCGAGTTCCAGCGCCGGGCCGCCGAGTTGGGCGTGGTCCTGCGCGACGGTCTGGCGGAACTGGTGGGCAGGGGCGTGGTCGGCTTCCGCGCGCGCGGGCTGTGGGCGGGCGTCGACGTGGACCCGGCGATCGGCACCGGGCGCGAGATCAGCGAGCGCCTGATGCGCGAGGGCATCCTCGTCAAGGACACGCACGGCTCGACGATCCGGCTGGCCCCGCCGCTGACCGTCACGGCGGAGGAACTGCGGTCGGCGCTGGGGGCGTTGGAGAAGGTACTGGCGGCCTGAGCGAGGCGGCGGCGCAGGCCGGGCGTGGTGGCCTGAGCGCAGAGGCGGCCGCGCCGGCCGGGGGGGGGGGCCGGGGCGCCGGGGAGGCCGGGGCGAGGGGGGGGTTTAAATGCAATTTTAGTGGGGTGTGGGGGGGGGGGTGTTGAACGGGCCGGGC